>JALFRV010000247.1 GCA_022778905.1 Prevotella sp. | reverse complement strand
TGGCACGCTGACGGTCTGCCAATGGATGCTGTCGCGTGAGAATTGCCACTCACGCAGGTTGATTTCACGTTCCTGCGCCATCGCGCAGGCTGCCATGACGAGCAGGATGAGGGTGAGCAGATCACGGGGGAGAATGGTCTTGTTCATGTTCCGGTAGATTTTTTTCACGACAAATATACGTTTTTTCCCGTAATCCTACAACAAACCGGGAGCGAAAATGTAGGGGAAGAGAGAGCCTCACCCGCCCCTTTCCGAGGGCGGGGCGATGATATAGGACCGAAACACTCCCCCACGCTACTCTCCCGACTGCCCATTTCCAATTTCCGGATGGATGGTCCGCAGACAGGCCATTACACGGCCTTTTTGAACAAAATTGTAACTTAATTGAACAGAATTATACGCCCGGGATGTTAACTTTTTATTATCTTTGTAGCCGAAAATTAACTTTAAATCTAACCGACCTTGCCAATTCACCATCGAAAGCATTTAACAGCTCAACCTATTCGGAATCTATTCACTCCGATCATTTAATATTTAGATGTAATGTACATGAAAAGACAAATTGTTCAATGCAGTGTCATCCTACTGCTATTCGGATCTTTGCCCTTTTCCTCAATGTATGCATCCGGAAACGTCGTACATGGTGTCAACCAGCAGGACAAGCTGATTGACGTCCAAGGAACGGTTTCGGACGAAATGGGGGCCATAGTCGGGGCATCTGTAAAGGTCGTCGGTTCAAAGGCCGGAACGATCACAGACATCAACGGCGTGTTTCACCTGAAGGTGCCGGCAGGCGCAAGACTCGAGATCTCGAGCGTGGGCTACGAGCCGAAAGTAATCGTCTTCAGGGGCGAGAGCAATCTGCAGGTAAGGCTGCAGGAAAGTGCCGTAGCCTTGGATGATGTCCAAGTGATCGCCTATGGCACCACCCGGAAGGTGACCGTGACCGGTGCGCTGTCATCAGTCAACAGCCAAGAGCTCCTGAAATCACCCGTAGCAAGCATGAGCAACGCGCTGACGGGCAAGATCTCCGGCCTGTCCAGCGTGCAGACGAGCGGCCAGCCGGGCGCCGACAACGCCCAACTGTTCATCCGTGGTGTAGGCTCCCTGAGCACTTCCCTGTCCCAGCCGCTCATCTTGGTGGATGGTGTGGAACGGTCATTCACGCAGATCGACCCTAACGAAGTGGAAAATATCACGGTTCTGAAAGACGCTTCTGCAACGGCCGTCTTCGGCGTGCGCGGTGCCAACGGCGTCATCCTTGTGACAACAAAGCGCGGCACCAAGAACAAGCCACGTCTCAACTTCTCGTCATCGGTGGGCGTTCAGCTGCCGTCGCGTGTGCCGGAATTCGCCAACAGCTATGAGTGGGCGAGCGCGTTCAACAAAGCTCAGCTCCACGATGGTGTGGCTGAGAATATGCTCGCATTCACCGAGGACGACTTGGAGAAGTTCCGTACGCACAGCAGTCCGCTGACCCATCCCGATGTCAACTGGACAGACCTGATGATCCGCAACGCGGCCGTGCAGTCGCAACACAACTTCAATATCTCCGGTGGAACGGATCGCGTGAAGTACTTTGCGTCATTGGGCGTGTTCACCCAAGAGGGTCTTTTCAAAGTCTTCGAAAACCGTAACGACAAGGGATTCAAATACAATCGCTATAACTACCGCGTCAACTTGGACATCAACGTGACCAAGACGACAACGGCCCAGATCAATCTCGGAGGCTACCTGAACAACCGCAGGGAGCCCAACTACAACAACGGCTCGTCGAGTTCGATCACTTTCCTCTTCCGAGACCTGTACAGTACGGTTCCGTTCAGTGGCGCCGGGCTCGTGGACGGCAAGCGTATCCGGATGAATAACAACCAGTTCAAGGTCGGAAACCTGCAGGACGGCCTCAACATCTACTACGGCAAGGGCTACAATACAACCGCCAACAACACATTGAACTTCGACTTCACGCTGACCCAACGGTTGGACTTCCTGACCAAGGGGCTTGACTTTCACGTCAAGGCAGCCTACAACAGCGGTGTCACCATCGTCAAACGGCGGGAGGGCCGCGAACCTCTCTATGAGGCGGTGACGACACCAGAGGGCGACGTTGCACTTAAGTTGGTGCAGACCTATCAGAAACTGGGCTTCTCGGAGTCTGACGGCCTCTCCAAGAACTGGTACGTAGAGGGCGCCTTCAACTACAAGCGCAACTTCGGGCAGCATCATGTCTCGGCACTGGCAATGTACAACCAGACGATGAAATACTATCCCTCGTCAACCTACGAGGACATTCCGCGAAGCTATGTGGGCTTAGTCGGGCGCGCCACTTATGACTACATGACCAAGTATCTGGTCGACTTCAGCATGGGTTACAACGGTTCCGAGAACTTCGCAAAGGGTCACCGGTTCGGCTTCTTCCCCGCCGGGTCGTTGGGATGGATCGCTTCAGAGGAGCCTTTCTTCAAGCCTCTGCGCAGCGCCATCGACTATCTGAAGTTCCGAGTGTCGTTCGGTAAGGTCGGAAACGACATCACCACGGACAGTTCGCGGTTCCTCTACCTGCCCGACACCTATGTGATCAGTTCCGGAAGCTACAGCTTCGGAACGACCACCAGCACCAAAGTGCCGGGCGCTTCGGAAGGCAAGCTGGGCAATCCTGATGTCACCTGGGAGACCGCCACAAAGCAGAACTACGGTGTAGACATGAAACTTCTCGGCGACAGACTGTCCGTCAACTTTGACTATTTCATCGAGCACCGGCGCAATATCCTCATCTCCCGTGGTGTCATACCGGTCTACTTGGCCGTACAGTTGCCGACCGTCAACCTCGGCAAGGTCAACAACAAGGGTTACGAATTGAGCCTGCGCTGGGAGGACAAGGTGAAGGACGTCAGATATTATATAGGTGGAAACCTCTCTTATGCAAAGAACAAGATCATCTTCTCGGATGAGATCACTTATCCGTATGAATGGATGCAGCGCACCGGAAAACCCGTCGGTCAGAGCTTCGGCTATGTCTTCGACGGCTTCTTCACTGAAGAAGAGGCAGCCAAGTATGACCAGCTGAGAGGCAAGGAAGGCGGTATCGCCGACCAAGGCAGCGGCTTCATCCCCTTGGCAGGCGACGTGAAGTACAAGGATCTCAACGGAGACTTGAAGATAGATGAGAAGGACGTGCGCGACATCGGTTATCCGAACTATCCGCTCTACTCGCTCGGCGTGAACATGGGACTTTCATGGAAGGGTCTCGACTTCAGCGTCACCTTCGCCGGGGCGTTTCAGACGTCGCGCCTGTTGAGTCTCCCTTATCGCATCCCATTTGGTGAAATGAACAACTGGAGTCTCATGCGCTACATGATTGACGATGCCTGGACGCCGGAGAAAGGCGATGCTGCCACTGCACCCGCCATCTCCCTGCGCAGCAAGTCGCATAACTATCTCGACTCCGATCTGTGGCTCCGCAACGCTTCCTACGTGCGTCTGAAGAACATCGAGATCGGCTATTCGTTCCCGAAACGCATCACCCGATCATTGCGGCTGAACACGCTGCGCGTGGCAGTGTCGGGCTACAACCTGCTCACCTTTGACAACCTGAAGGTCTCCGATCCTGAAGCCAACCCGGATGGAAGGACCTATCCGCTGATCAAGGTACTCAATTTCGGACTTAATATCGGTTTTTAAAACAAGCGAAAGATGAAGACAAGAAATAAAATATTGAGCCTGATGGCCGGTGTGCTGACCGTCATGGGCACCGTGTCCTGTGAAGACATGGCGTTGGGAGAGAACTTCCTGCAGAAGCCGCCCAGCACGGATGTGACGATAGACACCATTTTCGGTAAGGCCGAATACGCTCGCCGCGTGCTCTGGCGCAGCTATCAGTATATCCCGTACGGCATGGAAACCCCGGGCTTCTGGACCCAGATGTGCATGAGCACGATAGAAGGACTCACCGATCTCAACTATGACAACATCGGCTACTCAGCCCTCTCGAACACCTATTATCCCGGTCTCTACAACGCATCTGTCGAAGATAACACCACGGTCAACGCCAACCGGACCAAGATGCAGTTTTCTGCGTCGGGCATATGGACGGGCATCCGGCACGCCTGGCTGTTCTATGAGAACGTTGACAGGGTGCCTGACATGGACCAGCAGGAGAAATCCCGCCTCAAGGCAGAAGTCAAGATGATGGTCGCCGTGTTCTATGCGCACATGCTTCGCCACTACGGCGCACTACCCCTCATCGACCACGCGATTGCCGGCAACGACGCTACGTTCCCCGCACGGGCCACGCTGCAGGAGACGGTAGAATTCATCGTGAAACTGCTTGACGACGCGATCGCCAACAAGGATTTCCCCTGGAACATTCCCGAAGACGAACTCGAGAACTGGGACGGCCGCATGACGAAGGCCGGAGCCATGGCCCTCAAGACGCGCGTGCTGCTCTTCGCCGCAAGCCCGCTGTTCAATGCGGACGCTCCTTTTGCCAACGGAGAGGCATCCGAGAAGAAAATGACCTGGTTCGGCAACTATGACAAGAACCGCTGGAAATTGGCCGCCGACGCCTGCAAGGCTTTCTTCGACGCGCTCAACAGCAATGGTTATTATAAGTTGGTACAGGCCGGAGACAAGGGCATCGCAGATGTCCGCGAAGCCTACACGAGCGCCTATTTCGACCGGGGCAATACGGAAACGCTGATTGCAAGCCGCCGCAACTATGTCAGCACGAATAACAACTCACAGTTTGACAAGGCACTCCGATGGGGCGCATACTGCCCGACAAAGGAGTTCTTCGACATGTTCGAGATGGCGGATGGTCGCCCATTCGACTGGAAAGATCCCGAAATGGCCAAGAATCCGTTCAAAAACCGCGATCCGCGTCTATATGAAAACTTCGTCTTGGACGGTGACCGGTATAACGGCCGCACAGCTGCCATGACCGAAGAGAAGCCGGACGACAAGGCCAACTATCCCAAGGGAGCAGACTGGATGCAGGGGCGGATGCACCAATTGAGCCTCGCCACCGGACTCGCATGCCGCAAATGGGGATTGGACAGAAACACGGCAGCCTATACAAGGCCCGTTCAATGGCCGACCATGCGATTGGCAGAGGTTTACCTGAACTATGCCGAGGCGCTGAATGAGCTGAACGACGGCCCCACGGCAGAAGCCTACCAATATGTCAACGCTGTGCGTGCTCGGGTCAATATGCCTGCATTAAAGACCGGCATGAGCAAGGAGGCGTTCCGCGAGGCACTGCTTCACGAGCGTGCGGTCGAGTTCGCTTACGAGGAGGTACGGTTCTTCGACCTGATCCGCTGGAAGAAATACGACGTCTTTGAGACCCCGCTCCACGGTCTCCATGTCTACAAACACAAGACGACGAAGGAATATGTCTTCGCTCCGTTTGCCCTGACCAAATACTCCAGATCATGGTGGAAGTCGGGCTGGGAGCCTCGTATGTGCCTGAGTGCGTTCCCCTCCAAGGAAGTCAACAAAGGCTACGGGCTGGTGCAAAATCCCGGTTGGGAATAACAATGTATAACCTTAATTGCAATGAAAATGAACTTCAAAGTATATATCGCAGGGATTCTCTTACTGCCGATGCAGCTGTCTGCCCAGACCGACAGTCTGACATCGCACAAAGATCAGTACCCTATTGAATATGGGCGGGATGTTTCCGTCGGACTGAAAGAGTCGACGACGGCGACCGCCATCACCACAGCGGCAGAGCTATCTCACCGAAAGGAGATCAGCCCACGCAACGCCCTGTACGGCCTGATACCCGGTCTGCAGGCACTGCAAAGCCAAGGGGCAGCCTGGGAAACGACGGGCGACCTGTTCGTAAGAGGCTACGGGACGCTCAGTACGAAGAGTCCGTTAGTGCTGGTCGACGGCTTCGAGCGCGACTTAGGCCAGATCTCGATGGACGAGATCGAGTGTATCACGGTTCTGAAGGATGCCGTCTCGACCGCCCTCTATGGCATGCGCGGCGCGAACGGCGTCATCCAGGTGAAGACGAAACGCGGAACGACAAGCAAGCCGCAGATCAGATTCGCTTACGAATTCAACATGGCGAAGCCCTTCCGCAAGCCTGAGTTGGCGGATGGCTATACCTACGCCCAAGCCTTGAACGAAGGAATGCGCAACGACGGACTGAATCCGCGCTACAGTGACGGGGAACTTGACGCATTCAGAAACGGTACCTTGCCATCGGTCTATCCGAATGTGGACTGGTGGGGGGAATCACTCCGCAACGCAAGCAACGGCAACAACATCACCTTCTCGGCTACCGGAGGCGGACAATATGTGAAATATTTCACCCAGCTGAACTATCTCAACGACAACGGCATACTGAAACCGACAAATGACAATGAAGGCTATTCGACCCAGTTCAAGTACTCGAAGCTGAACATCCGCACCAATTTGGACATTGATCTGAGCCAGCGGACGAAGCTGCAACTGAACATGTTCGGCACGTTCTCGGAGCATAACCGCCCCAATGAGACGATCGCCAACATCTTCTCCGCGCTCTACACGGTGCCAGCCGGAGCCTTTCCGATCAAGAATGACCATAACGTCTGGGCCGGCACAACGGACATCAGCACCAACCCCGTGGCCATGATCTCGGGTACGGGCTATGCGCGTTCGCAGCAAAGAAACTTCTATGCGGACCTGAAGCTGACACAGGACTTGGGCTTTCTGTTGGAAGGTCTGTCGGCCGGAGCACGCCTCGGGTTGGACAACAGTGCCTCCTACTGGGACGGAAACGCGCGCAAATACGGCTACGAACAGACGTTCTACGACTGGGAGACCGCCGCTTACTCCTACAAGAACCTGCGCAACGAGACGGCCTTGAGTGCCAGCCACTCCGTCGGGGCGTCACGCAACCACTTCAATTTCCTTGCGTTTCTGAACTACGAAAGGAACTGGAGCCTCCACGCGCTGTCAGCTACGGCACAGTATGGGATGGACAAGCTGTCGGGCAAAGGGAAGAACACGACCTACTCGTTCATTGACCTGATCGGGCAAGTGCACTATGCCTACAACCATAGATACCTGCTTGACCTGTCGCTCTCGGGCTCTGCATCGAGCATACTGAAGCCCGGCAAGCGCTGGGGATTCTTCCCGGCGATAGGCGCCGGATGGGTTGTGTCGGAGGAAAACTTTGCCCGCCGCGACTGGTTGGACCTGCTCAAGCTGCGTGCCAGCTATGGTATCGCCGGGCGGGCCGACTATGCGAACGACCTGTATATCGACATGTACGAGACCGGAGGATCCTTCTTCTTCGGCAAGACACCCGCCAAGACGAACGGACTGATGATCACCCAATTGGGCATAGCCGACCTGACGTATGAGAAGTCGCACAAGCTGAATGTCGGAATGGATCTGCGGGCTTTCAAGAAACTGTCCGTCACGCTCGACTACTTCTATGATCACCGTACGGATATCCTGATCGGAACGGCCGGCAAAATATCCTCCCTGTTCGGGATGCCCGCATCAAAGGAGAACACGGGCGTGGTCAACAACCACGGCATAGAGGCCGACATCCACTGGACCGGACATGTGAACGACTTCACATACAGCCTCGGCGGAACGTTCTCTTTCACGCGCAACCGGATCGTGAATCAGAATGAGGAATACCGTCCCTATGACTACCTGCGCCGCACGGACGGCCGCATCGGGCAGTACTTCGGCTATGTGGTGGAGGGAATCTACCAGAGTCAGGAGGAGATCGACCAGCGCAAGGTCAGGCAGACCCTGTCGGCCGTGCAGCCGGGTGACCTCAGATACAAGGACCTGAACAACGACGGAGTGATCGACTCCTATGACCAGACGGCCTTGGGCTACAGTCCATTCCCCGAGATCTACTACTCGTTCGACCTCAACGCCGAGTATAAGGGCTTAGGCGTGTATGCATTGTTCCAGGGCACGGGCAATGTCAGCGTGCTGACCAACACGCCAGGCGTCTACTTCCCGCTCTACAGTAACCGCACCGTGTCAACGGAATACTACAACAACCGATGGACACCGGGCAACACGAATGCCCTCTATCCCCGGCTGACCTCGACCGGATCGGTCAACAACTACACCAGCAACTCGCTCTGGGTGAAGAGCGGCGCATTTCTCAAACTGCGCACGCTGGAACTCTACTACAAGCTCGACAAGCAGCTGCTGCGGCCGTTGAAGTATGTGAGTGATGCCAAGATCTACATCCGCGCCTACGATCTGCTGAGCGTGGACAACATCAAGATCATGGATCCGGAGAACATGGGCATGGGCCATCCGTCCATGACGCGCTACGCGATCGGCTTCGATCTAAAGTTCTAACCTTAAAAATTGACAGCAATGAAATATATGAAGCTAACGATGATCACCATCAGTGTCATCAGTCTTTTTATCAGCTGCGACTTCTTGGATAACGGTGAGTCGACCTACTATGACAAGGAGGAGACGCTCTATGACCCGGCGAAAGTGTCGCAGCTCTGCACGCAGGTCTACAGCTATCTGCCCAACGGATTGACCGGAATATCCAACGCCATGCAGGACGCGGCCACCGACGATGCCATACACATCTATCCCACGGCAACCATCCAGCGGTTTATCAACGGCGGCTGGTCGCCCAACTACACGGTGGACGACGTCTTCGACGACTGCTACAAGGCCATCCATGACGCCAACTTCTACTTGGAGAACTGTCTGAACCTGACGTTCGACGACTGGAAATACTCGGACGGTTTCCAGGATACGTACAAGAGCTACCTCAACTATCAGTATGAAGTGCGCTTCCTGCGCGCATACTACTACTTCGAATTGGTGAAACGCTACGGCAGCGTGCCGCTCATCACCAAGACACTGACCAAGGAGGAGGCCAACGCCGTGGAGCAGACACCGGCCGAGACGGTTCTGAAATTTGTCATAGACGAATGCACCGACGTGGCCAAGTCACTGCCCGACCAGGCCACCCAGCTGCCAGGAGCAGCCGCCAACATGCAGCGCATCAGCAAGGGCGTGGCGCTGGCGCTGAAGTCGCGGGCCACACTCTACATGGCCAGTCCGCTCTTCAACCCGTCAAACGACGTAGCCCGGTGGAAGGCGGCAGCATCGGCAGCCTACGAGCTGATCAGCCAGTCGGCCGTCCTCGGCTACTCCATCGACCCCGACTACAACAACCTTTTCGGTGCCACCAACAATCAGAGCCCGGAGGTCATCCTGTGTAACCCGGAGGGAAAGACCACACACTTCGAGTCGGCCAACTATCCTATCGGCGTCAAGAACGGATCGGGCTATACCTGTCCGACCGAAAACCTGGTCAGCGCCTACGAGATGAAGGACGGCAGCAAGTTTGACTGGAACAATCCGCAACACGCAGCCAATCCCTACGCCAACCGTGACCCGCGCCTGAGCATGACCATTGTCTACAACGGCATGAAATGGCCTGCAACCACCGCCGTGGAGACCTTCATCGGCGGAAAGAACGGTCAGCCGCTGCAGAATGCCACCTCGACCGGCTACTACCTGCGCAAATACCTCAACAACAAGGTGACTTTCGAGACAGGACAGACCACCAACAGCTTCGACCATAACTGGATCCTGTTCCGCTATGCGGAGATCCTGCTCAACTATGCAGAGGCAATGGCAGAGGCTTACGGCCCTGACGCGACCACCGCCGACTGCCCGCTGAGCGCCCGTCAGGCCGTCAACCGGGTCAGGGAACGCAAGAATGTGGCCATGCCCTACTATCCCGAGGGCATGTCTAAGGCAGACTTCCTGGCCCGGCTGAAAAACGAACGCCGCGTGGAATTTGCCTTCGAAGGACAGCGGTTCTGGGATCTGAGACGCTGGAAGGCACTCAATGACATGAGGGACATCTACAAAGTGACCATCGTGAAGGATGACAACGACAATCTCAAATACACCAAGGAGCTCCTCACATCCTACACCATCGCCGACAAGATGTACTTCTACCCATTCTCAAATGCGGAACTCTATAAGAACCGTAACCTGAAGCAGAATCCGGGATGGGATCAGTAAGCCCCCTCTGAGTCCGTCCATGAGCGGACCGTCACCCCCACAGGCTGCGCCCGGGAACATGTTTCCGGTGCAGCCTGTGGATTTTTCTATCCTACGGTCCAAACAGCCTCGGGAAGATAAAAAACAGCTAAAATAAAAG
>JALFRV010000226.1 GCA_022778905.1 Prevotella sp. | reverse complement strand
TGATTCGCACGAGGGCACCTTGTTCTTCGTCATCGAGCAGATGGTCTGCGGCTTGGAGGGAAGTGATGATTTCCTCATAGTGGGTGAGGATCTCGTTCCGCGACTCCAAGGTTTCCTGCTGTCCGTCCTCCAATCCTGCGGCCTGGATCTCATTGAGCTCGCGAGTGATGAAGGCTTCATTCTCCTTGCCCTTTTCGATCTGTTGCTGAAGCGCTTTGAGCTCGTTTTCCTTCTGCCTGAAGGCTTCGTAGGCTGTATGGTAATCATTCAGTTGTGCCTCATTTTGGGCTATGATATCCACGACCTGCAGTTGAAAGTCTTCCATTTGCAGCAAGAGATTCTGGTGTTGGGAATGGATGTCGACGAGTTGTTCGCCCAACTGCTTGATGGTTGCAAGCGAAACGGGGGTGTCATTGATGAAAGCCCTCGACTTGCCCGTGGATGTCAGCTCGCGGCGGAGGATGCAGTCGGCCGGGTCATCATCTATGTCATTTTCAAGAAAAAAGTCCTGTAGATGGTAGTTCGTGATATCGAAGTGAGCCTCGACAGTACACTTCTTCTCGCCCTCTTTCACCATCCGTGAGCCGGCCCTGTTGCCAAGCAGCAGTCCGATGGCCCCTAATATGATGCTCTTTCCTGCTCCGGTCTCGCCGGTGATCACTGAAAAGCCGGGCGTGAAGTCTATCTTCAGTTCGTCGATTAGGGTAAAATGTTGGATATATAGTTGGCGAAGCATACGGTCATTGTTTACTGCTTGATTTTTTCCCAAGCATTGTTTTGGCTTGCATTGATGGAAAAAAGGATTTCGTAGATACTCTCTTTTTCTTTCTGTGTGCCTTTTCCATGATAGATATTGGCCAGCTCATCACGCTTGTAATCGGTCCATATCTGCGGGAGCATGCTCAATGGCTTGTTGTCATGGGCTGCTTTCAGATCGTTTTCTATGGCCGAAGAGATGTTGGTCCGTCCCCGTTCGGGGTTGTTGGCCATCTCGTCCAATCCCGTGCGGTAATAGTCATACTGCAGCTGGCGGAATGGTTTCATGCCCCCATCCAAATAGTCATTGATCAGGGCAAAGCGATTTCGGCTGTCGCTGAATGACTTCCAACCGGGGAAATTGAGGTTCTGGGCATTGTTGACTAAGTTCATGCAGCGTTGCAGCACATCCTCTCCGCCCATCAGTGCAAAGCTGTCCAAATTGAGCCCAATGATCAGGTAGGCATAATAGGCAAGCAGTGCAGCCAACTGGTTGTCAACGTTTTCTTCATTGAATGTCAGTTGGTCGAAAGGCGAAAACTCAAAGTTGAAGTCGTTGTCGGCATTGTTATAGAGGGTGGTTGAATATGCTGCGTTGTACACAGGGCGGTTGGCCTGAATCAATGCGCGGCACTCGAAGAGGTTGGAGGCAGGGTTATACTTGGTGACAGTGATGTTGAAATTGCAGATGATCCGCTCATTTTTCTGGAACTGCAGGTTTGTCCACTGCCTGTCGTTGATGAACTTCTCAACGGTCTGCTGCAGATTGGTGAAGACATTCGCATCTGCTCCCTGGATCTGATTGGTGTTGAGCGTGATCTTTGCCTGTAGCTCTTGGGCATTGGCATGGATCGCACGCATGAACACAAATGTGGTCAATAGCGTCAGGAAAGTTATGGTCTTCACGGGCCTCAGCATACGTTTTGCGATCAGAAAGACATCATTTGTTGTTGAATTCACGTAGCCGGATGCGCGTCAGAACTTGCTTGGTGTTATTGGTGAAATCACTGCTGAGCATCCAGCTGAAATAACCTGGGTCACGGTGAAGTACGTCCGACACGACATTCCCTTTGTATTTGCCGAAATTGAAGACTTCCTGCTTTTTGGGGGTTCCATCCTTATCCATAAGCGGATTGCCGTCTTTATCCGTGACGGGCTTCCATACGATGCGGCCCGCAAAGTCGACATTGTCGTTCGTCTTCGAGAATTCGGCCAACACATCCATATCGTTCGCCAAACTCCTGTCTGGCTCCTCGGCTGTCTGTGGGTCGTATTTGTCAAGTTCACCTTGCAGCACTCTGTAGGTTGCCTCCGTGTCCTGGTCTGCGCGGTGGGCTTCAAAGTCATCTTCCATCTTGCGTCCACAGTAGAACTGGTATGCCGCCGAGAGATTGCGACGCTCCATCTTGTGGAAGATGGTCTGGGCATCTATCAGCCGGCTATGGGTGAAATCGAAGTCGACGCCGGCTCTTAGGAATTCTTCAGCCAATAGCGGAATGTCGAAATGGTTGGAATTGAAGCCGGCGAAGTCACACCCCTTGAATTTCTCATTCAATGAAGCTGAAAGCTCCTTGAACGTGGGCGCGTCCTTCACATCCTTGTCTGTAATCCCGGTTAAAGCAGATACTTCTGCCGGGATAGGTTTCTGCGGATTGACGAAAATGTTTTCTCTCTCTTCCTTACCGGAGGGATGAATCTTGATAAAAGATATCTGTATGATCCTGTCATTGACAAGATCAAGCCCCGTGGTCTCCAAGTCGAAGACGATCAGGGGCTTTGTGAGGTTTAACTTCATTTAGTCGATGGCCGTTTTAGTCATTCAACAACATGGGCATGATCAGCATGAGCACGTCTTCATTCTCGGGCTGGTCCACCGGTACGACGATGCCTGCACGGCTTGGATCGGCCAACTTGATTTCGACCTCATCGCTGTCCAAGTTGCTGAGGATTTCCGTCAACGAACTGCCTTTGAAACCGATACTCATCGGCTGACCGTTATAGTCGCAGGTGATGTTCTCTTTTGCGCTGGTAGCGAAGTCTATGTCTTCGGAAGACAGTTCAAGCTTGCCGGCTTCCAGATGGAAACGTATGAGCTGACTGCTTTCACTCGCAAAGGGCAGCACACGCTT
Organism: Prevotella sp.; assembly: GCA_022778905.1. Classification (GTDB taxonomy): domain Bacteria; phylum Bacteroidota; class Bacteroidia; order Bacteroidales; family Bacteroidaceae; genus Prevotella. The sequence goes on along the minus strand of JALFRV010000226.1, from coordinate 9,909 downwards.
GAGGGCGCCTAAGAGGGCCTTACGGTCGATGGTGAGATTGTTGGGGTTATTGGCAGGGATAACAGAGTTATAGTTGGGATAACGTCCTTCAATCAGACGGCAGAAAAGAATGCCGTCGGCAAAGCGGATTTCTGCATTGCGCTCGTTGAACTTGATCACTACATCGCTCGCATCCTTGCCTAAGACCGACTTGAGAAGCGTTGCCGGCTTCTTGGGGAGGATGAATGAGGCCGGATTGTCGCTCTTGATGGCGTAATTGCTGTTTCTTACCAATTTGTGTCCATCACTGGCAACGATAGCCAGACCTGCGCTCGTCAGATCGAAGAAGATGCCGTTCATGACGGGGCGAAGCTCGTCCTGAGCCGTGGCGAAGATGGAGCGGTTGATGTTGTCACTCAATACGTTGGCACCCATCGTGATCACCGTGGCTCCGTCGGATATCGGCTGCACAGGCGGGTATTCTTCTGCGTTCTGGGCGGCAAAATTATATAGTCCGTTCAGATAAATGATCTTTACCGTGAAATGAGTCAGGTCGACATCGAATGACAAAGGCTGTTCAGGGAGCTCTTTCAACGCTTCGATGACCGTGCGGCTTGGTACGGCAAACTTGCCTTCGCCGTCACATTGATCCAAAGCGATGACCGACTGCATGACATTCTCGCTATCGGAGGCTGTAATTCTCAATTGATTATTATTGATTTCAAACAGGAAACTCTCGAGAATGGGGATGGAGTTCTTACTGTTGATGACCCTTGCAAGTGTCTGTAATCGGCTGCTGAGCGCAGAGCTTGATGTAGTAAATCTCATTAGTATTTAATTTTTTAGTTTAATTCGATATTAGCCACAAAAATACAAAAAACTAATAAGAGGTGCAAAATATCAGCCTAAAAGTTTCTTATTTTAGAACTATTTTATTAATTTCGCAATCGAAAAGCTGATTTAAAGTCAACAAGCAGAATTATAAATTATAACAATGGAATTACAAGGAAAGGTAATCGTAGCACTTCCTGAAAGAAGTGGCGTTTCGGCGCGTGGTGAATGGAAATCTCAGAGTTTTGTGATCGAGACACATGAGGCTTATTCTCGCAAGATGATGTTTGATGTTTTCGGAGCGGATCGTCTTGCTCGCTACAATATTCAAGTAGGACAAGAGGTGCTCGTTTCTTTTGACATCGACGCCCATGAGTATAACGGAAGATGGTTTAACAGCATCCGTGCATTCGATGTAAGATTGGTAGATCCGGCCCAGTATGGTGCCCAGGGCGCTCAAGGGATCCCGGCTTCTAATGGCTTCGGTGGCAGCCAGCCTCAGAATGTTGCAGCGGCTCCGGCCTCACAGGCGCCATTCCCGCCTCAGCAGTCTGCCGCAGAGACTGAGAGCGCAGACGATCTGCCGTTCTGATCCGCCTATATGACCGTTCCGAGGTCTAAGGTCTGCCCTTTCGATAAGGGGTGGCTCCGGCAGGGGCGAGGGCTGGATGCCGTTCGGATAAACAAGAACTGCCGGTCTGACAGGACGTTTTTTTGCTATACGGCCCCATGGGCATGAAAAAAACTAATCTGACTTACGGATGACCCCAATGGATCTTTCCGAAGTCAGATTAGTTATTTTTATATCTTCTTCCCTCTTCATCCGGCCTGGCCGGAGGCGGACTTTGGGCGGGAAACAGTAATGATTTATCCTAAGTATTTCATCAGGATCTTCGCGTTGCCGCTATCCCGAAGCTTTGCAATACTTTTCTCCCGGATCTGGCGGACACGCTCGCGGGTAAGTCCTAATTGGTCTCCGATCTCTTCGAGACCTTTCTCATGACATCCGATGCCAAAGCATTCGCGGATGATGGTGATTTCCCTTTCTTTCAGAACCTTGTTGAGTACCGAGTTCAGTTCTAACGCCATGCTCTCGTGATCCACCTGTCTGTCAGTCCTGCTGTCATCGCCGGAAGGCATCACGTCAAGCATGCAGTTGTCCTCGCCGTCCTGAAACGGTGCGTCGATGCTTACATGATGTCCGTCAGCCATCATGCTCTGTCCGATCTTTTCTTCGTCTATATTTGTGGCTTCAGACAACTCTGAAACGCTCGGATGCCGTTGGTTCTCCTGCTCGAATTTGTTGATTTCGTGGTTGATCTTATTCAAGGATCCTACCTGATTGAGCGGAAGGCGGACGATGCGGCTTTGTTCTGCGATGGCCTGAAGAATGCTTTGACGAATCCACCAGACTGCGTAGGAGATGAACTTGAAGCCTCTGGTCTCGTCAAACTTCTGGGCAGCCTTGATCAGGCCGATGTTGCCCTCGTCGATGAGGTCTGTCAAGGTCAGTCCTTGATGTTGATATTGCTTGGCAACAGACACGACAAACCGCAGATTAGCTGTAACAAGTTTGTCTTTGGCGAGTTCTCCCTCTGGCCCTCCTTTCTTGATCTTCTGCGCCAGTTCGATCTCTTCATCAATCGTGATGAGTGGTGCACGGCCAATCTCTACGAGATATTTGTCCAAAGCTTCGCTTGATCGGTTAGTAATGCTTTTCTGAATCTTTAATTGTCTCATCTTATATACCTTAAACTTTACAAATGCTTGATAATCAATCTTTTATCAAATTCTTGACCCTAAAACGATGCAAAATTACTAAAAATATCAATAGGTTGTTCACTTTGAGCCTATATATTTTCGATTAAAAAAGGTTAAAGTTGAGGGCACGGATGGTGATTGCGTGTCAGGCATGTGACAACGTGGTTTGCGGGTCGTCCGCAGGCTGCCCTATGCAGCGTGTGCATGCGGCTTTCCCGGGCATTCACAGTGCGGGTTCATGTCTCTAATTCAGAGAGTTCGAGCCATCGCAGACTCTTTTCGTCCAGTTCGTCTTTGAGTTGCGGAAGTCGTTTGCTTATCTCTGTCAGCTCATCGATCGGAAGTGTGCCGCTGCATAGTTTTTCTTCCAGCCGTTGCTGTTCAGCTTCGAGCGTTTCAATCTCCTTTCCTAACTGTTCAAATTCTCTTCTCTCCTTGTAGGACATCCTTTGCCGGGTGTCATTGTGGTAGTTTTTCTTCTCCTTCCTGTTGGTCTGCTGGCTCTTGCTCTCTTTCTGCTCGTTCTTTTGCCTGAGTTCGCTCCACGCTCTGAACTGTGTGTAATTTCCGGGAAAATCCTTTACGATCCCGTCACCTTTGAAGACCAGCAGGTGGTCGACGACTTTGTCCATGAAATAGCGGTCGTGACTGACGACGATCACGCATCCCGGGAAGTCCTGCAGATATTCCTCCAAGATCTGGAGGGTCTGGATGTCGAGGTCGTTGGTAGGCTCATCCAAGACAAGAAAGTTCGGATTGCGCATCAAGACGGTACAAAGATACAGTTTGCGTTTCTCTCCTCCGCTCAGTTTGTAGACGAAGTTGTGTTGCTGTTCGGGCGTGAAGAGGAAATACTGCAGAAACTGGGAGGCCGTCATGTGGCGTCCTCCGCCGAGATCAATGTAGTCGGCGATGTCAGAGATGATGTCGATCACTTTCTGCTGTTCGTTGAACCGGAGCCCTTCCTGAGAGAAATAGCCGAATCGGACCGTGTCTCCGATGTCAAATTTGCCTTCGTCCGGGCTCACCACCCCCAACAGCAGTTTGAGGAAGGTCGACTTGCCGGTGCCGTTGTTGCCCACAATCCCCATCTTCTCAAAGCGTGCGAAGTTGTAGTAGAAGTCCTTCAGGATGACCTTGTCTTCATATTTCTTTGAAACATATTGACATTCGAAGATCTTCGATCCGATGTATACGTTGCGTGCCTTGAGCCTGATCTGGCGTTCCTCGATGCGTTGCTTGGCCTTGGCCTCTAATTCATAGAAGGCGTCTTCACGATATTTTGCCTTGTGCCCTCTTGCCTGCGGCATGCGCCTCATCCATTCCAGCTCGGTGCGGTAGAGGTTGTTGGCGCGTGCTATTTCAGCCCTTGTCTGGTCGAGGCGGTCTTGTCTTTTCTCCAAATAATAGGCGTAATTGCCGCGATAGGCATAGATCGACCGGTTGTCTATCTCTAAGATGATGTTGCAGACACGGTCTAAGAAGAACCGGTCATGGGTCACCATCATCAGCGTCTTGTTGCCTCTCGAGAGGTAACCCTCCAGCCATTCGATCATCTCGAGGTCCAGGTGGTTGGTCGGTTCGTCAAGGATGAGGAAGTCGGGTTCGGTGATCAGCACGTTGGCAAGTGCCACCCGCTTCTGCTGTCCGCCACTGAGTTGGCCCATCGGCTGGTCCAAGTCGGTGATCTTCAGCTGTGTGAGGATCTGCTTGGCTTTCAGCACCCGCTCCGGATCCCCATGATGATTGAAGCAGGCATCCAATACGGACTCCTCGGGATCGAATGCGGGCGCCTGTTCCAAGTAGCCCGTCTTCAGATCGCGTCTGTAGATGATCTCGCCGCTGTCGTAGCCCTCCTTGCCGGTGAGCACCGACAGCAAGGTCGATTTTCCGGTTCCGTTCTGGGCAATCAAACCTACGCGCTGCCCCTCGGCGACTGAAAATGAGATGTCGCTGAAAAGCACTTGCGCGCCGAATGATTTGGTCAGGTGCTGTACGTCTAAATAGGGTATCTGGGCCATAGTCTGCTGTTTTTTGATGTCTGTCCGCCCCATGTCGTTCGAGGAAATGGGCGGTGTGCGCGGGTGATAGCGTGCGCGGATGTTGGGGCCTCACGCCTTGAGTTCCTGGTTGATCTTGTCGATATAGTCGAGAACTTCGTCCCGTCCGGTTTTCTTTTCTGCGCTGGTGATGAAGTAGGGGGGCAGTTCGTCCCATCTGTCCTTCAGCTGTTCCATCCACTTTTCTGCGTTCTGGCGGGCCTTGACTGCCCCCAGCTTGTCCGCTTTGGTAAAGACGATCGTGAAGGGAATGTTGCTTTCGCCGAGCCAGTCGATAAATTTGCGGTCGATCGCCTGCTGCTCATGCCGGATGTCGATGAGCACGAAGAGGTTGACCAATTGCTCGCGCTGGAGGATATAGCTTGTGATCATCTGCTCGATCTTCTGCTGGATGGTTTTCGACCGTTTCGCATAGCCGTATCCGGGCAGGTCGACCAAGTACCACTCGTTGTTGATGATGAAGTGGTTGATCAGTAATGTCTTTCCCGGAGTGGATGAGGTCTTGGCCAAGCCTTTATGATTGCAGAGCATGTTGATGAGGCTTGACTTGCCCACATTGCTTCGCCCGATGAAGGCGTATTCGAATTTTGAGTCCTTGGGGCACTGGCTGACCAGGGGGGCAGAAATGACAAATTCAGATTTCTTGATTTCCATTGCGGTTGCTTCTTTTGCCTGCAAAGATACGAAAAAATCTCAAGCTGCGGGTGTCGCATCTCAATTCTATTTGCTATCTTTGCAAAAAATACGTATCGCATGAAGCAAATCAGCTGGGGATTTATCGGATGTGGCGAGGTGACGGAAAAGAAGTCCGGGCCCGCCTTTAACGAGGTGGATGGCTCGCATATCGAAGCGGTGATGAGCCGGAGTGAGACCCGTGCCCGGGCCTATGCCGAGCGCTATCACATACGGAAATGGTATACGGACGCGCAGAAGCTCATCGACGATCCGGACGTCAATGCCATCTACGTGGCCACCCCGCCGTCGAGCCATGCCACGTTTGCCATCATGGCCATGCGTGCGGGCAAGCCGGTGTATGTCGAGAAACCGTTGGCGTCGAGCTATGAGGATTGTGTCCGTGTCAACCGCGTCAGCGAACAGACCGGCGTGCCGTGCTTCGTGGCCTATTATCGTCGCTATCTTCCCTATTTCCAGCGTGTCAAGCAGATTGTCAACGAGGGTGTGCTCGGCCGGATTCTGAATGTACAGATCAGGTTCGCCGTGCCCCCGCGCGAGGCCGACAACCTGCCCGGCAAGGACCAGCCTTGGCGTCTCCGGCCCGAGATAGCCGGCGGAGGCTACTTCTACGACATGGCTCCTCATCAGCTTGACCTGCTGCAGGACATCTTCGGGGTCATCGTGAAGGCCCACGGCTACTGTGAAAACCGGGCTCATCTCTATGATGCCGAGGATGTGATCAGTGCCTGTTTCCGCTTCGAGAACGGCGTCGTCGGCAGTGGCTCCTGGTGCTTCGTCGGGCATGCCAGTGCCAAGGAAGACTGCATCGAGATCATCGGCGACCAGGGAACGCTCACGTTCTCGGTCTTCGAATATGACCCCATCCGGCTGGTGACCAGTGAGGGGACGACCAATATCACCGTTCCCAATCCGCCCTATGTGCAGCTGCCGATCATCAAGGCCGTGATCGAAGACCTGCAAGGCACCGGCTCCTGCAACAGCACGAGCGTCACGGCCACCCCCGTCAACTGGGTGCTCGACCGCATCTTAGGCAAGTATTGAAACGAATGATCTGTGCATTTTGAAAAGAAGACCGTTGCTCCTGTTTCTCCTCCTGATCCCTCTCACGCCGCTTTGGGCGATGGGCGGTGATTCCGTGCCGGAGAAACGAAGCTTCGGTCAGCGTCTTTACGATCTCGTGAAGACCTTCAGCCGGGTCGATACGAGCTATATCGAGCCGCAGCATTACAACTTTGCCGCCATGATCCAGAATACGAACACGTATGAGATCTACAGCCTCTACAGCAAGAGCGGGCAAAGTGTCACGTTCGCCCCGAAGCCGAGCATCAAGTTCGGACCCTACTTCGGCTGGCGGTGGATATTCCTTGGCTATACGCTGGATTTCTCGCATCTTGGCGACGGCAACCATAAACAGGACTTCAACATCAGCCTCTACAGCAATCAGCTCGGTCTCGATCTCTTCTACCGGAAGACAGGCAACGACTACAAAGTGCGCACTTTGGTCTTGGGTGAAGGGGTGAATACCGACGCGATGAGGGATGTCGGTTTCGACGGTTTGTCTACAAGCATCAAGGGATTCAATCTCTATTATATCTTCAATCATCACCGCTTCTCCTATCCCGCGGCCTATAGCCAGAGCACGGTGCAGCGGCGCAGCTGCGGTTCGTGGCTTGCCGGCATCGGCTATACGAGCCATAGCCTGCAGGTCGACTGGGCCTCCCTGTCCCGGTTGATGGCCGAGCGTCTGGGCCAGGAGACCCTTGACAAGGCGCAGATCGACAGCAGTCTGACGGTGGGAAGCGTCCGTTACAGGGACCTGGCCTTCTCCGCAGGCTACGCTTATAACTGGGTTTTCGCCCGCAACTGGCTCTTCGACGTCTCGCTGTCGTTAGCCTTGGGATATAAGCATTCGGCCGGTGACATGGACGTACATAAGTTCACGTTGGAGAATTTCTCGTTTTCCAACTTCAACCTTGACGGCGTCTGGCGCTTGGGCATTGTCTGGAACAATACGAAATGGTTTGCCGGTGCCAATGCCATCTTTCATACCTACAACTACCGGAAGAGTCAGTTTTATACCAACAATTCCTTCGGAAGCGTCAATATCTATGTAGGATTCAATTTCAACAAACGATGAAAAAGTGGTTTCTTTTCTATTTTCTTTTGTGCTATAGTATCACGCTCGCCGCGCAACCGCAATACACCCGGAGTGACAGCCTGAAGGTCATGCGGCTCCTGAAGACGGGCAAGGCCTTCGGACAGGATGAAAACCTGATGGTCCGGTTTGCCCGCGAGCTGAAGGGGCTGCCCTATGTCGGGAAGACGCTCGACCGCAATGCCAACGAGCGGTTGGTGGTCAACCTCCGGCAGATGGACTGTACGACCTATGTGGAGAATGTCCTTGCGCTGGCCATCTGCACGCGGAAGGGCCTGACAACCTTCCGTGATTTCTGTCGTCAACTTCAGCTCATCCGCTATCGGCAGGGGCATGTCTCCTATACGGACCGGCTGCATTATTTCTCTGCATGGATCGAAGACAACACGCGCTTGGGATTCGTGCGGGAGGTGCAGGCGCCCAATCCGCCCTTCACCGCCGTCCAGACGCTCCGGCTCAACTATATGAGCCGCAATCCGCACCTTTATCCCATGCTGGTCAGACACCCCGGCTGGGTGAGCGGGATCGCTGATATGGAACAGCGGTTGGAAGGACTGACCTATTCCTATATCCCCAAGCAGGAGATCGCGAATGATGCGTTGTTCCGCAGCACGATCCACGACGGCGACATCATTGCCATCACGACGAGCCGGGAAGGATTGGACACTTCGCATATAGGGATTGCCGTATGGCATGCCGACGGCCTCCACATGCTCAATGCGTCGACGGTACACGGGCGCGTCGTGGAGGAACCGATGCTTCTCAAGGCTTATATGAAGCGCCACCCTTCACAGGTCGGGATCCGGATCATTCATGTGCTGTGAGAGGGGTGTTCGGCATTTTCGAGTTTTTGAGTTAACAGATTGTTAATAAGTAGATTGTTTGTTTTGGTTCGACAGACGGTTCGGGTGGCTTCCGCAGAGCTATGCTCCGGGCCGCCCGGAGCATAGCTCTTGGCGCCCCGGATGTATGCTTTCGACGCCCCGGAGCATAGCTCTGCGCCGGCGGTAGTTGTGCCATTATTTTGCGAGGGTGTTTTTCCCGAATGGTGAGGTTTCATTTCGGTGCCCTGCAGTTGTCTTCCTCGGCCGAAGAAAAGGCCTGGTCCGGAAGGTCGGAAAAGATGTAGAGGATCATCGGGCGTTGTTGTTCCCGTAGGCTTCGTCGATGCCTAAGCCGAAGAGGGCGAAGTCTGCCTTGAGCGGATCGTCGGGAAACAGTGCCCGCATCTGTTCCGTCAGGAGGACGGCCGTGCGCATGGACGAGGTGCTGCGCTGCAGATACCCCAGTCGGATTGACTGCCGCAGGACGTGCGTGTCGAGCGGCATGATGAGCGTGCGCTTGTCTATGCGGTCGGCCCAAAGGCCTAAGTCGACCGGCGAATGATCCCTGACCATCCAGCGGAGGAACATGCAGACACGCTTGCAGGAGGAGGACGTGTCTTTCGGAACCAGCCCGCCGACGTCGTAAGGGCGGAAGTAGGAGGTGATGGCGGCGATGGCCGAAGGACCGTCGCATGCCTGCTCGCGGACGAACTGCCCCATGCTGCCGTATCGGCGGAGCATGTCCCGCAGTCCGTCCATCAGATGGCGGACCATCCGGTGGGAGTAGGTGCGATAGAAGGAAGTGCCCGCATCGGGAAACATCTCCGTATATTCCGAACGCATGATCCACGTGCGGAGATCCCGGCCGGCCATGTCCATGATCGCCGAGATCTTCGCGCAGAGCTGCTTCCGTTGTCCCATGGACAGGCAGGAGGCTATGAACCCTGCCAATTCCTGGTTGATCGGGTCACTGCAAAGATGCATGAACTGGGACGGATCGTGGTCCATGAAGTCGGCGGTCTCATATCGGTCGGCCAATTCGGGGAGTTTCATAAGCTGTCGATGATGTTCGTTTGATGGATGAACAGGGTGGCGTCGGGGTGGGAAAAGTCGGTCGGTCCGGATGGCATGTGGTCGGCTGGCCTCGGCCCTGGAGGGCCTCCAACGGAAAGTTGTGCATCCTCTTCCTGTGCGGCAGGACATCCCGGTGGATGTCCCGTGGCCCAAGTCGACGCGATGCACAACTTTCGAAAGTGGCGGATCAGCAGGGAGTCAGTCTGGCCGGAAGTGCATCCCGGCCACCGTTCTCCATGTGAGACGTGGCTTAGAGGATGGTCTTGACGGCCTCAAGCATGCCTTTGCTCTGGATCAGATCCAGATCCTTCTTGACCAAGTCGGTCAGTCCGGGGATCAGGTTCAGATTCTCATGCCATACGTAGTCATAGGCCAGCACGCCCTCGGCTACCTTCTGCGTGTCGCCGGTCGCCCAGAGTGTCTTCAGATGATCCATGATCTTCGGGTCGTCGTTGGGTACGATCTCGGTGCCGTCTTCGCGCTTGCCACCCTTGTAATAGGTGATGATGGCGGCCAGTCCGAATACCAG
>JALFRV010000161.1 GCA_022778905.1 Prevotella sp. | reverse complement strand
AAGTGATGCGATCCATAGACCGCGAACTGGCTTTCATCCTCGAAAATCCCGGCTATGCGCTTACGCCGAAGGAAGCCTTCTTCTGCCTGATGGAACGCAACGGAAAGACGGATGCCGACAAGGCCCGCGCCTTCTGTTGCTCGGAACAGGCCCTCAGATCCACCAAGAGCCGATTGGCCAAGAAGTTCGACCTGCAGATGCTGCACGCCTGACCACGCCGAAGGCATCCATTTCCGATCCGTCGGCCCCGTTTTGCCGATCCGCCGGCCACGTTTTGCCGATCCGCCGGCCTCATCTCCGCGGCCCGCAGCCAACCTGTCGCCGGCCCGCCCGACTTTTCCACTACACCTTATTATATATAGGGGTCAGTCCGCAGCCCTGCTTCCCGTTTCGGACACCGCCCCTCCGCATGCTCCTGACGACACCAGCAGACAATGCGCCAGATACCAAAATTGCTGACATAAATGAAAGACGGCCGGAACCTGGCAACATAACAGGACAAGAACCGGCAATCTTTCAATCTGAAACCAACAGAATGAAGCGCATAGAAAGAATTATGAAAGGAAAAACACAAATATAAGAAATATTTATGTTAATTAATGTTTGCCGGCTACTAATATTAACATTTTTATTTGTTGAGTTAATAAAATTACATTAATTTTGTATAACGTCAGTATCAGAAAAACACATAATCGTGCATTCAGACGATTGCCCTTTCATACCCGACGTATAACAATGATGTAGGGATACATTACAATCGGAGTTGAGTTAGAGGATTATCAAAGACTCCTGCACTTGGATTTAGAAGAGGATTATTTACATTGTATTAATAACTTTTTAGAGAGATTTTATGGAAAAAAGACTAACAATGTTGCTTGTTGGGCTATTCCTCAGCTTCGGGATGGCTTTCGCGCAGACCCAGATCAATGGTGTTGTCGTTTCAGCAGAAGACGGCGGACCTGTGATCGGCGCGTCGGTCACCGTAGCCGGAACCAAAACAGGCGTGGTTACCGACATCGCCGGTAAGTTCTCATTTACCACCACACAGAAGAACCCTATGATTACGGTTTCGTACATAGGTATGAAAACTCAAACGTTACGTGGCGGGCAGAACATGAAGATTACTTTAGAACCTGACGCGAAGACCGTGGATGAAGTTGTCGTGACTGGTATGCAGAAGATGGACAAGCGCCTCTTCACCGGAGCAACAACGAAGGTGGATGCCAGCAAGGCCAAGCTCGACGGTGTGGCCGACATCAGCCGCTCACTCGAAGGCCGTGTAGCCGGTGTGTCTGTCCAAAACGTGTCAGGCACATTCGGGACGGCGCCGAAGATCCGCGTACGTGGTGCAACCTCCATCTACGGCAGCAGTAAACCGTTGTGGGTAGTAGACGGTGTGATCATGGAAGACGTGACCGAAGTGGATGCCGACCAGCTTTCTTCGGGCGATGCCGCAACCCTGATCAGCTCGGCCATTGCAGGCTTGAACTCGGACGACATCGAAAGCTTCCAGATTCTGAAAGACGGTTCTGCGACCTCTATCTATGGTGCAAGAGCCATGGCTGGTGTGATTGTCGTAACGACCAAGAAAGGAAAGATCGGTTCGACCCGCATCAACTACACCGGCGAGTATACCATGCGTTTGAAGCCCAGCTACGGCCAGTTCAACATCATGAACTCGCAGGAGCAGATGGGTATCTACAAGGAAATGCAGGCCAACGGATTGATCTCCTTTGCCCGCACCTACCGCGCCATGTCAAGTGGTGTGTATGGTAAGATGTACCAGTTGATGAACAGCTATGACCCCGCGACAGGGAAGTTCCTGCTTTCAAGCACACAGAGCGCCATGAACGGCTATCTGCGTGAGGCGGAGATGAGAAACACCAACTGGTTTGACGAGCTGTTCAGCAATGCCATCTCAATGAACCACTCCGTGAGCATCTCAAGCGGTACGGAGAAATCTCAGTATTACACCTCATTCAGTATCATGGATGACCCGGGCTGGAGTGAGCAGAGCAAAGTGCAGCGTTATACGGCCAGCACGAATGCGCTGTTCAACCTGAACAAGAAGGTCTCGCTGAACCTGATCAGCAATGCTTCTTACAGAAAGCAGAAATCACCGGGCGCCCTGAACCAGCGTGTGGACGCCGTGACAGGATCCGTAAGCCGCGATTTCGACATTAACCCCTATTCTTACGCGATCAACTCCTCACGCGCACTGGATCCGAACACGTTCTACACGCGCAACTATTCGCCGTTCAACATCCACAACGAGCTGGCAAACAATTTCAACGACTTCGATGTGATCGACTTGAAAGTACAAGGTGAGCTGAAATACAAACCGATAACGAAAGTAGAACTGGCCGTATTGGGTGCCTATAAGTTCTCCACAACCACACAGGCCAACCAGATCCGCGAAAATTCGAACATGGCCATGGCATTCAGGGCAATGAATGACGCCACCATGCGCGACAACAACCCCTGGCTCTATACTGACCCTGACAAACCCAATTCGCTGCCGTTCTCGGTATTGCCCAACGGAGGCTTCTATCGTGAAACCAAATACAAGATGAACAGCTGGGACTTCCGCGCGACCGCCAGCTACAACGACGTCTATAACGACGATCATATCGTGAACCTCTTCGGCGGTATGGAAGTAAACAGCACAGACCGTCGCCGCAGCTATTTCAACGGTGTGGGAATGCAATACGAAATGGGTTATCTCGGTGCATACGACTACAACTATTTCAAGCAGGCCAGTGAGCAGAACGATGTCTATTACAATCTGTCAAACAGCTACAGCCGCGAAGTGGCATTCTTCGGCACTGCCACCTATTCTTATAAAGGACGCTACACCGTCAACGGAACCCTCCGCTATGAAGGAAGCAACCGCTTGGGCAAAGCCCGCAGCGCACGCTGGTTGCCTACATGGAACATCTCTGGCGCCTGGAATGCGCATGAGGAAGCATGGTTCAATGACACCTTCAAGGACGTATTGAGCCACGCCACCCTCAAGGCATCCTACTCACTGACGGGTGATAAGCCTGCCACGGTGAACGCACAGACGATCTTCCAAAGCTACAGCCCCTGGCGCCCATACGCAAATGACAAAGAGACCGGTCTGGAAGTCTACGATTTTGCCAACCCCGATTTGACCTACGAAAAGAAACATGAGCTGAATATCGGTGTCGATCTTGGCTTCCTGAACAACAGGTTGAACGTCACTTTCGACTGGTACACACGTAACAACTACGACCTGATCGGCCCGCGTACGACCAACGGAACGAAAGGCACGATCACAGAATATGCCAACATTGCATCGATGAAGTCACACGGCGAGGAGCTGGCTATCAGCAGCAAGAACATCGTCGGCAGTGGTTTCCAATGGACCACAGACTTTATCTTCTCGCACGTGAAGACAGAAGTGACCGAGCTTGACAATCGTCTGAGATTCATAGACATGGTGACAGGAACAGGCTTCACCATGAAGGGCTATCCTTATCGTTCGCTGTTCTCCATCAATTATCAGGGACTGAACCGGAACGGCATCCCCATGTTCATTAACCAGGACGGTTTCCTGACCACCAGTAATTTCAACTTCCAGTCACGCACACTTGACCAGTTGATCTATGAGGGGCCTACCGATCCGACGATCACGGGATCATTGGGCAACGTCTTCTCATACAAAGGCTTCCACCTGAACGTCTTTGTCACTTATGCCTTCGGCAACAAGGTACGTCTTGATCCTGCGTTCTATTCCTATTATTCAGACTTGGACGCAATGCCAAAAGAGTTCAAGAACAGATGGACGAAAGCCGGAGATGAGGAATTCACGAATATCCCCGCCATCGCTGACCTCCGTCAGCTGCAGAACGACTCAAAATTGAGCTATGCATACAATGCCTACAACCGCTCAACGGCACGTGTGGCAAAGGGCGACTTCATTCGCATGAAAGAGATCTCCCTCTCCTATGACTTCTCCAAGAAGATGCTTTCAACGCTGCATCTGAACACCCTTAACCTGAAACTGCAGGCCACCAACCTCTTCCTGATCTATGCAGACAAGAAACTGAACGGTCAGGATCCAGAGTTCTTCAACTCCGGCGGTGTCGCCGTTCCGATGGCGCGCCAGTTGACAATGACACTGCGAATTGGTCTTTAACGATAAATGAAGCATACAATTATGAAAAGAATCAGTATATTTATCATCACTTTGGCAGGGCTTGCCCTTACGACCTCGTGTGACAGTTTTTTGGATAAACTTCCAGATGACCGTGCCGAAATAGACAATCTGGAAAAGGCGGCCGGCCTCTTGGTTGCTGCTTACCCCTCGCAGTCAACTGATCTGGTCTTGGAATGGAGCAGCGACAACGTGATGGACAACGGCAAATTGTTCGCCAATCAGGAAAATCAGGAAAAAGCATACCGCTGGGAAGAGATCACCACAACTGGCAATGACGACCCGCGCAGCATATGGAACAGCACCTATGTAGTCGTCGGAGTTGCCAATGAAGCATTGGCTGCAATCGCCAAGCTTGAAGACAGCGAAAAAGCTCGAGCCATCAAATCAGAAGCCTTGCTTTGCCGGGCTTACGCGATGTTCAAGCTTTCGAATATGTTCTGCATGGCCTATGATCCCCAAAAAGCCGACAGCTACTTAGGTCTTCCTTATCCGAAAGTGCCAGGCATATCGATCAACGAGCGCGGCACGCTCAAAGAATTGTACGAGAACATCAATGCCGACATCGAGGACGCGCTGCCATCTGTGAGCGACGATCATCTGACAGCGACCAAGTATCACTTCAATGTCGCTGCAGCCTATGCCTTTGCCGCTCGTTTCAATTTGTTCTATCATCAGTATGACAAGGCCATCGAATATGCAAACAATGTGCTTGGCAACAATCCAGTGCTGCGCAACTTGGCTTCAATGCAAGAGTTGTCGGCTGCGGATTATGGGAATGCATATGTCCGTTCGACGGAGCCTGCCAACCTCATGCTTCTCACCGCCTACTCGCTGGCCGGCCGTGCCCCTTGGGTTTCTTCCTTTACTCGGTACAACCACAATCGTGTCATTGCGAGTTATGAAACATTCTGGGCCAAAATGCCCTGGGGCAGTGGCTCTACAAACAACACGCTGTATGAGTCTCACAAGCTGTATGGAAACGATCAACACATATACTACAACAAGTTGGATGAATTCTTCGAGGTGACCGACAAGATCAATCAGTCCGGATTCCCACACATCGTAGACGCGGTATTTACAACCGACGAGACCTGCTTGGTGCGTGCAGAAGCCTATGCGCTGAAGAACAACACTACAGCCGCCTTGGCCGACATCAACCGCTGGATCGTCGCCCATTGCCAAGCTAAGAGAGGAACTGCCGTGAGACCCGTAATGACGGAAGAGAACCTGAACGCATTTTACGACAATCTCGCCGATGTTCCGGCTTTAATAACTTCCGACAAGGAGCGAGGCGTCAAGAAACCATTGCATCCGCAAGGCTTCAGCGTAGCCAAGGGAACACAGACCAACCTCATCCACATGATCCTGCAGATGCGTCGGATCGAGACCTACAACCAGGGACAAAGATTCCAGGACATCAAGCGCTACGGCCTCGAATTCACCCACACGTTAGATGGAGAGGAATCGGTCGTATTCAAGGCCGGAGACCTGCGCGGTGCCATTCAACTGCCTACAGACGTGGTGACTGCCGGTTTACAACCTAACCCAAGAGAGACAACTAACCAGTAAATGAACAGAATTATGAAATACATCAAAATATTCATGTTGCTCGGGGTGATGACCCTGATGCATGCTTGTTCGAATGATGACGTCAGTTCAGATAGCATTTTCAAGGAAGAAACGACTGTGCAGTCCGACTTTGACAAATGGCTGCAGGCCAATTATACCGAACCGTACAACATCCAATTCAATTATCTGTATAATGATAATCTGTCAGATCTCAGATACAATGTTGTGCCTGCAAGCATAACCAACTCCAAGGCCATCGCCATCTTGGTGAAGCACGTGTGGCTTGACGCCTACAAGGAAGTGGCCGGAGAAACATTCCTGAAGCAGAACACGTTCCGGCAGATGCAACTGATCGGTTCCCCGGAATACGACGGACAGGGCAAGATCGTGCTCGGTACAGCCGAGGCAGGATTGAAAATCCTGCTGTTCCGTATCAACGAGCTTGATCCAAATAACGTCTACGTCAATCAGGACAATCCCTACGCAGACAAGCGAAGCAAACCATTGGACCTGAACCACTGGTACTTCCACACCATGCACCATGAGTTCAGCCACATCCTGCATCAGAAGAAAAGCTACTCTACGGAATTCCAGACGATCTCTGCCGGCAAGTACCACACCGGAGACTGGGTCAACGTGGACAACGCTGATGCTCCGGCTGAAGGATTCGTCACCGGTTACGGCAGCTCCGAGCCCAACGAGGACTTCGCCGAGATCTACTCCACTTATGTCACCTATACGCCGGAGGCATGGAACAAGATTTTAGAAAAGGGTGTCGTACAGAAGGTGGATGAATCCGGAGCCCCGATCTATGCGCGCGACAAAAACGGCAATTACATCTATCAGACAGATGAGAACGGCAACCCTATCCCCGAGCAGAACGCTGACGGCGACCTGGTTCCGGTGAAGGATGCCAATGGAAACATCGTCTACGACACTGACAAGGATGGCAACTACCTTTACTTTAAGGATGCCAAGGGCAACCGCATCCCGGTGTATACAATTCATCTCGAGAATGGCGTGAATTATTATATGGGGACAAATGGGGCAGTGGCTTATTTCGTCTATAACAATAAGGCATACAGCATCACGACCAAAGTGGGAAACCCCGTCTATCAGCTCACAGCCGAAGGCGACACGGTCTACGATGCCAAGGGAAATCCTGTTCCGGAGTATTTCAAGATTCCCAAGTTCGAATATAAGAAACAGCCGGAAGTCGACACCTTCGGCCGCGATGCGATCCTGAAGAAGTTAGAGATCGTGAGAATCTACTTCAGAGACTCCTGGGGGATCGACCTCGACAAGCTGCGCGAGGTTGTCCTGCGCCGCTCAAAAGAGGCTATGACGCTCGATTTGGATAATTTAAAATAAAAAAGACTGCGATATGAGAAAGACATATAATATATGGCTATTGCTGATAGCCGTCCTCACGTTGGCATCGTGCAAACAGGAAATCGACGATGTCTTTGACAAGTCGTCTTCCGAGCGCATCAGTGAGGCTATCAAAGAAGACATGGACATTCTGGTGGCTCAGCAGAACGGGTGGCTCATGAACTTCTATGGAAGCACCACTTATGGCGGATACAACGTCATCTGCAAGTTCAACAACGACAACACCGTGACCGTTGCCAGCGAAGCAGGAGCACCGGGAGACTCCCATACGTCTCACTTCAAAATTGAACAGAGCCAGGGTATCATCCTCTCGTTTGACGAGCACAACCCGCTGTTCCACTATTTCTCCGATCCACACAACCCTGACGGCATGGGAACAGACGGTACGGGAATGAACGGCGACTTTGAGTTCCGTGTCAACAATGTGACGCCCGACAGCGTCATCCTCTACGGGAAAAAACATGGCGAACGGATCGTCATGACGCCCATGAAGGACAGCAACTACGAAGGCTACCTGACGCAGGTAGAAACGACCGAAAAGAATATGAATTTCAATGAGTACATGCTCGTGTTCGACAAGCAGGACACGATCTACCTCAAACGGTCCTACCGCAATCTCTCTTTCGTCGATGCCGAGACTAAAGTGACCGTCAAGTTGCCGTTCATCACGACTCCAACAGGATTCGTGCTCAACACCCCCTTCGAGTATAAGGGCAAAACCATTACCCGGTTCGACTATTCCGACGAACCTTTATGGTACAACGGCACGGACAAGACCGTGTATCTGACGCCTTACGTCCGTCCTGCCAACGAACAGTTCATCAACGGTCAATGGTTCCTCTCCTACAGCAATGCAGGCGAATTTGCACAGCAGTATCTGAACGTGGTGAAACAAGGAGTGGATAATCTGGGCGAGAAGCTCATCTGGATGTCTTTCGGCACTTATGACTTGGACGGATCCTCCAAGAGCACCTATCTGCCCGAAGTAGGAATCTCATTCAACAGCGGTGGCTACTTGGGACAGTTGCTCTACAATTATAAGTTAGTCGGCGAAGATAAGATCACGCTGTCATTTGCAAGACAGGGTATCAGCAACGGCATTTGGTACTACAATAATGCAAAATTCGACAACCTGATCCCGATCTTCGGCTCGTCATCGGCACCACGGACATTCCAGATCACCACCGACAACCTGTTGAGTCCGTCGTACATGGTGCTTACAGATGTAAGCAATCCCAAGAACGTGATCAAGCTCGTTGCCAGATATGTGAGCTATCCGTTTGAGAATTGATCCTATCCGCTGAAGATATCATAAACAATGGGGTGAGCTGTTGGACAAAGCTCACCCCATTATTGTTTTGCGGTTGCCCTTAATCCCACATTGGCCGTTAATGGCCGATTAGGGTTTATCCTGAAGTCCCATCTTTGTTTTGTGGAATGGTTGAACGGGATCATTGGAAATTTGAAACAGAGAGCATCATGTGTTCCTATGAATGGAAATGTTTTATAGATTAATCATCTATGGAATGCCGGGGCGGGCCTTGAGGAAGCTTTGTCTATATGCTTATCCCCATTGAGCACGCACCATTCCAAACGTCACATGCACATCATGCACGCACGGGACGGATGGAATGCGCAATCACCCCATCCCACGCCGCCGCACGGGACGGATGATTTCCTCAATCAATATCAGCTTCCCTCCTCTTGGAAGGCTCGGGGGAGGCCCCGTCATACTGGCTTCCCACGCACCAAGAGGGCCGGGAGAGGCCCCCACTGCTATCCCATCCTGACGAACGGCATGGGGATAAAAAAGGGGAATGAGACCGGTCTCATTCCTCTTTTAACCCGGATCGGTCATCAGCGTCCGAACTGATTTTGTCCGCTTGCAGGGCAGATGGCCTGTCGGGAATCCGAAGGCGTAGCGGCCTGCGTCAAGGAAGCTCCGCAGGAAAGATGTCCTGCAAGCAGACGAAAGCAGTCGGAAAGCATGAAATGACAAGAATAAATGTACCCCTGCGGCCTAATGACCGAATTGGGGGTAAATTGACTTTATTTCTTCATCATCTCCTCGACGGCACGCTGCAGTTGGCGGTCATTGCCGTTGAGATAATCCTCAGGCGTGTTGTAGACCTCGATGTCGGGATTGAGCTGTTGGTTCTCTCCAAACTTGCCGCGCATGTCCAAGCAACCTACTTGCGGAATGCCGAAGACGATGGACGGATCGAGCTGCGTCTCCCACCAGACGGCCGTCATCGTGCCTGCCACCGGCGTGCCGATCAGTTTTCCGATGCCCAACTCACGATAGACGGTCGGGAATCCGTGCCCGTTGCTGTAATCATCTTCACAGATCAGGACACACGAAGGCTTCACCCACTTGTTCCAGGGATCATATCCGATATAGTTGCCACGCGGCACAAAGCTCTGATACTGCTTGCCTCCGAGGAGCGTGCAGAGATCGTCATGGAGCCATCCTCCGCCGTTGTGACGCTCGTCGACGATGACGGCGTCCTTCTGACGGTTCTTGTCACTGAGCAGTTCGCTGAACACCTCTCGGAAGCTCTCGCTGTCCATGGCTTGGACATGCACATAGGCGATGCGGCCACCGGACAGCTTGTCGACCATCTCGCGGTTGCGTTCCACCCATCGCTTGTAGAGCAGTTCATCCTGTTCGGACTTGCTGATGGCCCTGACGGTGACGTCGAAAGTCTTGCCGTCCTGCGGATTCCGTACCGTCAGACGCACTGGTTTTCCGGCCTTACCGTCGAGCATGTAGTTGTAATCGACATCCTTGAGGATCGGCTCCCCGTCGATCTTCTCGATGATGCAGCCTGCCGTGACGCCGGTGTTGCGGATGGCAAACGGCCCCCGCTTGATCACTTCCTCCACGCGCAGGCCGTCGCCCTCATAGGCAGGATCGAAGAACAGTCCCAGCGCAGCTGTCTTCAGCGACGGCCCATTGGCATAATAGCGCGCGCCGGTATGGGAGGCGTTGAGCTCTCCGAGCATCTCGCTGAGCATGTCGCGGAAGTCATAATTGTTGTTGATATAAGGCAGGAAGCGGCTGTAGGTCTGCCGACAGCCTTCCCAGTCGACGCCATGCAGCTTCGGGTCATAGAACTTGTCCTTCACCTGCTGCCATACATGGTTGAAGATATAGGCGCGCTCCTGATAGGGATGGGCGTTGAAGCGGGCCTCGAAGTCGATGTTCTTGGATGTTCCCTTGCCGATGTTCACCTGCTTGATGGCATTGTTTGTGCAGAGATAGAGGTTCTTGAAGTCCTTGTCGGCGATCAGCGCTCCGCCGCCCACATTCTTCATCACGATCTCGGTCTTGTTCTCTTTCAGTTCGCGTTTCCATAGGTCATAGCCTCCCTCGAAGGCAGCCTGATAGTAGAGCGTGTCGCCGCCTGGGCTGAGGATGGCGTCTCCGAGCCGGGAAGAGTTGACGGTCAGACGGATGACACGGTCGCGACAGTTGGCCAGGTCAAACTGCAAGGGCTTGACAGCGGGCTTCTTTTCGGCTTTCTCCTTGTCCTTCTTGCCGCCCTTTCCGGCTTTCTTCTCGTTCTTCGTGTCTTTTTCCTTTTCCTTGTTAGCCTTCTTCGCCTCGTCAAGCCGTGCCTTCTCCTCCTTCGTCATGCGGAATTGCTCATAGGCATCGAGGTCGAAAAACATGATGTAGGAATCGCTCTCGGCGCCCCAGCTGCCATGGCTGCGGAATCCGGCTCGGTCACTCTCGAAGAGCATGGCCTTACCGCCGAGCACCCACTTGCCGTTTCCATCGTTGTATCCGCTCTCGGTCAGATTGTGGATCTCGCCGTTTCCGGAGGCGTTGACGAGCGCGATGTCCTGATTGTTCCATCCTCCGTGGCCGATGTAGGATGAGAGCAGCCACCGGCTGTCAGGGCTCCAGGAATACCAGATGTCGCCGTCGGAATAGGAATAGACAAATTTCCCGTCCATGACGGTGCGCACCTGCTTGGTCTTCACGTCGACCACGCGCAGCGTTCCCCGGTCTTCCCAGAAGGCCACAGACTTGCCATCGGGGCTGAACTTGGGCTCGAAGGAGGTCCGGTCCGACGTTGTCAGCGCTTCCTCCTTCAGGTCAGTGGCATAGGTGAAGAGCTTCTCGTCCTTGCGCACAATGCTCGTCCGGTAGATCTGCCATAGCCCGTTGCGCTCCGAGGCATAGACGATGCTGCGGCCGTCGGGTGCCATGTCGATGCTGCGCTCCTGCTCCGGCGTGTCCGTGATCTGTCGGGTGGTCTTATATTCGACGGATGTCACGTAGACATCCCCATGGAGCACGAAGGCAATCTCCTTGCCGTCGGGCGCCAGACTGATCTCCGTCGCACCGCTGGTCCTGATCTGCCTGACGAGGTCTGCGTCGTTGCGGTCGGCCGTCACGCTGACTTTGACCTTGACAGGTTCGCCGCCTTCGCGCAGCGTATAGATCTCGCCGCCGTAGCCGAAGCACAGGATGCCGTTACCGGAGCGTGTCAGAAAGCGCACCGGCTGGCCTTTCAGATGGGTCAGCTGCTGCTTGCCGCTGCCGTCGATATGACGCTTGTAGACGTTGAACGTGCCGTCTTCCTCACTCAGATAATAATAGGTGCCGTCATCCCCGCCCCATACCGGCGTGCGATCCTCGCCCTTGAAGTCGGTCAGACGGGTATACTTGCCGCCACGTAGAAGCCAGATGTCGCGGCAGATGGGCGACTGATGGTGCTTGCGGAACGGATCTTCGTAGCCCTTCTGGTCATGGTAGAGGATGTCACCGTTGCGGCCCACCGAGGCGGCCTGCATGGTCACGGCCGAGAAGAGACGCGGACGCCCGCCCTGGGCACTGACTTCATAGACCTGCGGAAATTGTCGCGAGGCAAAGAAGATCGACTTTGCCGTCGGCATGACACTCGCTTCAAAGAGCAGATGGTCATTGTCACGCCAGGCAAGGGGCGTCTCGTCGCCGCTGTCGGTCGTAAGCCGCCGCGGCACGCCTCCATTGCGGTCAATCACGTAGATGTCTATACTGCCCTCACGTGCCGAAGCAAACGCGATGCGCTTGCCGTCAGGACTCCACACCGGTCGGGCGTCATAAGCTGCATTGGATGTGAGCTGACGGGCCGCGCCGCCGGTCACGGGCACTGTGAACAAGTCTCCCTTGTAAGAGAAAGCCACCGTCTGCCCGTCGGGCGAGATGGCACAAAACCGCATCCAGAGCGGATCCGTCTGGGCGGAACACATCATTGAACAAACAAACGCCAACAGCGTCAGGAAATGTTTTTTCATAATCGTTTAAGTGTATTACGCTGCAAATGTAAGCATAATATTTGCCATCTCCAAGTGTTGGCGATGAATTTATTGTCATCCGAACGAAACGTCGCCCAGCAGAGGAAGAGCAGGATGGGAAAGAAAAGGGGCATCCGCATCCGCACCTAACCCCTATCATTCCATACGCCACATCCACATCATGCACGCACGGGGCGGATGGAATGCGCCATCACCCCATGCCACACCTCCGTAGGGGCGGATCTGCGTATCCGCCCGCAATGGGCCCAGCGGGATAAAGACAAGGGCCGAATGCCTGGTCGCAATGGGCCAAGTACCCACACGCAATTCACCATTCGCCAATGACAGGTTTCGCCCATGCGATCATCATTTTGATCATTTCCATCTGCGGAATGGGCATCATTTGCGGTTTATGGCATTCGGCCGGACGGTATAATCAATATTGGGGCATTTTGCGGGCGGATACGCAGATCCGCCCCTACGGAGGGAATGGGGGTTGGACATTCATGGCTCGGCTCTTGCGGACAGGCACAAGGCCCGCCCCTGCATTTTGTTGTGGAAAGCTGATTGAGGGGGTGTTCAGATACGAAATGACGCTCCCTCGGACGGGAGGTTTTTGGGGTGGATTTTACGGATGATTTCTTTGGTCTGCGCGGAGCTATGCTTTCGGCGCCCGAAAGCTATCATATGGGCGGTCAAGAGCTATGCTTTCGGCAGCCGAAAGCATAGCTCTGCGGACGCCTTTGTAAAGAGTTGTAAATCAAATGGTTTGTCTGTGGGGTCGGATCTGCGTATATGCCCGCACGGTGTCATAGGCTACAGGCATCGTTTAGAACTACAATCTTCATTTCAACCCGGATCGGCCATTAGACCGCTGGAGCACATTTATTCTTCTCATTTCAGGCTTTCCGGCTGCTTTCGTCCGCCTGCCGGACATCTTTCCTGCCGGGCTTCCTTGACGTAGCCCGCTGCGCCTTCGGATCCCCGGCAGGCCATCTGCCCTGCCATCAGACAAAATCAGTTCGGACGCTGATGACCGATCCGGGGTCAATCATATTCATCTTCTGCATCCCGGTGATGGGTGTTGAATGCCAATCGGGCGTGCGGCTTGTTAATGGATTCCGCAGCTTGCGGGCGGATACAAGGCTTGCCCCTGCAGTGGGAAGGCGGGACAGGCATTCATGGTTCGGCTTTTTGCGGGCGGATACGCTGATCCGCCCCTACGGGGGGAATGCAGGTTGGGCATTCACGGGACGGCTCTTTGCGGGCTGATACGCCGATCTGCATGGCGGCGATCTTCGCTTTCAGATAGGCACGGAAGCCTTCATCGCCCAGCACTTCGATGTCGTCCGTCAACCCGAGGACAAATCGGCCGATACCGACATAGCTCGCCACGTCGGTCTCGAAGATCCAATGGCGGTCGCCGTCGGGACGCATGCAGGCGGCCGACTGCGGATATTCCTCCTCCATGAGGTTGTGCGCCAACTGTCCGAGGCGCAGACGGACAGGATGGCGCTGCTCTCCGCTGAACATGAAGATATCGGTGAAGACCTGCCGATGGCGGTCCTCGTGCTCCCAGCAGAGGTCTATGAGCTGCACGTCGGCGATGCGCGCGATCTTGAACGTCTTGTTCATCGCCGTCTTAAGCTCATAGGCACGCAGCTCGCGGCCGTGGTTCAGCAGCATGAAAGGCTCCACGATGCGGTCGCTGACGGTGCTGCTGTGGGGCGAGCTGTATCCTTTCAGCACCGCCATCTGCTTCATTTTGATGGCCTCATAGACCATGGCCGTGTTGCGGGCCGCACGCTCTCTGAGGGCCGGATCGGGCAGGAGGTTGAGGTCATAGTATCGGTCGAGCTTGTGGCGGATGCGTTCGGCGACGGCGTCTCGGTCATCGAGCCGGTTGAGCAGGGACAGCATCGTGAGCGCTTCGCTGTCGGTGAAGTTGATGAGATCAAACAGGCGGAGGAAGAAAGGTGACCGCCGGTCGATGCTGTAGCATCGTCCGTGCTTCTCGATGATGAATCCCCAGTCGCGGAAACTCTCGAGATAGTAATAACAGGTGCGGCGTGAGATGCCGACGCGGCTGCAGATCTCGTCGACCGTATAGCTGCGGTTCTCTGTCAGGAGCAGCAGCAGGTTCAGTTCTCTTTCTAATTGATCGTGGCGCAAAGGGGAAGGGGGGAGTGAAAGGAGTGAAGGAGTTCGGGGAGTGAAGGACTTCAGAAGTTATAGGAGAGATGGAGGGAAGAAGTTAAAGGAGTTAGAGGAGTGAAGGGAGTGAAGGAGTTTCTGGAGTTCGGAAGCATAGAGATCGGAGTGTGAAAGGGGGTGGAGGGGGCTGGCCGGGACACCAAATGCTGAAGGCGAAAGGATCCTGCGCGAGACTAATCGGCAAACTCCAAGCTCAGTTCTCCGCCGAGGAGGTTGTAGCTCCGGCGGTGGACGGGCGAGATGCCATGCACGCGGATGCCTTCCCGATGCTTCGGGGTGGGATAGCCCTTGTTGTGTTCCCAGTCGTAGTAAGGATAGTCACCGGCCAGCGCATCCATATACTCGTCGCGCCAGGTCTTGGCCAAGATGCTCGCGGCAGCGATGGCCTGATACTTCCCGTCGCCCTTCACGATGCACGTGAAAGGCAGCGGATCGGCCGCCCGCGATCCGTCTGCCGACAGCGGACGATAGGGATCGAAGCGGTTGCCGTCGATGATGAGTGCTTCGGGACGCACCTTCAGCTGGTCCACGGCACGGTGCATGGCCAAGAAACTGGCATGAAGGATGTTGATGCGGTCGATCTCTTCGGGCGTGACCACGCCCACGGCCCAAGCCAGCGCATCACGTTCGATCTGACGGCGCAGCTCCTCCCGCCTGCGCACTGTCAGCTGTTTGCTGTCGTTGAGCAGCGGGTTGTCATAGTCTTGGGGCAGGATCACGGCCGCGGCATAGACGCTACCGGCCAGGCATCCGCGGCCGGCTTCGTCGCAACCGGCTTCGATCAGCGAGTCGTAATAGTGATTGAGGAGCATGGGCAGGGATCAGAACATCGTGACAACGCGCCTGATGCCTGCCACGAGGGCATCCACTTCGGCCCGTGTGTTATAGAAGGAGAAACTGGCGCGGACGGTGCCCAACACGCCGAGACGGTCCATGAGCGGCTGGGCACAGTGGTGTCCGGTGCGGACGGCGATGCCGAGCTGGTCGAGCAGCGTGCCCATGTCCATGTGATGGATCCCGCCCACGTTGAAGCTGATCACCGCTTCTCCCAGTGCCTGATCACCCTGTCCGGCCGGCAAGGCCGCCGTGTCGTGGCCGTAGATGCGCATTCCGTCCACGCTGCGCAACTGTTCGAGCGCATAGGCCGTCAGCTCCCGCTCGTGGGCCTCAATGTTTTCGATGCCGATGGCCGACACATAGTCGAGCGCCATAGCCAGTCCGTGGGTCGCGATGTAGTCGGGGGTGCCGGCCTCGAACTTCAGCGGCGGGCGCTCGAAAGTGGTCTTCTCGAAGCTCACGCGGCTGATCATCTCGCCGCCGCCCTGATAGGGCGGGAGCCTGTCGAGCCACTCCTCCTTGCCGTAGAGCACGCCGATACCCGTCGGCCCGTAGATCTTATGCCCGCTGAAAGCAAAGAAGTCGCAGTCGAGCTGCTGCATGTCGACCCGGAAATGCGGTGTGCTTTGCGCGCCGTCGACCATCACCGGCACGCCGTGCGCATGCGCCATGCGGATGATATCACGCACGGGATTGACCGTCCCGAGCACGTTGCTCACATGGGTGACGCTGACAATGCGGGTGCGGTCGGTGAAGAGCGCGGCGCAGGCATCCATGTCGAGGCGCCCACTGTCGTCCATCGGGATGACGCGGAGGCGTATGCCTTTGCGCTCGGCCTGCAGCTGCCAGGGCACGATGTTGGAGTGGTGCTCCATGACGGAGACGATCACCTCGTCGCCTTCCTGCATGAACGCGTCGGCGAAGGTCGACGCGACGAGGTTCAGTCCTTCGGTCGTTCCTCGGGTGAAAACGATCTCGGCGGCCGACCGGGCGTTGATGAAGCGGCGCACGGTCTCGCGTGCCGCCTCGTGCAGATCAGTGGCCTGCTGGCTCATCCAGTGGACGCCGCGATGCACGTTGGCATTCACGTTGAGATATTCGTCACGCATGGCTTCGAGCATGCACAGCGGTTTCTGTGTCGTGGCGGCGTTGTCCAGGTAGATCAGCGGCCTGTCATGCACCTCGCGCGACAATATCGGGAAATCAGCTCTTATCTTGTCTATGTTCATCATTCACGGTTTTTCTTGATCATCCATTCATGCAGCCGTCATCGCAGCCGCACGCTCCGTCAGCCCCGGCCCCATGATGCAGGAGGGGTGACGGATGCCGCATCCAATCCTATTTACACAATTTGCAGCCCTCGCACTTGTTCAGTTCGCCCCTGAAACGCATCTCGACGAGATGGTGGAGACGGTCCTTGAGCGGCTCGAGCTTGATGTTGTCGACCACCTCATTGATGAAGGCGAACTCCAAGAGCAGCTTGGCCTCCTTCTCATCGATGCCGCGCTGCCGCATGTAGAACATCGCCGCGTCGTTCAACTGGCCCACCGTGCAGCCGTGGGAGCACTTGACATCATCGGCGTAAATCTCCAGCATCGGCTGCGTGTACATGCGTGCCTGACGAGAAGCACAGAGATTCTGGTTGCGCTCATCAGAGTTGGTCTGCTGCGCGTCGTGGCGTACGAGCACGCGACCGGCAAAGGCTCCGACCGCCTTGTCATCGAGCACATACTTGTAAAGCTCATGGCTGTCACAGTGGGCAGCCTGATGATCGATCAGCGTGTTGTTGTCCACGCGCTGGCTCTTGTCGCCGATGACACAGCCGTTGCACCAGCATTCGGCGCCCTCGCCTTTGAGGACAAGGTCGAGCTTGTTGCGGGTGATGCCGTTGTGGAGGGTGATCACGTTGTGGTTGAAGCGGCTGTTGGCCTGCTGCTCCACATAGACGTTGCTGACGCGGGTATTCTTCAGATGCGTCTCCTCAAGGCAGTAGAGATCCAGGCTGGCATTCTCGCCCACGTAAGCCTCTATGACTTGCGTGGTCAGGAAGTGCAGGTTGTCGGCGCTGTCGTCGCAGAAGAGGAACTTGGCTTCCGCCCCTTCATCCATGATGATCAGCACCCGACGGTTGACCATCAGGTCTACGTCGGACCGGAGGATATTGACCACCTGGATGGCTTTGTCCACCTTGACGCCCTTGGGCACGTAGACGGCCAGTCCGTCCTGGGCCAGCATCGTGTTGAGAGCCGTGACGGCGTCGTCCTCCACACGGGCTATCTGCGCATAATGCCTGGCAAACAGCTCCGGCTTTTCGGCCGCCAACTGCGACATGTTGCCCACGATGACCCCCTCGGGGAGCGAGGATGCCGGGCGCGTCTTCGTGTAGAAGACATCGTTGACGACAAAATAAAGGGAGGTGCTCAGATGCGGAACGCCGCACTTGAAGATTTCATAGGGATTGATCGGGATATCCAGACGGTTGATGTTTAAGCCGTAATCAGGCTCAAAAAGTTTCGGGATATCCGTATATTTGTAGCGTTCCACCTTCTTGGAGGGGAACCCGAGCCGCTGGAATTCAGCAAAAGCCCGGTCGCGGACCTGGTTCATGGCAGGCACGGCATGGTCGAAGAGCTGCTGCCGGGCACTGTTGTAGAGGTCGATGTATTGCTGTTCACTGTTCATGGCCATCTCATTCTCCGTATTGGGCGTTTGCTTCTTCCTTGATCCAATCATATCCGCGGGTCTCGATCTCCTTGGCCAACTGCGGTCCGGAGGTCTTCACGATGCGTCCGTTGTAGAGCACATGGACAATGCTCGGCTTGATCATCTCGAGCAGGCGTTCATAGTGCGTGATGACGATGATCGACTTCTGCGGCGTGAAAAGCTTGTTGACACCGTCGGCGACAATGCGCATCGCGTCGACGTCCAGCCCGGAGTCGGTCTCGTCGAGGATCGACAAGAGCGGATCAAGCATGGCCATCTGGAAGATCTCGTTGCGCTTCTTCTCGCCGCCGGAGAATCCTTCGTTGACCGAACGGTTGGAGAGTTTGCTGTCCAACTCGATGATCTGGCGCTTCTCGCGCATGAGCTTCATGAAGTCGGCAGCATTCATCGGCTCCAACCCCTGATATTCGCGCTTGGCATTGATGGCCGCCCTCATGAAGTTGACCATCGACACCCCGGGGATCTCAACAGGATACTGGAAACTGAGAAACAGTCCTTCGCGGGCGCGGTCCTCCGGTTTCATCTCCAACAGATCCTTGCCGTTGAAGACCGCCGAGCCTTCCGTGACCTCATAAAGAGGATTGCCAGTCAGCACGGCAGAAAGCGTGGACTTGCCCGATCCGTTGGGTCCCATGATCGCATGGATCTCACCGTCATTCACCGTAAGGTCTATACCTTTCAATATTTCCTTGCCTCCAATCGAGGCATGCAGATTCTTTACTTCAAGCATAATAGTTAGGAGTTAGGAGATAGGAGTCAGGAATGAAATTGGATACACCCCACGTTCTCCTGTCTCAAAATCGTTTTTTTAATTAAGAGTGTTTATTTATCTATTACTATCTTTTTGTTCATCAATTTTCCTTTATGTTGTTGCCGTTATAGGGACCAGAAGTTTTTTAAGCTCTTCACAATCACTACGAAATGAGATATGCTGTTCTTCAGTTATCAATTCTGTTCTTCTTGGAATTTCCAACCAATACAGTGTTTCAGAGCTTTCGTGTGAGGGGATATAGCATTTAGCCAAGAAATCTTTCATGCTTGAGCCATATTGAGCTTCTGCCAGATTGGCGCCGATGCTTGTTCCACTACGGACGATCAGCTTGGAAATAACAAAATCACGTTTCTCGTTTTGCAGCCATTGTCCTCATTTCACCATTCTCACAGAGAAATCCAAGCATTTGGGATACATGAATTGTCAGAAGTTGTCCGTTCTCTTTGTCTGATTGACTCCTGCTCTGCTATTAACTCCTCACACCTCATTTTAACTTCTCACGCTCTTAGCCAACCGTTCCCTCCAACGAGACGCTCAGCAACTTCTGGGCTTCGACGGCAAATTCCATCGGCAGTTTGTTGAGAACCTCCTTCGCATAGCCATTGACGATCAGCGCGATGGCCTCCTCCATCGGGATGCCACGCTGATTGCAGTAGAACAACTGATCTTCCGAGATCTTGGAGGTGGTGGCCTCATGCTCCATCACGGCCGTCTCATTGTGGATGTCCATGTAGGGGAAAGTATGGGCGCCACAGTCGGATCCCAACAGCAGAGAGTCGCAACTGGAATAGTTGCGGGCGTTTTCGGCATTCTCTGTGACACGCACCAAGCCGCGGTAAGAATTCTGACTGTAGCCCGCGCTGATGCCTTTGGAGATGATGGTCGACTTGGTATTCTTGCCCATGTGGATCATCTTCGTCCCCGTGTCGGCCTCTTGATAATTGTTGGTGACCGCTACCGAATAGAACTCACCTTGAGAATTGTCGCCACGGAGAATGCAGGAGGGATACTTCCAGGTAACGGCCGAACCGGTCTCTACCTGGGTCCAGCTGAGCTTGGAGCTCTCTCCGCGGCAGTCACCGCGCTTGGTCACCAAGTTCAGCACGCCGCCCCGGCCCTTCTCATCGCCCGGATACCAGTTCTGAACCGTGGTGTATTTCACTTCGGCACGGTTCATCACGACGATCTCAACGATGGCTGCGTGGAGCTGGTTTTCGTCACGCATGGGCGCCGTACAGCCCTCTAAGTAGCTCACATAGGAGTCATCATCGGCCACAATCAGGGTCCTTTCAAACTGCCCCGTGTTGCGTGCATTAATACGGAAATAGGAACTCAGCTCCATCGGACAGCGCACGCCTTTGGGAATGTAGACAAAGGAACCGTCGCTGAACACGGCACTGTTGAGGGCCGCGGTGAAGTTGTCACGGTAGGGGACCACTGATCCGAGATACTGGCGGACCAAGTCAGGATGGTCCTTGACGGCCTCTCCGATGGAAGAAAAGATGATGCCTTTCTCCGCCAATTGCTTCTTGAAGGTGGTCTTGACAGACACGGAGTCCATGATGGCGTCGACGGCCGTGCCGCTCAGAACCAATCGCTCCTCAAGCGGGATGCCAAGTTTGTCGAACGTCTTTTCCAACTCCGGATCGATCTCCTTGTTCTTCGGCTTCTTCGCCATAGGGTCTGCATAGTAGGAAATGTCCTGGTAATCAATCTCCGGAACATGCACATGCGCCCAGGTGGGCAATGTCAGGGTTTTCCAATATGCATAAGCTTTCAGACGGAAATCAAGAAGCCAGTCGGGCTCGCCTTTCTTTTTGGAGATCAGGCGGACCACGTCTTCATTGAGCCCCTTGGGGATGATTTCTGTCTGTACGTCTGTGGTGAAACCGAATTCATATTTCTTTTCGGCCACCTCCTTTACAAACTCGTTTTTATGATTGTCTGCCATGATTCGTCAATAGTTTATTTAATAATATGCCAGCAAATAGAATACCAAATGCGGAAATGGTAACATTTGTTAGCAAAATAGGAACGCAATCCATTACGTTCCTATTTTCCTTATGTCAAAGAGCTGTCCTTTCGGATGCCCGTAACGGGTCTTTGTCAGAGTTTCTGCTCCACTTCGATCTCGGTGAAGGTCTCAAGGATATCACCATCCTGAATGTCGTTGAAGTTGACGAGACTGATTCCGCACTCGAGACCGGTCACGACTTCCTTCACGTCATCCTTGTAACGCTTCAGCGCACTGATGTCTGCGGTCCGCACAACGATACCGTCACGGACGACATGAACCTTGTCCTTGCTGTGGACCTTGCCCTCAGTGACAATACCTCCGGCAACGGTTCCGACTTTCGAAATCTTGAAGACCTGACGCACTTCCATCTGTCCGGTGATCACTTCCTTCTTCACCTTGTCGAGCATACCTTCCATGGCCGACCGCACATCGTCTATTGCGTCGTAGATAACCGAATAAGTATTGATCTCGACTCCTGCCTGCTCGGCCTGTCGGCGGGCGGCGGCAGAAGGACGGACCTGGAATCCTACGATGATCGCGTCGGACGCATCTGCCAAAGTGACATCATTTTCGGAAATCTGACCCACGGCTTTATGGATCACGTTGACCTTGATCTTCTCGGTCGAGAGCTTCAGGAAGGAGTCGCTCAATGCCTCGATCGAGCCGTCCGTATCACCCTTGACGATGATGTTGAGTTCCTTGAAGGATCCGAGAGCAATGCGATGCGAGATGTCGCTAAGCGTCAACCGCTTCTGCGTCCGCAGCCCTTGTTCGCGCTGTAACTGCTCACGCTTGCCGGCGATCTCACGCACTTCCTGCTCGGTCTCCATGACATGGAAGATGTCACCGGCCGTCGGTGCACCGTTGAGACCTAATATGATGGCAGGCTCGGCGGGCTTTGCGCCGTCGATGCGCTGATTACGTTCGTTGAACATAGCCTTGATGCGCCCCCAGCTCGTGCCTGCAATGACGTAGTCACCGATCTTCAGCGTGCCGTTCCCAACTAACACGGTGCTCACGTAGCCACGGCCTTTGTCCAACGAAGACTCAATGATCGTACCGGACGCACGACGGTTGGGGTTGGCCTTCAGGTCAAGCATGTCGGCCTCGAAGAGCACCT
Source organism: Prevotella sp. (assembly GCA_022778905.1). Taxonomy (GTDB): domain Bacteria; phylum Bacteroidota; class Bacteroidia; order Bacteroidales; family Bacteroidaceae; genus Prevotella. The sequence goes on along the minus strand of JALFRV010000161.1, from coordinate 2,822 downwards.
TTTCCATGAGCTCATCTACGCCGATGCCTTTCTTTGCACTGATTTCCTGGCACTGATATTTACCTCCCCATTCTTCAACGAGCAGGTTCATGTTGGCCAAGTCCTCGCGTATCTTGTCCGGATTGGCACCGGGTTTATCGATCTTGTTGATGGCGAAGACCATCGGAACACCTGCTGCCTGCGCGTGGGCGATGGCCTCCTTGGTGGTCGGCATCACCGAATCGTCGGCCGCGATGATGATGATGGCGATGTCAGTGACCTGGGCGCCACGTGCCCGCATGGCGGTAAAGGCCTCGTGACCTGGTGTATCGAGGAACGTGACCTTACGTCCGTTTTTCAGTGTGACGCCGTATGCACCGATGTGCTGTGTGATTCCGCCTGCCTCTCCGGCAATAACGTTGGTGTTGCGGATATGGTCAAGCAGCGATGTCTTACCGTGGTCGACATGGCCCATGACAGTTACGATCGGGGCGCGTGGCACGAGATCGCTCTCGTCATCAAGATCCTCGCTGACGGCTTCCTGCACTTCGGCGCTGACATATTCGGTCTTGAATCCGAACTCTTCAGCCACTAAGTTGATCGTCTCCGCATCCAAGCGCTGGTTGATGGACACCATAATGCCCACGCCCATCAGTGTGCTGATGACCTGAGTGACACTGACGTTCATCATTGTTGCCAATTCACTGACCGTCACAAACTCGGTGAGCTTCAGCGTCTTGCTGTCTTTGCGCTCTGCGCGTGCCTCCTCATTGAGCTTCTCCTGCACTGCCTCGCGCTTCTCTTTGCGATATTTGGCGCCTTTCTTGTTGAGATTCTGCTTGTTGGTCAACCGTGCGAGTGTCTCCTTCACCTGACGTGCTACAGCCTCGTCATCCACCTCCAAAGGCTTCTGATTGCGCTTGCGGGTTTTGTTCTTCTTATTGGCAGCGTTGTTTTTGTTGGCTGCATTGGCATTCGGCTGATTGGCCGCGGCTGCGATGTCCACACGTTCGTTGCGGATACGCTGCCGCTTCTTGCGCTCGCCTGCATGCTGCTGTTGAGCCTTTTCCTCACGTTCCTTGCGACGTTCTTCCTTGGATTTCTTCTTCGGACGCGTGCTTTGGTTGATGGCGGCGAGGTCAATGTGGCCGAGAACGTTGACCCCTGGCTTATTGAGCATTTTCTTCTCACTGTTCAACTGGAAGATTTCGGGACCGGAAGACTCTTTCTTCGTCTCGGCCTCCTGCGTCCCCTTTGTGTCGGCAACTAATGCTTCCGGAGCTGCGGATGTTTCCTTTCCGGGCGCCGGAGCAGTCGTCCGGGGTGCGGAAACGGACGGCTCGGGCATGGGATCCGATATCTTGGGCTTTTCCGGCGCTGCGGTCTCCCGCACCGATATTTCAGCTACGGGTGCAGCAGCAGGCTCTTCCTGTCGTGCCGACGGTACGGAGGGTGCGGGACTGACGGCAGCAGCCTTCACCTCTTCTTTCTTTTCTGGTTCTGGAGCAGCAGACTCTTTCACCTCGCTCTTTTTCTTTCCGATACTGTCCAGATCGATCTTTCCCAACGGCTTGTATTGCTGTTGGGGTTTCGAAGTGATCAGGGTCTCGGCGCGATTGTCCTGTGGTTCCGGGGCGCGTTTTTTCTCTTTCGGCCTGCGTGTGATAAGCTTTTCAGCCTCATTGTGCATCTCGGCATCCTGCCTGAAAGCCACAACGAGGGCGTGATACTGCTCTTCGTTGAGCTTGAAGCTCGGTTCCGCTTTCACCTCACCCAGTTCACTCTTCTTCTCTAAGAACTCAACTGCCGTTTGAAGTCCTATGTTTAATTCACGTAATGCTTTATTTAATCTGATGCTCATATATTCTTTTAATTCATAATTCACGTTTCACAATTCATCATACACAGCCGAATGGCGCTGCCGGAGCAGGTATCCGGCGGTGTATCACGTATCGTGTATCAGCCTTCGAACTCTGCTCGCAGCACGTTGAGGACATGGTCCACGGTCTCCTCTTCAAGATCGGCTTTCTCGACAAGGAGTTCTCTCGGGGCATTCAGCACTGATTTCGCCGTGTCAAGACCGATGCTCTTGATGGCATCGATCACCCATTGATCGATCTCGTCTGCGAACTCATCCAAGTAGATATCTTCGTCGGACTCGCTTTCGGAGACCTCTCTGAAGACGTCGATAGTGTATTCGGTCAGCATGGAAGCCAACTTGATGTTCAGTCCGCCGCGGCCTATGGCGAGGCTGACTTCCTCGGGTTGGAGGTAGACTTCAGCCTTGTGGGTGTCCTCGTCGATGTTGATGCTGCTCACTTTTGCGGGACTCAGGGCACGCTGGATGAACAGCTTTGTGTTGGAGGTATAGTTGATCACGTCGATGTTCTCATTACACAGCTCGCGCACGATGCCGTGCACGCGGCTGCCCTTGACACCTACGCAGGCTCCGACGGGATCGATCCGGTCGTCGTAACTTTCCACGGCGACCTTTGCCCTTTCACCTGGCATGCGCGCGATCTTCTTGATTGAGATGAGCCCGTCAGCGATCTCTGGCACCTCGGCCTCCAACAAGCGCTCGAGGAAGACGGGACTCGTGCGGCTCAGGATGATCTTCGGATTGTTGTTCTCATTGTCAACGCGGGCGATGACGGCACGCACCGTCTCTCCCTTGCGATACTGATCGGACGGGATCTGCTCCGATTTGGGCAGGATCAACTCGTTGTTCTCATCGTCGACGAGCAGCACCTCGCGCTTCCACACCTGATAGACCTCACCGGCTATCACCTGTCCCACGCGATCCTTATATTTATTATAGAGCGAGTCGTGGACCAGTTCGAGGA
>JALFRV010000157.1 GCA_022778905.1 Prevotella sp. | reverse complement strand
CTCAATCCGTTCTCCGTTCCGACGATCCTTTCCGTCTTCTTAGTATCAGTCTGGGCGATGCTGATTGTCGGTGTGGCGGCCGTGGACGATGTCCTTCATCGTCTCCCATTTGGTGAGGCGGTGACCTATCTGGCCGGTTTGGGGTGCGTATGTGCCTTGGATTACATCATCTACAGCATCGCCACCTTATATTATATAGGCTATCTGCTCTTGGCGGTGTATATCTTCTTTGCGGTCAGACAGTACTACCGGTTCGGACGGACGGAGTATATCTGCGGCAATTGTGGTGCCAGTCTGCGCCACAAAGGCATATGTCCGCACTGCGGGGCGTTAAATTCCTAAAAAATAAGGATTGCCTGTTTCGCGGATATCCTATACCTTTGCAGACGGAATTTAATGTATACCTATGAAAAGTAAAATCGTTCTGCTATTGGCATTGGCATCTTTCGCTCATGTCTCTTTTGCATTCGACCGGCTGTCGACAGACAAGCGTGCCGGCCTGATGGACTCCTCGCGTGTCCATGATTTGGATGAGATCATCGTCGTTTCACAGCCTAAAGAGCAATTCCGGTTGCGTCAGCAGCCGGTCAGCAGTTCCATGTTTTCCGGCAAGGAGCTACGCAGTCTGAATGTGAGGGACCTGCGCGAGCTGTCCGTCTATGTGCCTTCGTTTGTCATGCCCAACTATGGTTCGCGCTACACTTCATCAATGTATATCCGCGGCATCGGGTCTCGCGTCAACAGTCCTGCCGTGGGAATCTATGTCGACGGCATGCCTTTGATGAGCAAGAGTGCATTCAACTTCCATGCGTATGGACTGGAACGCATCGACATCCTGCGTGGCCCGCAGGGCACACTCTATGGTCAGAATGCCGAAGGTGGCATTGTCCGCATGTACTCCCTGAACCCGATGCGCTATCAGGGCACGGATATGGCCGTCGGCGGAGGTTCGCACGGCTACCGCAACGTGGAGCTGTCCCACTACAGCAAGCTGTCTGACCGGTTCGCATTCTCATTGGGCGGATTCTACAATGGGCAGAACGGCTTCTTCCGCAACAAGGCTACGGGCGACCGTGCCGACCGCTACAACGAGGCCGGAGGGAAGCTCCAGCTCGTCTGCAAGCCCACGCAGCGGCTCGACATCAACTATCTGGCCGACTATCAGTATGTGCGCCAGAACGGCTTCCCTTACGGCATCCTCAATGAGGAGACGGGTAAGACCGCCTCTCCGGAAACCAATCTACAGGGCAACTATCGCCGCAACATCTTCAACACGGCGCTCACGTTCGACTATCACGGACGCTCCTTCGACTTCAACTCCACCACCAGCTACCAGTATCTGAATGACGACCTGCTCATGGACATCGACTATCTGCCTCTCAACTACATGCACCTGAACGAGAAGCAGCTGCAGAATGCCCTCACACAGGAGTTCGTCGTCAAGAGCAGAAACCAGTCGTTCTGGCACTGGACCTTCGGTGCGTTCGGCTCGCAGCAGTGGCTGAGGACCGACGCACCCGTCTTTTTCGACGACGATATGGACGCCTTTCTGAGCCAGACCATCACGAAGTCCATGTATAATGCCATGGTCGGCTCGATGGCGGGCCGTTTCATCGCCCAGGGAATGAGCCCCGAGCAGGCCGCGCAGATGGCGGCAGCCACGATCGAACGAGCCGGCGGGGTGAAGATGAACGTCGATCTCGCCACCGTCCCGGGCCTCTTCCACACGCCCCAACTCAATCTCGGCGTCTATCATGAGTCCAATTTCGACTTTCTGGACCGCTTCACCGCCACGGTCGGACTGCGCTACGACTTCAGCCGCGTGGGCGTCGAATACAAGACGAATGCCACGATGACCTCCGTCGCCAACGTGATGGGGCGCGAGGCCAAGGTGGTCCTGACGTCTGCATTGGCCGACAAGACGCACGACACATTCGGCCAGTTGCTGCCCAAGTTCGGGCTGAAGTACCGACTGGACCATAACGGAAGCAACGTCTATGCCACGGTCAGCAAGGGCTACAGGGCCGGGGGCTACAACATCCAGATGTTTTCGGACATCCTGCAGGCCGAATTGAACAGGAACAGTTCGCAGCGCAAGGACTACGACATTCCTCACACGGCGCAGGATTATGCCGACATCCGCAACACGATCGCCTACAAACCGGAGGAGAGCTGGAACTATGAGGCCGGCACACACCTCAACCTTTTCGACAACCAGCTGCATCTCGACTTCTCGGCTTTCTATGTCGAGGTGCGCAACCAGCAGCTTTCCGTGATGGCCGGGCGCTACGGCTTCGGGCGCATGATGGTCAATGCCGGCAAGAGCTACAGCTGCGGCGTGGAGGCCTCCCTGCGCGGGCGGGCCTTCGACAATCATCTCGAATGGAACGTGAACTACAGCTACACACATGCCGCCTTCAGGGATTACACCGACTCGGTGAGCGTTCAGGGGGCGCTGCAACCGGTGGATTATGAGGGCAAGCGCGTGCCGTTTGTGCCGCAGCACATCGTTTCGGCAGGGGCTGACTATCGGTTCGACTTTGCGGCATCGATACTCAAGTCGGTCGTTGTAGGCCTGAACTTCGCCGGTCAGGGCAAGACCTATTGGGACGAAGCCAACACCATCAGCCAGAAGTTCTATGCCGTGCTCGGCTCGCATGTCGACTTCAACTTCGATCCAGTGGCCGTCAGCCTGTGGGGGCGCAACCTGACAGACACGAACTACAACACGTTCGCCGTCCAGAGTGCAGCCACCGGGAAGCACTACACGTTTGCCCAGCGCGGCAATCCCTTCCAGATTGGCGTCGACGTCCGTCTGCACTTCTGATCCGTTAAGAAAATTCTTGACCCGTAAGCACTCGTCTGCGCCCGGCCGGCAGTGCCGGACCGGGCATCCGTCAGCAAGCATTCTTTTCATCCAAGGATGAAGGGCGTGCTTGCCTTTTTTCGTTTCCGGGGGATGAGTGGGCGGCGTTCCGTTGTTCCGGAACGCTTCTTGACTCTGGACTTTAACCCGTTTGATATCAGCCGGTTATGATCTTTTGCTTGACCGAAGGTGAGCTCCGCCGGATGGGGACGGCACCAATGCCTTCCCCGAAGCATAGCTTTCGGCGCTCAAGAGGATAGCTTTGGGCGCCCGATATGATAGCTCTCGGCCGCCCGGAAGATAGCTCTACGCGGCGCATATCATCCATGCACCTTGGGCGGCCGTGTCGGGTCGTGCCGACAGCGCGGTCATGCGGCGTGGAGAAAGGAATGATTGATGTGGAAAAAACAGGACATGTCGCGCGAAGGAAAGAAGGCAGAGGCAGGCCTTGTGCCCGTCTGCAAGCTCGACGGACGGATCATGCCGGTACCGGAAATGGGGCATCATGCCGGCCGACGGGCACAAGTCCCGCCCCGGCATTGGCGCAACTGAGTGCTCGGTTCGGGTTGAAAACCTTTGCATGGCCGTCGTCTACCTTTGCCAAACCTGCGCGTAAATGTTCTGCAGTGATAACCTTCTTGACAGATGTGCATTGTCACCATGTCAGCTTCACCGGCCGAGGAACATATGTTCATGGGCCAACTAAGTTAACTTCATCCGCCAACGGACATATGTTCATCGGCCAACGAACATATGTTCATGATGATGCCTGATTTTCTTTGTGACGATGCCGGATTTTACTTCACACGTTTATGTAAGTTGTTACTGAATTGGTTTACATGTTTTTGACTTGCTTCCTGAAGCGCTTTGCACTTCCGGTTAACCCCGGATCGGTCATCAGCGCCCGAACTGATTTTGTCCGATGGCAGGGCAGAATGCCTGCCGGGTGTCCGGAGGCGTAGCGGCCTGCGTCAAGGAAGCCTGGCAGGCGAGATGTCCTGCAAGCAGACGAAAGCAGTCGGAAAGCAGGAAATGACAA
>JALFRV010000131.1 GCA_022778905.1 Prevotella sp. | reverse complement strand
ACATGACATTCTCCTATTCGCTGCCGAAGCAGCTTCTCCGCAAGGTGGGCGTACAGGCGCTGTCCTTCAACATCACCGGGAACAACCTCTGGGACTTCCATAACCCCTATCCGGACCATTTCATCAACTGCTACGATGGGGTGCGGACGGACTACCCGACATTGCGTACGTGGACCTTAGGCGTCAATCTCACTTTCTAAAAATGCTAAAGATGACCATTATGAAATATAGAATGAACAAGCTGACAGCGGGTGTCATCGGGCTCCTGATAGTGACTGTCTCATGCAGTGACCAGTTCCTGAAGGACAAGAAAGACTACAACAACATGACCACCATCGATGTCTACAGCGATCCGGATCAGGCCAAGGCCGTCTTCGCGACGATCTACAAGCAGATCCTTGAGCGTTACAACTCACCCCTGCATGGCTCCGATCCGCTCATGAGACAGGGTCAGACCACGGGGGGCAGACAGTGGATGTACACCGAAGAGCTGGTGGAACCCGACTTCAAAGACAACCGGCACGACGGCCAGAACGTGAAACAGTCGAAGGCGGGCAATCATATCGCGAATCCTCCTTATTGGAATGATCCCCGCAACAATGCCTCCAACTTCAACAACTTCAGCCGTTACACGCTGTTTCCGACGATCTATCTGATCAACAACTACATCGAGGAGATCGACCGTTCGCGCGGTCTGTATGTCAATGACCGGTTTTGGGACTGTCTCAAAGGGCAGGCCATCTTTGCCCGGGCGTGGCTTTACTTCGACGCTGTGAGGCTCTGGGGCGGTTTCCCTTACTACTGCACGGAGAGTGATCAGCCTGCTGACGGCGACCGATCCGGCCGTATGCCGGTCCAAGACTGCCTTGATAAGGTCTGCGCAGACTTCGAGACGGCTGCCGGACTGCTGCCTGAGAAGTGGGATAACGAGAACTATGGCCGTTTCACATCTGTCGCCGCACTGGCCATGGCGAGCCGTGTGCGGGTCTATATGGCCAGCCCGGTGTTCAACGCAAGCTGGGACAACCCCGGCGGGAAGCGCTGGAAGGCGGCACTTGATGACAGTCTCAAGGCGCTCCAGGCTGCCGATCAGGCAGGCTATGGCACGAGTGTGACCGACATCAATTCATGGGATCGTGCTTTCTATGCATACGATGGCGTCTTCAATCCGGAGGCGATCATCACGATTCAGATGAGCAATGACCCGCTGACAAAGAGTGTCTACAACACCTGGGAGTCGTCAATCCGGCCCGGTGTCGTGGCCCAGACGTCGGGCGCAGGCGAGGTGGTGCCCGAGGAGCAGTTGCTGGCCTTCCCGATGAAGAACGGAAAACCGGCCACCGCAGCCAACGGATATGACGACGAGAAGTTCTATCGTGACCGTGATCCACGCTTCTATCGCACGTTCGCCATCTCCGGATGCGAGTGGCCGAGTCCTGAAAAGAAGCAGATATGGCTGTATGCCTGGCGCTACAGCAACAAGGATGGCAATATGTACAGATACTCGGACGGCAGTCAGGGGGACAACGGGGCCATCGGCAAAAGCCGTGCGCTGGTGTGGAAGATGGCCAATCCGGCCATTGCAGCCGGCAGCGAAAGCACGAGCGGAACGGACATCTTGGAGTACCGCTACGCCGAATTGCTGCTCAATGTGGCTGAATGCTATGCAGCAATGGGTGATGCCGGCAATTGCCTGCAGTATATCGGGCGCGTGCGTTCGCGTGTTGGCATCCCGTCGGCAGACAACTACGGACTTGGCGGAATCACCGACCGTTACCGGCTGATCAAGGCTGTGCTCAACGAACGGCAGGTCGAACTGGCCTACGAAGGCAAGCGCTCCTGGGACATGAGACGTTGGCTGCTCTATGAAGGTGGGGCCGGTTTCGATCCCAGAATAGGTGGCGGCTTCGACGATGCCACGCGTGCATACGACCCGGAAGGCGCATACGGCACCGGCTGGCGGATCTATGACGGCAAGAATGGACGTCCCAACTACACGCGGGCGGATAATGTGCTGACGCGACTTGGCATTCCACGATTCAGCGGAACGAAACATCACACGAAGGTCTGGGGCTATGCGCTCGACACGGTGCATGAGGTTTCCGAGAGCGGATATAACCATCCGCTGGCTGACAATGCGCTGCTCAAGGCCGTACCGCATATCACCCGCGACATGACGGAAAGCGCCCGCAATGCGGCTTTCGACCGTTTGGAAGCGCTGTGTGAGGGAGCGGGCATCCGCACTTATGATCCCATCAGCAAGATGGGGCCCAAGTATGGAGTCGAATCGAGCAACAATGTGCGTGACCAGAACTTCCTGTTCGCATGGCGCGGATGGTATTACATCTATCCGATCCATTACGATATGTACGATGCAGCTAAGGGCAATTCGTGGATCACGCAGACTGCGGGCTGGATGACTAATAATGCCAACCCTGCCGGAAACAACGTGGAGGAGCAGGACGGTACCTATTTCTACTGTATGCCTGAATGAGCCCTATATCGAAAATGACAAAGGTGTGCCGCGGATAGCTGTCCCGGCACACCTTTGTTGTTTGCATCAGGGCCTTCTGTTGATACCGGACTTCACGGGCGGAAGCCCTTTCCGACACCTGCCGATCAGCCCTGCCACCCGCGCGCCATGACCGGAAAAGCAATACCGAGAACACAAATTTCCCGGACGAAAGCAGTGTATGTCATGAGGATTTTTCTTATCTTTGTGGCGTATTAACCAACTTTTACTTATCCATGAACGCTATTTTGAGCACAACCATGAAACTTGCGGCCCTGCTGGCCGTCATCTGCCTGACTCTCGCTTCATGCACCGAAGACTACTCTAACGGCGAAAAGGTGGGCAATCTGATTGAATTCACCCATAAAGGAATATTCTGGAAATCATGGGAAGGCCGCCTCAACCTCACCCAGACGGGCATGAACACCAGTGGAGAGCCTTTCTCCTGCAGCTTCGACAACGACCGCAAGGGCCAGGATTCGCTCATTGCGCTCATGAAACAAGCCCAGGTGGAAGGCTGGAAGCTGAAGATCCGCTATCACGAAGTATTCGGATGGAACTGGTTCTCGAACCGTGGAGAGACTGATTACTTCATAGATGACGTGACCGTACTGGACCGCAACTTCGCCCGTCCGCTCCAGCAGATCCGCGGAAACGGCAGCACCGTGCGCGACACCGTGTGGGTGGTCATCGATAAGGCGCAAGTAAGGGAAGCGCTGCGCGAAAGGCATGCCGCAAGCGGAAACAGGCAGCCCGAATGACAGCCGGTCCGTTCGGTTCCCAAGGCAGCAGGCTCATTTTTCTCCATAAACGCATGGGGGTGTTTTTCTTTTGTACGTCTTAGCAAAAGAAAAGCAAAATGATTGACATGAACCCAGCAAGGACAACCAACCTTCTCAAAAAGACCGTGACCGCAATCCTGCTCCTGCAGCTGTGCATGAACACGGTGGCCGCCACGCCCGACGGTACGCTCCGGCAGCAGATGGACATGCTCCACCGGTGGCTCGGCATCAATTTCGTCTACGGACAGGACATTCACGTAGACCGCCCTTACACAGGCCCGGCACTCAAAGGCATGCAGGCGGACGCGGCACTCAAGACACTCTTCCGCGACACAGGCATCAGCTGGCAGCGGAAAGGCAGTTACATCATTCTCAAGCAGCACACCTCCAAGGAAGTCGAAAAAACGTCACCCGAAGGCAAAACGCAGGTTCGGGGCCGCCGGCACACCCTCAGCGGATACGTCAGAGACCGGGAAGGGGAGCCGCTGATCAATGCCACGGTCTACGATCTGACATCCATGCAGGGCACGATGACCAATGAATACGGCTTTTTTTCCATCACGCTCGCAGCGGGCGAACACCAGCTGCGGGTCTCCTACATTGGGTACAGTGACAGTGTCGAACGGATCAAGCTGGACCGCAACATCCGACGGGACATCACGCTGGAGACCAACGCCAGCTTAGCCGAAGTGGTGATCACGGGTGACATGAACTCCCCCCTGCTCAACACGCAGACCGGCAAACGGTCGCTCGGAAAGAAAGACATCCAGACAGAGTTCAACCTGATGAGCTCACCGGACGTCGTCAAGACGCTCCAGAGAACCAGCGGCATCGCCGAAGGCGTGGAACTTTCCAGCGGCCTGTACGTACACGGCGGCGGCAATGACGAGAACCTCTTCCTGCTCGACGGCACGCCGCTCTATCAGGTGAACCATACGATGGGACTCTTCTCATCCTTCAACACCGACGTGGTGAACAATGTCGACTTCTACAAAAGCGGCTTCCCGGCACGCTACGGAGGCCGCCTGTCGAGCGTCGTCGACGTGCGTACCGAAGACGGGAACATGCAGCGCCGGAAGATGTCCTACCACGTCGGGATCCTCGACGGCAGCATTCACGCCGAAGGCCCCATCGTCAAAGGTCGCACCTCTTACAACATCGGATTGCGCCGCTCGTGGCTTGACCTGCTGACGCGCCCGATCTTTGCCATCTACAATCACAACCACAAGGACGAGCAGTCGTCCGTCTCTTACCAGTTTCATGATCTGAACGCCAAACTTACGCATATCTTCAACGACCGCTCGCGCATTCATCTCAGCATCTATTCAGGTAACGACGGGCTCCACTCGAAGTATACAGACCGCATGGAATATACCAAAGGTACCGTTGAGAGAGGAACCTACAAGAATGACTTCAAGTGGGGAAACTTCAACGCGGCCATCAACTGGAGCTACATCTTTTCTCCCAAGTTTTTCGCCAACTTCACGACTGTCTACACGCATAACCTATCCCGTTTCGCCGGTCATGATGATGAACACGTCACCTCCGGGAGTCAAAAGGACGCCGCAGTGTACCTCAATGAACACAGCCATCAGTCCTCCATCGACGACGTGGGGACACGACTGGCGTTCGAATACCGTCCTGATCCACATCACCATATCCGCTTCGGCCAGGACTACACGTACCATCTGTTCCGCCCGCAGACCAGCAATCAGATCTACTATCAAGGCACTCAGGGGGAGCCGAATGACACGATTCGCTCACAGAGTTCAAACCGCCACACGGCTCATGAGATCAATCTGTATGCGGAAGACGAAGTGACCGTCAACGACAGATGGAGCTTCAACGGGGGACTGAACGCCGTGTGTTTCGTGATCGGAAACAAGACCTTCTGCAACATCGATCCGCGTCTGGCCCTGAAATACCAGCTCAACCGCCGGGTCTCCCTGAAGCTGAGCTACACCTATATGACCCAGTTCGTCCATAAAATATCCAATGCTTTCCTCGACTTACCTACCGACTACTGGGTGCCCACGACCCAGCTGCTCAAGCCGATGCGTTCCTATCAACTGGCCGCAGGCATCTACGCGCAGCTCAACAGGCACTGGACGGTCTCGACGGAAGGCTATTGGAAGCGATCCGGAAACCTGCTACAGTATAGCAGCTGGACAGGCATAGAGCCGCCGGCCGAAAGCTGGGACACGCAGGTAATGCGCGGACGGGGCCGCTTCTACGGCGTCGAATTCGACGCGCATTATCATTCCGCCCGGCTCAAGGCCGACCTTGCCTACACGCTCTCGTGGAGTCAGCGGCGTTTTGACGACTTCTACGACGGATGGTATGATGACAAGTTTGACAACCGCCACAGGCTGCTCGTCTCCGCTCGTTACCGTCTGATGGCCAATACCTATGTCTATGCGGGCTGGACCATACACACGGGCAACAAAATGACGATGCCTACGCAATATGCGGCACGCCCCAATCTGCCCTCCGGAGCAGGCATCACGAGCGACGCCGGCTTCATCTACGAGCGCCCCAATAATGTGACGCTGCCGACATATCATCGACTTGACGTAGGCATAGATTTCCACCGAGTGAACAAGAAAGGGCGCGAACGGATCTGGAACCTCAGTTTTTACAATGTCTACTGCCACCTGAATTCGATGGGGGGGACCGTCGACTACAACGAACAGACCAAACGATTCAGGGTCCGGAACCGTGCTTTCATCCCCATCATCCCGTCAATCAGCTACACACTTAAATTCTGAACACAAATGAAAAGAATATTCCTTCTGTCATTCATCATACTGATGCTCGTCGGATGTAAAGACAATTTCGACGTGAACGACATACAGAGCAGCAGGAAGATCGTGGTCTATTGCTTCCCGACGGTGGCTGACACCACGTGGATCAATGTATCGCTCAGCCTGCCTGTCAGCCAGGCGGGAAGCGTGGAACCCGTCAATGATGCTCGCATCGAATACCTGCTCAACGACCAGCCGCTGCCTGTGACGGCCATGGGCGACGGACTGTATTGCGTCACAGGCCGTCAGCAGCCGGGCGACAGGATCCGCCTGACGGTGGCGAAAGACGGTGTGGAGGCCGTATCCGCCATGACCACGATCCCCGAAGCGATCACCGTGAAGGCAGACACGGTGGTCAAGGTGCGCGTATTCAATTCCTATTATCAGGACATGGAGGACTATGAGCAGTTGGCCGCCACGTTTACGGACGACCCGAAGGCGACGGACTACTATGCCGTGCGCTTGGAACAACGCAGCTATGAAGGTGGAGGGAGCATCCGAAAGGGTAACACCACCTGGTACCTCAACTACTTCGACCCCGCCTGCAGACAGGCGGAATGGGTCTGGGAAGATTCGATATGCACATGGTCATCAATCGGGACAGAGAGCGAAAACCTGCTTCACCCGACCAGTAAGATAGACGACGCCTTCGGCTTCAGCAATGACTTCTATCAAGACTTCTACATCTTCAACGACGCATCGCTCGCGGGGGGCAGCTACACGCTGCATCTGAACGCGAAGGAATACCTGTCGCCGCATGGCGGATTCGTATTCTACCGTCGTTACCGCTGCGTGCTCTACCATCTCGTGCCTGAGTTTTACCGCTTCGTGAAGTCCATCAACGACATCGAGAACAACAAGTTGGCCAAGGCAGGCCTGTCACAGATCACGCCCACTTACACCAACGTCAGGGGCGGCGCAGGCGTCGTGGCCGGCTACAACAGCTGCGTCTCCAACTGGCAACCGATCATCACCGGCGTCAATGAATCCAGCGACGACATCCTATATACCAATGATCAAACGGACTGACATGACAGACAAGGAATCACAATTCGTATGGTTTTATTACCGGAAGAACACGCTTGATACGCGTGCGGCCATACGCCGTTTCGAGGCCCGGACGCACTTCCGGCGACGTTACCGTTGGCAAGTCGCGGCAGCAGTGGCGTGCATCGCGGCCGTCATCGGTTGCTACCTCACAGCCCGGACATGGCTGTCGTTGACTGAATACGCCGCGGGCGAGACACAAAGGACATGCTTGCTGCCTGACGGGACGAGCGTGCATCTCGCGCCACATGCCACCATCGCCTTCCGCAGGATCAGTCCGCGAAGCGTCCGGATGACCGGGACAGCCTATTTTGAAGTAGTCCCCGATCCCGACAGACCATTCGACATTGAAGGGCGCCTGAGCCATGTGCGCGTATTAGGAACAAAATTCCAGGTGGCCGAAAGCGAACAGTCGTCACAGATCTACGTCACGCAAGGCAAGGTACTCTTTACGGCCCGCGACAGGAAAGAAGGCCTCGTCCTGACACGCGGCATGAGCGCAACCCTCCAAAAGGGCAGCGCCATACCATCCATGAATGACCGCCCTGCCGTGAACATGATGGCATGGAAGACGCATATACTGCATTTCGACAACACACCGATAGCGGATGTGCTCGCCGATGTCGGGAGCTTCTACGGCGTGAAACTGCATACTGTCCACACGGACAAGCGCTTCACGGGAGACATACATACCGGCAGCCTCGCCGAGACGATCGAACTCATCGAACAAACATTAGATATCCATATAGAACAACAATGATCAACAGACTTTATCTGAATCTCTTTCTCGCCGCAGTGACGCTCTCTGCCCCCGCGGCGGCACTGGCACAGAACGATGAACCGCAGCGTTGGAGCCTCCGAGCAGGCTTCGGCGGCGTCACCATGAATGATGATTCGCCCGACGGGCAGCCGTTCTACACGGGCGACGACGAAGGCAACGCCTTCTTCGCAGGCGGCGAATACTATCTCAGTAAGCGGCTTGCGCTGACCGGCGCGCTCTACTTCGAGCAGGACGGACTGGTTACCAACTACGCCAACGGCATCGGGCTGAAGAAGGTGAACCGCTTGGGCGTACAGGCCGGAGCGGCCTACTACTTCTTCCCCCGCAAGTGGATCGTGCAGCCGCATGTGGGCGCATCGCTCCAGACCAACTTCCTCAATCTCGGCCGCATGCAGGGTTCGGGGACCTACAAAGCCGGGCAAGGCTATCCCGGAAACGCCCTGCAGCTCGACTGGGACGTACGACTGCCCGCCTTGGCCGTGTCGCCAGAGATCGGCGTAGATATCCGCATCCTGAGCAGCTTGTCGCTCTCATTAGGCTGGAACATGCGCTTCGGCCTCTGGGGACATAACCGCAGCGACATCCGTTTCATCGACGGGCCGCTGATGGGGCGATCGACCACACACGTCAACGACAACTTCAGCAAGTGCTTCACCATCGGACTGAAGATCGATTTCCCCACCCGCGACGTCTCGGCGAGGTCCTGGAACAACCTGCTCAACATCCTTCATTCGATCATAGCCTCCAAGAAAGGCGTATATTGATCAGTCCTCGCCATCACACGCCTGTATCACATGTCCAGATCGGTATAATCGCCTGTAGGAGTCTCCCACGGCCCCTCAGATAGGTTGGAAGATGCAATCGAATAAG
Organism: Prevotella sp.; assembly: GCA_022778905.1. Classification (GTDB taxonomy): domain Bacteria; phylum Bacteroidota; class Bacteroidia; order Bacteroidales; family Bacteroidaceae; genus Prevotella. The sequence continues at coordinate 19,824 of JALFRV010000131.1, read as the reverse complement.
GAATGAACCCGTTCGCAGGACCTTCTGCTGGTCCCGCAGAATGGGGAGGAGGTCATGTCGGATGCGGAAACAGCGTTTGCTGCCTGTCCATATGCGGAAAACGACTGATCCGGGTGTGAGGTCCAGCATGCTGCCCAACAGTCGGTGCAGGACTAAAGAAATTGCCAGACGTAGTAGAAATGGTCCGCTTTGCCGCGCAGGACCTTGAGCGCCTTGCTGATCTGATGTTCCACTGTCTTCTCCGAAATGCCTAACCGGACTGCGATTTCACGGTAAGTCAGTCCGTCTCGCTTGCTCAGCAGGAGGATCTCACGGCAGCGATCGGGCAGGCTATCGACAACGGTCCATAGCTCGGCTTCATGAAACGATCGTTCCTGTGCTTCTTCATCGGTGATGGATCCGTCGAGATCAGAAGGATCAATTGACGTGCTGACAGGGTTTCGCTTGCGGAGATGGTCTATACAGGCATTGCGTACGGACGTGAAAAGAAATGCTTTCGGATGGTTCGCCTGTCGTTCCCACAACTTGATGAAACACTCCTGCACGATGTCTTCTGCCATGTTCGCATCCTGCAGATAGTGGATGGCGTAGAGGCAGAGCGGACGGTAGTAACAGCTGAACAGTTGTGTGAAAGACACTGGGATGGGTAGAAAAAAGTAAAAAAGAAATAATGTAAAAGGGTAAAAAGGTTGTGGGAAAGGGAGAGATGACGTGATGAAAGGATGAGGGATGAATGGATAGCGGCTGAAAGCAATTGCTTATGCGCCGATAGGACCTTTCATCTTCTCATCACATCATCCCTTGTCATCATCTCTTTTTACGCTATAACCTTTTTACCCTTTTATCTCTTAGAGATTCGGGTTCACTTCGCTCCACTTCTCAACCGGTGGGAGCATGCCCATGCCGATGACTTGATCGCGCATGCTCTGCAGGTGTTCGTAGGAGGCATCGAGTGTGGCAATCTCTTCCGGAGTGCCGAGGACGGGCTTGGTGTAGACACCGTCAGCGTTGATGCGTGTAGGCATTGCCATCATCACGTGGTTGTAACGCGCTGTGTCTGCATAGGTTCCTGACGGGTAAACGAACTCTTCGCCACCCATGGCACCCTCAACCATCTTCACTGCAAGATAGGACGGGCTCTGGAACGAACTGCGACGGCGCAGTTCAATGATCTTCGCACCACCCTTCGTCACATCCTCCTGCATCTGCTTCCACTCGTCAGCGGTCAGGCCTTTGCCGTTGGCTGTAGCCTTGCCGGCGATGATCTCGCTCAGCTTCACGCCGCAGATCGTGGTGGGAGAAGCGAAGACAGCCATCTTCTCACCATGTCCGCCGTAGGTGTAGGCGTTCTTGATCTCTGCCTGGCTGACACAGAAATGCTTGGCTAATGCACCCTGCAGACGGGTTGAGTCGAGCGCTGCGAGAGTCGCAACCTGATTAGGCTTCAGTCCGGAGTGTACGAGTGTGACCAATCCCGTGATGTCAGCGGGGTTGAAAATGACAACACAGAACTTGGCATCCGGGCAATACTTGCGGATGTTTTCACCTAATTCCTTGGCAGCCTGTGAGTTTCCGGCCAGCAGATCCTCACGGGTCATGCCCTCCTTGCGGGGTGCACCGCCTGATGAGATGATGTACTTGGCATCCGTGAAGGCTTCCTTCGGATCAGTCGTTGCAACGATGTTGGCATCGTCGAAACCGCTCTGGCGCATCTCTTCTGCAACTCCTTCGGCAGAAAAGACGTCATAAAGGCAAATGTTCGGTGTCAGACGGAGCATCAAGGCTGTCTGAGTCATGTTTGAACCGATCATGCCGGCAGCGCCGACAATCACGAGCTTGTCATTAGTTAAAAATTCCATTGCTTATCAATTTAGTGTGTTTATAGAATCCTTGTACTTTGTTCGCACCGCAAAGATACTAAAAATAAGCGTAGGTTACATATTTAATTTGCCTTATATATGTGATAATTTCTTAAAACGCTTGCCTTTTGCCAACTCGGCGTAGCAATTCTTATTTCTGCAGGTTGCGATATTTGACGATGGCCTCTAAATAGTAGTAGTCGGCGTAGTTGATCGGTGTGTCGATCTCGGATCCGTGGGGCAGCGAGCCGACCGAATGCTTGAGGATGAATCCGTTGTTGCTGTTCGGATTGGCAAGATATTCGGACGTAGAGAGCGCCTTGAGGATCTGGATGGCATAATTGAAGTATTTCTTGCCTTCGGGGGCGATCGTACTGAGGTCGAGCATGGCCGATGCGGTGATCGATGCGGCCGACACGTCGCGAGGAGTGGTTTTCTCTGCCGGAGCGTCATAGTCCCAGTAGGGGATGCGGTCTTTGGTCTTCACCTTGGTCATGATCATGTCTGCGATGTTGATGGCTTGCCGGAGAAATTCGGGCTTCTGCGTTTCGCGGTAGCACATCGTATAACCATAGAGCCCCCAGGCTTGTCCGCGTGCCCACGATGACTCGTCGCTCTTGCCCTGATGGGTGCCTCTCCGCTCCACGGTTCCGTCGTTGTTGTAGCTGACGACGTGGTAGCTGGTGTAGTCTTTGCGGAAGTGATGGCGCATCGTCGTTGTGGCATGGGCCACGGCCACGTCATAATACTTCTTGTCACCCGTGAGGTGATAGGCGTTGAAAAGCAGTTCGAGGTTCATCATGTTGTCAATGATGACGGGATAATTCCATGTCCCGAAGTCCCAGGAGCGGATGCAGCCGATGGTCGGATTGAACCGCGTGCAGAGATTGTCGGCCGTCTCCTTGATCACGGTGGCTATCGTGTCGTTGGGCGACAAGCGCAGCGCGTTGCCGTAACTGCAGTTGATCATGAAGCCGAGGTCATGGGTTCCCTTGCGCTTTCTGACAGGATAGAGCTTGTTGGTGAAATGGGCTGCATAGCCCTTGAGCTTCGTGTCGCCCGTCAGTTCGAACGCATACCAGAGCGTGCCGGGGAAAAATCCGCACGTCCAGTCGTTGATGTCGCAGAGGCGGAGCTTTCCGAGGATCGAGTCGGCAGGTGAGGGTGAGATCCTCGCCTTGAGCGTTGCCTCGCTCTGCTGCAGCTGTTTCTCGAGGAAAGACAGCGAATATCCCGTCCACACGGAGCGTGGGAACTGGTTGGAAGCGTCTACCTCCTTGGCGGTGGAGGTCAGTTGGGTCACAGCCGTCTGCACGGCCTTCTCGGTCCAGCTCTTGTCAGATGTCGTTGAGCAACCGGTCAGTGCGGCTCCTAAGAGAGCCATGAAAGTGATCTTGATATTCATGATGTTTGAAGTGTTTCTTTGCTTCTGATTATAGATTCCATGCCAGCGTTTGCTTCTTTCCGTCAATGTTGACGGCCACGAGGAGGCTTTTGGCTGTTGATTTCTCAATTTTCGCCTTGAACGAATGCGGCTTTCCGTCCTTGTTGGGGACGATGAGCGTGACGTAGCTGACCGTCTCCGGCCCAGTCTTGTCGATGTCATAGGAGAAGGCGGGACGTGCTGTCTTCTGCCTGTAGGCTAAAGAATACCAGCCTTCTTCCTGCCTGAGCTCCGGTTTGCGGCTTCCGATGCAGCTGATGAAGACATTGCTCTGTCCGTCGTAGAGCGTGTTGATCGTGCCCTTCTTCGCATCGGCGGCCACCTTGCCGTCGGTGAGCAGATAGTGCAGGTTGATCTTTCCGGTGGCTGATCCCGATGCTTCGTCGACGATGACGAAACGGCCTTCGGTGAAGAAGACTGTGCGCCGGTGGGTCAGGTTTTTATAGCTCGGATTTTCGGTGACAAGCACCTGCGTGTCGGCATCCGTCTTCCATAGGAGCGTCCGAGATTGGGTGGTCTCGAAGTTGCGGCCATCCAAGGTCAGCGTGTTGTGCACGCGGGTCTGGCGGAACCAGTCGCGCATCTTCTGAACCTCACCTTCGCCGGCATAGATGTATGAGCCTGTGTCGGGGAAAAGGTTGCGCCCGTTGAACCAAAGGTCAAAAGTGCCGTTGTCGGGCTGGCAGTGCCACTCGCCCTTGGGACCCGCCTTGACGACCATTACCGTGGCATCGCGGCCCCATCCGTTGCGGAACGTGAAGAAGCCGGAGGTCAGGAAGCCCTTGGAGAGATAGTCGGGCCTGCGCCCTTCACGCCCCTCCGTGGCGAAGTAGCGGATGGCCTCGTTGGCGGGGAAGATCTTTGACCAGTTCCTGTAGTTGCTGATCTCCTGTTTCGGGTTGCCCTGTTTGGCGTCGCTGAAGCAGGGGTTCGTATAGTCGGGGAAGCAGATGTTGAAATAGAAGACGATCATCTTTTCCACGATATCCTTGTAGGATTGTGGGATCACCTCCTCGTTGTGGTTGGCGTTGGCGATCTCTAACGCGCGGCAGAAGATGTTGATACACGCTAAATGATAGTGCGGGTCGAGCTCAAACTGACCGCCGTCGGGATAGACTTGTTTGGCGATCTCGCGGTTGAGAATGTTGATGCCGCTCTGTTGCCAGGCCTTTGCGTCCTTGAATTCGGGGAAAAAAATGCCGGCGAAGAACATGCGCTGCGACTCGAAGAGCAGGTGGTTGCCGGCAGCGGAATAGTTGTGCACGATGTGGTTGGCGTGCCGGTAGTAGTTGCAGAGGAACTGGGTCAGGAAAGCAGGCGTGAAATGCGGCGAGGGGAGAAAGAGCGTGAACTGGCTGATCTGGTCCTGTAAGCGGTGGCTGGTCTCCAACGGACGCCAGGCAAACCGCACGTTCTCGCGCACTGCGTCGGCATCGGCGGGATCGAGCAACTCATACTTTTTCGAGTTGATCTCGACCAATGGGTTCTTCCGCATCCAGTCTATGTATTCGAAGGCCCATTCCTTCGCGTAGCGCTCGTCGCCCGTCTGTCGGTAGACTTTGCCCATCGGAGAAAACCATTTGTGACGGTGCAACTGCCAGCGAAGCTCGTTGTCCTTGACCGGCCAGTATTGCCAGTTGATGTCTTTCCCGTAATTGAATGACGGTTGATAGCCGTCATGGACGTAGAAAGTGTGGTCAAGCGCCTCGTCGGCCCATTTGCGCTCGCGCGCGCTAACATTAATACGGTGTAGGTTGATGTCCGGGTTGACGATACCTGTGCGTCCGCGATAATAGTCGAGCAGTGACTTGGCAGCTGCCTGCAGGTCACCTTTCTGATAGTTTGTCTTGACCTGTCCGAGCCCCGGATAGTCGAGGTTGAGCAGGTTGAACACTTCCGGATCTACTTTTACGGCCTCGTCTTTGGCCGTCGTCTGGCACCAGGCGGATGTCAACAGCAGAAGTAATAATAGGATTCTGGTCTTTTTCATATAGGTTGGTTTGATCTTTCTGGTTGCAAAGATACCCATTTAAATCAGTTCGGATGGTCTGTTTTGTCCAAATGAATTTTGTTTCTGTTCAAACCGGCATTATTTTTTCGTCGGGCCAAAGATTTTTTCCGTCGTCTTCGAAGAAGCGTTCCGTATGGCGGAAAAAATCCGTATGGACAGTCCGGAAGCCGCTTCTGTACGGGCATTTCGCGAAGTTTGACCGGCTGTGATGTCATCTCTGGGCCCGTGGAGAAGCGCAGGGGCATTTTTATTTTTCTACATGTTTAAAATCGTTTTCAACAAGATCTAAAGCCCATTTAGCGCCTTTGGTCTATCTTTGCTGCCGAAAATCTATCAACAGTAACCCAAAATCGGAACCTAATGAAACAATTATTCTTATGCCTGATGTTTGCCGCAAGTGCGCTTTGTGGTTTTGCACAGTCGACCGAAACGGTCGTTTTCACCGGCCAGGGATGGAGTGAGGGAATGAAACTGCAGAAGACCATGCTGAACGGAACGGCCTGCAAAGTGACCTTCATGAACCGTGGAGGCAATTATGGTAATCCTTCTTTCGACGGCACTGCAGTCTCGCTCTTCGGCCGCAACATGCTGAAGATCGAAAGTGAGCGCACCATTGTCAAGGTCATCTTCTCCTATGGCAAGGGCAAGCCGCGCACCAAGCAGATGGAAGACGGGCGCGCCGACGTCAACTATGCATTCTCCGGTGGTTCCTATTCGGAAGCTACCCGCACGTGGGAAGGGTCGGCTAATCAGCTGACGTTAGAGAAGCTGAAGGGCCGCGGACAATTGGACATCATCAAAATGGAAATCTTTTATCAATAATCAAACCACAGAACGATCATGAAAAAACAATTACTTGCAACCCTTTTTGGCCTCTTTCTGATGGCCGGAACATCCTCGGCGCAGGCGCCTGAGAAGATTGACTTCACGACACAGGGATGGAATGACGGTGACTCCCTGCTGATCAGAACGGTCAAAGCCGTCTCCTGCGAAGTCTCCTTCACTGAAAATGGCGGAGCTTATGGCGGTCCCGTCTACGGGTCAAAGATGGCTAACTCCGTCTGTCTGTCTGCCAATAACGCAATTGTGATCAAGGCCAATGAGGGCAGTTCAATCGTCAAGGTGGTCTACTGTTACCCTTCCTCTTCTCAGAACCGCCCGCGTACGAAAACAAATACAGATGGATCGGTGGATGTTAATTACACGATTACCGAAGGCAATTATGTAGAGAAAGATGAGAATACGGATGGTGTGTGGACTGGAGAGGCTACGACCGTGTCCCTCGCAAAGCGGAGCGGTAAAGGCTTTCTCGCGCTTTCGGCCGTGACGGTCTATTATAAAGCAGGAACGGCAGATAATGTCGTGACGCTGCAGGAAAGTGCAGCCAACGTCATTCAGCTCGCTACAGGCGTGACGGTGAAACTTGACCGGGAACCCTTGGTCAAGGGGGAGTGGAACACATTGTGCGTTCCTTTCGCGATCTCTGCAGAGATGATTGCGGCCCGGGGCGGTGCCGACATCCGTCTTTTCGATCATATCACGGATGAAAAATACATGACGTCCACAACAGATCATATAGATGCGGGCGTGCCTTGTCTCATCAAACCTTACAAGGATTTTGACCTGACCTTCGAGCAAGTGGACATTACGGTCACCAAGCCTACCACAGTCAGCAAGCGCTGGAACGGCACCGACTTCAAGTTCGTGGGCGTCTTTGATCCGACGGTCATGCTCACCGACGGAAGCGAACAGTTCCTCGGAGCATCCAACTACATCTATGTCCCGGCAGAGGAGACTAAGGTCATCAAGGGCATGAGGGCTTTTTTCCGTCTGCCGAATACAACGGTTGGAGCCAAAATAGGTCTCGATGACATTGTCACTGGGATAGATGAACTGAATATAGACGGTCGTTCTGCGAAGGCCGGTGATCGTATCTACGATTTGCAGGGACGTCAGGTCGGAACGGCGGGTGCCTGCAATCTGAAGAAAGGTATCTATGTCTTGAACGGCCGCAAGTTTGTCGTCAGATGAAAAGCAGATTGTATTACGTCTGTCCGACGATCAAAATAAGCCGTCTGATAGTGGAAAGTCTGTGTGCCGGATCAGTCAACCGAGTTTATGATGGCTATGTGACCACCTCCGGAGAGCCGATATACGGGGGAGACGCAGGAACGGCAAGGTCTAAACGTTACAGTCCATGGGACGAAACAGAAGAATGAAGAAAATAAATCTGAAGCATAGTTTGTTGTTTGGCTGTCAGGTGTTTGTGCCGGTCATGGCACAGGCGCAGCAACGGCCAAACATCATCTATATCATGACTGATCAGCAGACGGCCGAGGCGATGAGCTGTGCCGGACAGGATGATGTGGCCACGCCAGCCATAGACAGAATTGCCCAACGGGGGGTACGTTTCGTCAATGCCTATTGTGCACTGCCCCTCAGCGGGCCGTCGCGGGCATCGATGTTCACGGGCTATACGCCTTCCGAGATCGGCATGCAGGAAAATGAGACGCCGCTTCCCGATTCATTACGCGATAAGACATTGGGCTCCTTGGTGCGCCAGGGAGGCTATGAGTGCGTCTATTCCGGCAAATGGCATGTCAACACGAATGCCCTTCCGGCCGAGGACGCGTTTGGATTCCGGCGCCTGCATGGCCATGATGACGGCGGCTTGGCAGAATCCTGCATCGACTTCCTGCGTCGTCACGACAGCCGGAAGCCATTTTTCATGGTCGCCTCATTCAACAATCCGCACGGCATCTGTGAGTATGCCCGTCATCAGAATGTGCCCTTCGGCACGATCGCCGAACCGTCCTTTGAGGCATGTCCGCAACTTCCGGCCAACTTTGCCGTGAACCCTTATGACGCCACAGCACTTGCCTTTGAGAAGACAAGAGATCATCGGCTCTATCCTACAATGGATTATACGCCCGACGATTGGCGCCGCTATCTCAATGCCTATTATCGTCTGATCGAGACAGTCGATCGGGAAATAGGCAAGATTGTGGACGAACTGGACCGGCAGAAGCTGTGGAAGAACACTGTGGTCATCTTCACCAGTGATCACGGAGACGGTTGCGCACAGCACCAGTGGAATCAGAAGACGGTGCTTTATGAGAGCGTTGCCAATATTCCTTTCATCGTCTGTCTGCCCAATGGGCGGAATACGGGCAAGGTGCTGCCGCAGTTGGTGAACAATGGAGTGGATCTGATGCCCACCGTCTGTGACTTTGCAGGTGTGCAGATACCGTCATGGTGTAAGGGCAAAAGCATCCGGCACATTGCCGAGACAGGCTCTCCGAATGAGCCTGGGCAGCCATTTGTCGTCACCGAAACGGTCTTCGCACAGACTGCCGGCACACTTGGATGGATGGTAAGGACCAAGGATTATAAATACGTTCTGTACGATACCGGCCGTTACAGGGAACAACTCTACGACATGAACACCGATCGCGGTGAGATGAGAAACCTTGCGGTGGAGGCCCGTTACAAGGAGGTGGTCCGTCGGCATCGGGCGTTGCTCAGACAGTGGATGGACCTCCATCCGTCCAAGGCGACACGTATGAAAAATAAATATTTGCCCCGCGATTAAACGATTTTAGGATTCTGTTCAACAGAATTGTATCCTTCTTTATTAGAAAACCATTAATTTTGCATTCTGTTAATCATCAAGCCGTGATATGAAAAAGACATTCTTAACCGTCATCTTGTCCTCTATGGTGTCTGCTGCTATAGCGCAAGACCGCATCATATTGACCGAACCGACCCTCATGCACGAGATGCGGGCTACTCCGTATCCGATTTCCGGAGCCGTCGTGGCAGATCGCAAGGTTTCCTTCCAGTGGCCTATGGAGGCCGCGCTCAATGTGCAGGATCCGTTGGATGGGTACCAGCGAAGCGCCCCGGTCGACAAGAAGCGCCTGCAATATATAATAAGGTATTCGCAAGACCCATCATTCCGGAAAGGCGTAACGACGGTCCGGACGCACTGGCCGTTCTATAATCCCGACCAGGACCTGTCTTCCGGCGAGTGGTATTGGCAATACGGCTATGTCCATAAGGATCAGCAAAGAATGTCCGAACGTCTCCATTTCACGGTGAGAGACAATCCCCGCAAGTTCTGTCCGCCGTCATTGAAGGCGGTGGTCGCCCGCATTCCGGCCGGCCATCCGCGTATCTGGGTTGAAAAGAGCAAGTGGCAGGAATTCATGCAGCGGTCAAAAGGTACGACCGAAGCATCCTGGTATGTCGGTACGGCAGATGATGTGCTGAAGGAACAGATGCTGTCTGTCTCGGACATCAATACGTCACAGGTCAGGAAACTGACCAATCAAGTGCAGATAAAAGCGTATCTTACGCGTGAAAGCCGTCGCATCATTGACAAGGAGGAGGCCAACTGCCGTGCGCTGATCGGTGCCTATCTGCTCACCAAAGACCGCCGTTACGCGACCGAAGCATTGCATCGGGTGCTCACGATGGTCAACTGGGACAAGGATCCGAACGTGAAGGGCGACTTCAATGATGCCACCCTGCTGTCGCTGAGTACGATGGCTTACGATTCTTTCTATGGCATTCTGTCGGTCAAGGAGCGTCAGGCACTGCTCGGAGCCATTGCCGACAAGGCCGGCAAAATGTACGACAAGTACAACAATCACTTGGAAAACCACATCGCGGACAACCATGTCTGGCAGATGACATTCCGCATCCTGACCATGGCAGCGTTCGCTACGTACGGTGAACTGCCGCAATCTGCCCTATGGGCCGACTACTGCTACAACCTCTGGGTGGCTCGTTTCCCGGGTCTGAATGCCGATGGCGCATGGCATAACGGTGACTCCTATTTCTCGGTCAACATCCGCACGCTGGTCGAAGTGCCATGGTTCTACAGCCATCTTTCAGGCTTTGACTTCTTCAAAGATCCCTGGTATCAGGGCAATGTGATGTATACGATTTTCCAGCAACCGCCGTTTTCCAAATCCGGAGGCAATGGTAGTTCGCACCTGAACGTCGTTACGCCCTCGGCAGGAAGAGTGGGTTATTTGGACGCACTGGCCCGTTTGACCGGCAATACGTATGCTGCCGACTTCGTGCGTCGCACACTTGCCCAGACGCCCAACTATCTGAAGAAGGCTTTCCTCAACAAGCCGGGCGATCTGTCCTGGTTCCGTCTGCAGTGCGGAAAGCCCTTGCCGGAAGGCCCCGGACTGACTTCCCTTCCTGAAGGTTATGTCTTTCCGTCGACCGGATTGGCTTCGTTCATGACCGATTGGAATGATCCGCGCCAGAATGCCATGTGGAGTTTCCGCTCCAGTCCTTACGGTTCTACGTCCCACGCCTTGGCTAATCAGAACGCATTCAATACTTTCTACGGCGGCCAACCGTTGTTCTACAGCAGCGGCCATCACACCTCGTTCGTCGATCGGCACAGCATCTACTGCCACAGAGGTACCCGCGCTCATAACACAATACTTGCTGACGGCATGGGACAGCGCATCGGCACCGAAGGCTATGGATGGATCCCGCGCTCCTATGTGGGCCGTCAGGTGGGCTACGTCTTGGGTGATGCGTCGAATGCATACGGTGAAGTGATCTCGCCCTTGTGGTTGGAGAGGGGCCGATTGGCCGATGTTGAGTTATCGCCGGCTACCGGATGGGGCAAGAATCATGTCACGACCTATCGCCGGCATGTGGTAGATCTCGGTGCCACGGGACTGATGTTCATCTACGACGAGTTGGAAGCGGATACGGCAATCGCATGGCACTACATGCTCCATACGGTACTTCTGCCGATCGAGATGGACAGCCTGCCCGGCATGGTGCATGTCCGAGCCTCCAACGAATATGGCTTCTCGGATGCCTATCTGTTTGCTTCCACTCCGTTGAAGACATCCGTCACGGACCAGTTCTTCTATCCTGCAGTCAATTGGCTGAAGGGGGATGCGAAGGGAAAATTTGCCCCCAACGCGAACCATTGGCATTTTACGGCCCTCTCTCCCAAGAGCCGTGTCTATCGCTACGCAACCATTATCGACACCCACTCACGCCAAAGCGTAGCAAGAGTCCCGGTCTTTGTGACCAACGGAAAAATCAAGGTGGGTGACTGGATGATTGATATGAACCTGACGAACGATGGAAAGGCTGCCTTTCATGTGACAAACAGTTCCACCGGGGCAGCCGTCCGCTATGACGGCGGTGCCACGGAGATCGTGGACGGTCAGGTAAAAGAAACTTTAACGGATCAATTCCCAGCCTTGGAGATATGAGAAACTGTCTGATCGCAATCATGCTATGGCTTGCCTGTTCGTTGCAGGCACAGGAGCGGACCGTCAGGTTTTGTCTGAATGGAAAACCCTCTTTCAATCTCCTTACATCGGATATAGACTATATGGACGTAGACAAGGACAAAGGCGTTTCAATTGTCCTGCGCTCGGGACAGACCTATCAGTATGCACCGATGGATATCGACAGCGTGACGTTTTTGGACGAGGATGGCCGTTTCAGTGATCTCCCGAAAGCTTTTCAGAACAAGATCAGGTCGCGTGCCTATCCCCAGCATGACAACGAATTGCTCATTAATCCATCGCCATTGATCGTGCCTCAGGGTGTCAATAACGGTGACCGGGTCCAGTTCCAGTTGGCCATGGATCCTTCTTTCGGCTCTTCCGAAACCGTGACTACATCTGTCTTGCGCTGGCGCATGTTCAATCCGCACCGGCTGCTCGACACCGGAACTTGGTATTGGAGATACCGCACCGTGAACGACAGCGGGACTCCGACCGGCTGGAGCAATACCTATTCGTTCGCCGTAAAGGCCGAAACGCCACAGTTTGTGACTCCTGCGTTTGATAAGTTCTATGCGAACCTGCCGACCGGATTTCCCCGCCTGTACTGCTTCTTGGCAGATAAGATCGAGGCGGGTCGCAAACAGGGAACCTCCATCAAGGAGTACAAGCAGCTGATCGAGTTTGCTACGACAGGTATGAATAGTGACGATGCCATCCTCGCATTGACCAATCCCTACACCAAGGCATCCACCTTGAAGCTCTATGTAGACTACATCTATCAGGCCTACATGATCACCCAGCAACAGACATATGCCGATGAACTGAAGCAGATTCTGCAGAAACTGATGACCGTCAAGCTCACAGACAGGCAACTGTTTGAATCCAATTTTCAAAGCACGGATATCGTGCTCTGCCTCCTGCCGGTTTATGACCTGTTCCATGACACCATGTCTGCCGAGGCGAAAGCGTATGTCGAGGAAGTCATGATCCGGGTTCTGAACAAGTATTATGCTGAAAATCGCTGCTACGAAGAGAATCATATCTTCGACAATCACTTCTGGCAGCAGAACTATCGGGTATATGTGCAGGCGGCATTGATGCTCTACGATCATCCTGCTTATCGTGATGCGATCCGCGAGATGCTTGAATACTACTATGAGTTATGGACTGCCCGTGCACCGGCAGGAGGTCTCAACCGGGACGGGGAGTGGGTGAACGGCCCGAAATATTTCATCACCAACACGCAGACATTATTCTATATACCCATGCTCTTCGGTTATGCCACCAAGGCGGATTTCCTCCGTCACCCCTGGTATCTGCATGCAGGCAAGGGCCTGACCTATGGTTGGCTTCCGAAATCCCTCAGTCTTGGCTTCGGCGATGGCAGCGAGTGGCATCCGGAACCTGAACGTCAGCGGACTGCATTCGTGGACTTTTTGGCACGCGAACTGCAAGACCCGTATGCGGGCTGGTATGCTGCGCAGAACGCAAAATCGGTGAGCAGGGACCCCGACCTGCGTCTCTATCGCATGACGGATACACGTTCCTATAGTACGTATTTTCCCTCCGGCTCGGAGAAATACCATTGGTATAAGGACATGGGCATCGTCACGATGCACACGGATATGGCCAACACGGCCAATGATGTTTCCGTCTCGTTCCGCTCGAGCACGTTTGGATCAGGCAGTCATACGTTGGCAGACCAGAACGGATTTTATCTCCAGTACCATGGAAAGAATGTCTTTGCGCCGGGCGGATATTATGTGAATTTCAGCGATAAGTATAATCTGTTGGCCTATCGTCATACCCGTGCCCACAACACCATATTGGTTGACGGAATCGGTCAGCCGTTTTCGACTGAAGGATATGGGATGGTCACACGTGCCATGGGGGGTGAGCATGTCACCTATTGCATGGGTGATGCCTCGAAAGCCTATCAGGGAGTCAGTGACGATCAGATGTGGATTGATGCGTTCAACGCTGCCGGCATCTCGCAAACGGCAACTTATGGATTCGGTGCAACACCCTTGAACAAGTTCCGCCGTCACATGCTGTTGCTGCATCCCAATATTTTAGTGATCTATGATGACCTCGGATCGACGGATCCTGTGCGTTGGGACTGGCTGCTGCACAGCCCCGTTCAGTTCGGAATAGACACTGCGCAGGGCACCCTGACCACCAATGCCAATTACACGGCTGTGACACATCTCTACAATGAAGGACCGGTCAGCATCAGCCAGACGGATGACTTTTACACGCCATTGGAAAACGTCGACTTGACCAAATATCCCAAATGGTGGCATCTGACGGCCTCTACAGCGAAGACGTCGTCTACGCGTTTCTTGGCTATCATCGTGCTGACGGATGCCGGAACGACTCCTCCGCAGGTCGAACGGCAAGGCAATGAGTTTCGGATCGGAGATTGGAAAGTCTTCGCCGAACTGCGTGCGTCGGCTTCGGCCCAGTTGTCCGCCGTAAACACTGCTACCGGGAGTCTCTTCGACTATGGGAATGCGGAGCGGACAAAGTATGGCGACATCAGGCGCAAAGAGCGTTTCTCCTCCATCCTCTCTGATAATTCGGTCGATGGACAGCGCGTTGTGGAGGCTGTGGACGTGACACCCGTCAAAACAAGATAAATTATGTAAACAGTGATAGTATTTAGTATGAAAAAACTTAAATTGTTATCTACTTTTCTGATGGCATTGCTATTTGCGCTCGACGCGGCTGCCCAGAAAATAACCGTGAGTGGTAACGTGACCGACGAAAGCGGCACGGAAGTGATTGGAGCTACTGTTTCCGTGAAGGGATCCAAGGGAGTTGGGGCCGTCACAGATATGGACGGTAACTTCTCCTTGGCCGTCAACGATGCGGCGAATGATGTTCTGGTCGTTTCCTACGTCGGTATGAAGTCGCAGGAAATACGCCTGAAGGGTCGTCGGAACATATCGGTCAAGTTGGTCGAAAACGCCATCTCAATGGAAGATGTGGTCGTTGTGGGCTACGCGACTGTCAAGCGTAAGGATCTCACAGGATCCGTCTCGTCCGTCAAGAGCGATGAACTGCTGAAGGTTCCGACCGGTAATATCTCTCAGGCTTTGTCCGGACGTATCGCCGGAGTGATGGTCAACCAGAGCGACGGTGAACTTGGATCGGGCATATCGATCCGTGTTCGCGGCGGTATATCAATCACCCAGAGCAACGAACCGCTTTATGTGATCGACGGATTCCCGACCGAAGACGGTCTCTCAAGCCTCGACCCTGCCGAGATCGAGACCATTGACGTGCTGAAAGATGCTTCGGCTACGGCCATCTATGGTGCCCGCGGTGCCAACGGTGTCATCGTTGTGACAACCAAACAAGGGGCTTCCAACACGAAAGCAACGATCAACTTCGACTCTTATGTGGGTTGGCGGAAGATTGCCAACAAGCTCGATGTGCTCAGCACAAAGGAGTTTGTTCTGGCCGACTATGAGCGTACGGTCGGCCAACTGTCCGGTACACAGACCATGGACAACTGGATCTCGGACTACGGCACGTTTTCCGATCTCGATCGGAACTATGCCAACCGCTCCGGCGTGGACTGGCAGAAGGAGACTCTTGGACGCACGACGTTCGTTCAGGATTACCGCTTGAGCGTCAGTGGAGGCAGCAAGGCTACCCAGTACAGCGCATCCTACAACTTCTTCCGCGATGAGGGTGCCATGGTCTACAGCGGTATGAAGAAGCACGACATGGTTGTCAATATGAAGACAAAGATCAACGACAAGCTGACCTTCAATGCCCGTGCGACCTTCGATATCCAGAAGATATGGGGTGCCGGAACGGCTGGTAATGGCACAGGAGGCGGCAGCGGCGCTGACGCCAGATTCAATAAGATGTCCCATATCCTGCAGTATCGTCCGACCGTAGGTATCAACGGTCAGGATCTCGACTTGCTCAACGGTGAAGATCCGATCCTCGCTGACGACAGCGGAAACGTGATGCAGAACCCGCTGATCTCTGCTCGCGAGGAGACGAACGACCGTGAGTACCGCACGTTCAACATCAACGGCGGACTGACGTACGACATCATGAAAGGACTCACTTTCCGTAACACCACCGGATACCGTTACTCCACCCAGCGTCGCGGCATCTTCTACGGCGACGAAAGCATAACCGCCCGTCGTTCGAGCATCAATGGTTCAATCGCCAACTATGAGACAGAGGCGTTCCAGATATCCAATGTCCTGACTTATAACACCAGCATTCAGAAGGCCCATAACCTGACATTCATGTTGGGACAGGAGTATGTCAACCGCAGTTCGAGGAATTTCAGCGGATCTGCAGACCATTTCCCCAATGACGAGATCGGACTGGCTGACATGTCGCTCGGTACTCCTACCTCGATCACAAGCAACCAGAACTACGACGATAAACTCATCTCCTTCTTCTCGCGTGTAAACTACAGCTACAAGGATCTCTATCTCCTCTCTGCCTCACTCCGTGCCGATGGTTCTTCCAAGTTCGGTAAGGACAACAAGTGGGGATGGTTCCCCGCAGTATCTGCGGCATGGCGTGCCGGTGAGGAAAAATTCATCCGCGACCTGAACATCTTCTCTGACCTCAAGTTCCGCATCGGTTACGGTCTGGCCGGAAACAACCGCATCGGCAGCTACAACAGTCTTGCGATTCTCAATTCTGTCTTCACTGCCTTGGGGGACGGCTTGGTATCGGGCTATGCCTCCAATCAGATTCCGAATCCATCCCTCAAATGGGAGGCCAACAAGACATTCAATGTAGGCATCGACTTGGGCTTCTTCAGCCAGCGGCTGACGATCTCTCCCGAATTCTATATCAACAAGAGCAGCAACCTCCTGCTCAATGCGAAGCTCCCGGAGTCATCTGGTTACACGTCCATGATGATCAATGCCGGCCGCACACGCAACACGGGTATCGACCTGACGATCAACTCGGTCAATTTTGCCAATAGCAATTTCACCTGGAAAACAGCCCTCACGCTGTCCCATAACAAGAATAAGGTCGAGGCACTGACCGGTGAGGAGGTTCAACTTTATGAGGCTCGCTTCGGCTATAACCAGTCGACACACCGGATCGCTGTCGGTGAGGCGCTCGGACAGTTCTATGGTTACAAGACCATAGGCATCTACACGGCCGACGACTTCGACGGCTACGATGCTTCGCGTGATGTCTATCTGCTCAAGGAAGGGGTACCCTATCGTGGCAACAAGATCAACATGAAGCCGGGTATGTGGAAGTTTGCCGACTTGAAGGCTGACGGCGTCATTGACGAGAATGACAAGACGGTCATCGGCAATGCCAACCCCGACCTCTACGGGGGACTGAACAACACGTTCACCTGGGGTGGTTTTGACCTGAGCGTCTACTTCACCTACAGCATCGGCAACGATGTTCTCAATGCCACGAAGCTCATCAATAGCCGTGTCGGTATGAAGAACAGGAACAGTCTGGACGTGGTCAGCAGCCAGAAGAGATGGATGACCATTGATGGCAACGGCAATGTTGTCACCGATCTGGCAACGCTTGCACAGATCAATGCCGGTAAGACGGTGGCTGCCTATTATGACAGTTTCGAAGGCAATACCTACATCCATTCATGGGGTGTAGAGGATGCTTCCTACCTCAAGTTGAGCAACATCACACTCGGATACACGCTGCCTACGCGTCTGATCAAGAACTTGGGCATCCGCAAACTGCGTTTCTATGTGACTGGAAACAATCTCTGGACGCTCACCAAGTACTCCGGCTACGATCCCGAAGTGTCGACCATGTCGAGTGCTCTGACACCGGGCGTCGACTTCGGATCCTATCCGCGCAGCCGCTCTTTCATCTTCGGACTGAACGTTTCATTCTAATTTAACACTTACAAGTCATGAAAAGATACATTATATATATCGCATCTGCCTTCCTCGTTGCAGGTCTGTCTTCCTGCGAGGATACGCTAACCGAAAAGCCCGATTCATTCTACGAAAAAGACACTTACTTCACATCCGAGGCAAAGGCGGAGATGGCAATCTATGGAATCTACAGTTCTCTGTCTGACCAGAACCACTACGGCTCGTGCGAGATGGCGACGCCGTCATCGGATGACACTTACTATGTCAACGGCACCAACACCGATGGCACCCGCCGTGACATCTCCCACTACATGGTAACGCCTACGAATACATGGCTTGCCAATATCTGGCGGCTCAACTATCAAGGCATTGACCGTGCCAATCTGGCCATCGCCAGCATAGAAAAGATGGCCGGCTACGACACCAACACCAAGCTCAGGCAGCTCGATGCAGAGGCTCGTTTCCTCCGCGCATTCCAGGCCTTCGACTTGGTGAAGTACTGGGGCGACGTGCCCTTCAAGACCACTTACTCTGCCGAATATGCGTCTGCATTCGGCGAGCGGGTTGATCGGGAGAAGATCTATGATGCCATCATCGAGGACTTGAACTTCGCCAAGGAGAACCTCCCGTGGGCTACGGCTTCGTCAAGTCCTGAACGCGCTACCCAGGGTGCAGCCCGGGCGCTGCTCATGCGCGTGTGTCTGCAGCGTGCAGGCTACAGCCTTCGCATGAACGGCAAGCTCGAACGCCCTGATGAGGCTGTGCGTCAGGCTTGCTTCAAGCAGGTGGTCGAAGAGTGGAAAGCGTTCGCGGGCAGCAGCCACGGATTCTACGCCGACGGCTATGAGGGCCTGTTCAAGAGTTTCAACGAACTGAAGCTGAATTCCACCGAGAGCATTTTCGAGATCGCATTTGACTTCAATGCACCCAAGAGAACATCCGGATGGTGGGGCACCTACAATGGTCCCGAGGTGGCTGCACCTGTACTGAGCAATCCGAACGATGTCAGCAAGTATATGGGACGTGCCAATGCGTTCTTCCGCGTGGTACCGGAGTGGTACAATTTCTTCGATAATAACGACAGCCGTCGTGACGTGATGATCTGTCAGTACAAGTATACCTGGGACACAAAGACTAACTCTCACGTTAAGTCAAAGCCGCAGGCCGCCGACAAGTGGTATCCGGGAAAGTGGCGTCGGGAATGGATGGCATTGGGATATCTTGATCCCAACTGCACGGATGTCAACTTCTGTCCGTTGCGTTATGCGGATGTCGTGCTGATGGCAGCCGAGGCTTACAACGAGATCGGCCAGCCTGCGGAGGCCTGGAACCTGATCAATCAGATCCGTGCACGTGCCGGAGCGGCTGTCGTGACGGCCGACAACTATGCCGCCGTCTATAAGGCGCCGAAGGTCTATGATCTGCCTTTCATCTCTGATGGTGATGAGCAGGGACGCGTGCGCACCGCTCTTTACTGGGAACGTGGCTTCGAACTCGCTTTCGAAGGACAGCGCAAGTTTGACCTTATCCGTTGGGGCGTGCTCAAAGATGCGCTCACCCTCTTCGGCGAAAAGTCAAAGGTGAACAGTGGAAAGACCAAGCCTTATCCGGCTTACATCAACTTCGTGAGCGGCAAGCATGAGCTCTTCCCGATCCCGCTGTCTGAAATGCAGAGCAATCCGAAGCTTGAAGGAAAGAACAATCCGAGTTATTAGTAAATTTATAAGTATGCAGTTCGGGGGTGTTTCGTGAGAAACGCTCCCGATTTTTTTGTGTAGTGTGGGGAGCCCGAGAGGGGAGTGCGCATGGGAAGCTATGCGTTTGAAGTATTGATTGATGCGATGTCCAGTGATTAAATTTAACCCGGATCGGCCATTAGACCGCTGGAGCACATTTATTCTTGTCCTTTCCTGCTTTCCGACTGCTTTCGCCCGCTTGCCGGACATCTTTCCTGCCTGGCTTCCTTGACGCAGGCCGCTACGCCTTCGGATCCCCGGCAGGCAATCTGCCCTGCCATCGGACAAAATCAGTTCGGACTCTCATGACCGGTCCGGGTTTAATCAATGAAATGCCGGGGCGGACGTCATGGCCATGATAAATTAAAGAGGTAGCGTGTTGAATGGCGCGGTGTTTAATCATCATGAAGCCTCAATGAAATGCAGGGGCGGGCCTTGTGCCCGTCCGCATGAATCTTCGCCGCCCTCTCCCTTGGGACCAGACGTTTTTGGATATCAGTTCTCCTGGTGTCCGGCCGTCGCTTCCTCCGGGGGCGATTCGGGCGATACGGAAGGATCAGGGGCGGCCCGATCGGCATACTATGTAGGCAGACAGCCGAACCGCTTCTTGAAGCTCGTGGCGAAATAGGACG
>JALFRV010000128.1 GCA_022778905.1 Prevotella sp. | reverse complement strand
GACCACGGGATCGAACGGATCAATGCAGACTTGGAGTCGGTGATCGACGATCTCTCGAACACACGGGACAAGGTGGTGCTCAATGAGCTCAACAACTACCCGATATTGGCCGTCAAGGCACACACCCGACCCTTCGAGCGCCGCTGGCTGAACATGCTGTCGGGCATCCTGCTGCCATTAGGCCTCTTCTTCTATTTCCGCATGTGGCTCTTCCGCATCCGCCTGCTCAATGACCTGAAGATGATCCGTCAGACCAACAGCCACATCATCAGCCGCACGAAAGTGATCAACAGCAACGCATAATATAATAAGGTGGAAAATGCTCCCGCACGTCCCTTCAGGACCCAAGGAGCCGATCCGTTAAAACATAATGACATATGGGAGACTTCAAACTGGACAGCATCGAAGATGCAGTGAAAGATTTCAAAGACGGTAAATTCGTGATCGTAGTCGATGACGAAGACCGGGAGAATGAGGGAGACCTGATCATTGCCGCAGAGAAAATAACGGCCGAGAAGGTGAACTTCATGTTGACGAATGCCCGCGGCGTCCTCTGCGCCCCCATCACCATATCCCGCTGCGAGGAACTGGATCTGCCGCATCAGGTCTCGGACAACACCTCCGTGCTCGGCACCCCATTCACCGTGACCGTCGACAAGCTCGACGGATGCAGCACAGGGGTTTCGGCACACGACCGGGCAGAGACCATCAAGGCCCTGGCCGATCCTGCCTCGACACCGCAAACATTCGGCCGGCCGGGACACGTAAACCCGCTCTACGCCCAGGACAACGGCGTGCTCCGCCGCAGCGGACACACGGAAGCAGCCATCGACCTGTGCCGCATGGCCGGCCTCTACCCTGCCGGCGCACTGATGGAAATCATGAATTCCGACGGCACCATGGCCCGCCTGCCCCAGCTCATGAAAATGGCGGAGGAATGGGACGTCAAGGTGATCAGCATCAAAGACATGATCGAATTCCGGCTCAAGCATGAATCGATCATCGAAGTGGGCGAAGAAGTCGACATGCCGACAACCTACGGCGACTTCAGGCTGATACCTTTCCGCCAGCAAAGCAACGGAATGGAACACTTCGCACTGGTCAAGGGAGAATGGAAGGCGGATGAGCCGATCTTAGTGCGCGTCCACTCTTCATGCGCCACAGGCGACATCCTCGGCAGCCGGCGCTGCGACTGCGGAGAACAACTCCACAAAGCCATGGAGATGATAGACAAGGAAGGGAAAGGCGTGGTCATCTACATGCAGCAGGAAGGACGCGGCATCGGGCTGATGAACAAGATCGCGGCCTACAAGCTCCAGGAAGAAGGCTATGACACCGTAGACGCCAATCTGCACCTCGGATTCAAGCCCGACGAGCGCGACTATGGCTGTGGAGCGCAGATGCTCCGCCACTTAGGCGTGCACAAAATGCGGCTCATGACCAACAATCCCGTCAAGCGCGTCGGGCTGGAAGCCTACGGGCTCGAGATCATTGAGAATGTCCCTATCGAAGTGAAACCCAACATCTACAACCGGAAATACCTCCAGACGAAACGCGACCGGATGGGGCACACTTTACATTTGGGTTAAACAAAAGATAAAAAATGATCAATATTTAATCGAAAACGCAAATTTACTGCCATGTTTTTTCGTCAGAAAGAATAAATTGAGTATTTTTGCAACAAGGAATAAATAACAAAACAATTATGTCACAGTTATCAGATCGGCTGATCCGCCTGGCGCCGTCAGCCACGCTCGCCATGTCGCAGAAAAGTAGTGAGATGAAAGCTCAAGGCATCGATGTGATCAACATGAGTGTCGGAGAGCCTGACTTCAACACACCGGAACACATCAAGGAAGCCGGTAAGAAAGCGATCGACGAAAATTATTCCAAGTATTCGCCAGTCCCGGGTTACCCGGCACTGCGCAACGCCATCTCCGACAAGCTGAAAAAGGAGAATCAATTGGACTACGCCCCCGCAGAGATCATCGTCGGCACAGGCGGCAAGCAGGGAGTCTGCAACAGCATCCTCGCCCTCGTGAATGATGGCGACGAAGTCATCATCCCGACCCCCTACTGGGTCAGCTATCCGCAGATGGTGAAATTAGCAGGTGGCAATCCGGTCATCGTCAAAGCCGGATTCGATCAGAACTTCAAGATGACAGCCGCTCAATTGGAAGCCGCCATCACCCCGAAGACAAAGATGCTCATCCTCTGTTCGCCAAGCAATCCGACCGGAAGCGTCTACACCCGTGAAGAGCTGGACAAGCTGGCAGAGGTCATCCGCCGCCATGAAGATCTTTTTGTGCTTTCTGACGAAATCTACGAGCACATCAATTATGTCGGCCAGAACGCCAGCATCGCAGCCTGCCCAGGCATGAAAGAGCGCACGATCATCTGCAACGGTGTCAGCAAGGCATACGCCATGACCGGCTGGAGATTAGGTTGGGTCGCAGCTCCCGAGTGGATCACCAAAGGCATCAACAAGCTCCAGGGACAATATACGAGCGGGACAAGCAGCGTAAGCCAGATGGCAGCAGTTGAGGCGTATACCGGACCGCAGGACTGTGTGGCAGAAATGCGGGAGGCATTCCGTCGACGCAGAGACCTCATCGTAGAACTCGCAAAAGACATTCCGGGGCTTGAAGTCAATGTTCCCGAAGGCGCTTTCTACCTCTTCCCGAAATGCAGCAGCTTCTTCGGAAAAAAAGACGGAGCCCGCGTGATCAGCAATACGAACGATTTAGCCATGTACCTGCTCGAGGTCGGACACGTAGCCACAGTCGGCGGAGATGCGTTCGGGGATCCCGAATGCTTCCGCATGAGCTATGCGACCAGCGATGAGAACATACGGGAGGCACTGCGACGAATCAAGGAAACATTAGCAAAGTTAAAATAAACAATCGAAAGCTCAAAGAAAGATGATCGTGAAGAAAAATAAAATCGTTAAATCTTCTTAATTTAGAGTATAATAATATCGAATTTGTTATCTTTGCCTCATTAAACTATAAAGCAACAATCGCAAATTTATTAATTAATCAAGCAACTCGCACAGAATCAGAAAATTATTAACATCTTAAATTTATTTATAACTAAAAATTAAAATTTAAAAATTATGGCAACTACACAAAAAACAGCCAGCCCTAAGAAATCGTCGGGCTTCCACGGAATTAGAAATGCATTTTGGGTCATTGTTGTATGCTTCGTAGCAGCAGTTTTGATCTTCAAGTACTTGTTGGGAGACCCGGCTAACTTCGTCAACAACGATCCTTCTGGGGCCGTATTGAACGGCAATTTGCTGGGTACAATCTACAAAGGCGGCATGGTCGTTCCTGTAATCCACACACTGCTTTTGACCGTTATCTGCCTCAGCGTTGAGCGTTGGCTGGCACTTCGCACCGCTTTTGGCAAGGGCTCCTTGACTAAATTCGTCGCCAACATCAAGGGCCTTGTAAAAGAGCAGAAGTGGGAAGAAGCCCAGAAGGCATGCGATAAGATGGGTGGCTCTGTTGCAAACGTTGTGTCTGCATCCCTCCATGCTTACAAAGAGCAGGACAGCACGACAGCCAACATCAAGGTTTCACAGAAAGTTTCCAAGATCCAGCAGGCCCATGAGGAAGCTACGCAGCTTGAAATGCCCACACTCCAGATGAATCTTCCGATCATTGCAACAATTGTAACATTGGGTACACTGACCGGTCTTCTCGGAACTGTAACCGGTATGATCCGTTCATTCGCTGCTCTTGCCGCAGGTGGTGGTGGTGACTCTCTGGCACTGTCAGAAGGTATTTCTGAGGCCTTGATCAACACTGCATTCGGTATTGCAACATCTTGGGTTGCCGTTGTATCTTACAACTTCTTCACAAACAAGATTGACAAGTTGACATACGCCCTCGATGAGGTTGGTTACACAATTGCACAGACTTTCGAAGCCAATCATGCAGACGCTTAATTTTTGCTAACCCTTTAATAATTTATCGCTATGGGTAAAGTAAAAATTAAGAAAAGTGACGTCTGGATCGACATGACTCCTATGTCGGACGTGATGGTCCTCTTGCTGACATTCTTCATGTTGACATCAACATTCGTGAAGAATGAACCAGTCAAGGTTGTGACCCCAGGTTCGGTCTCGGAGATCAAAGTCCCGGAAAAGAATGTGCTGAATATCCTTGTCGATAAAAAGGGACAGGTATTCATGAGTATGGACAATCAGGCGCAGATGCTGGATGTGCTCGCGGGCATGACCGGACAGTTTGGCGTCGCGTTAACAGGTGAACAGCAGAAGAGATTCCAGAAAGACCCGATGTGGGGTGTATCGATGGATAAGCTCTCAGCATATCTGAATCTTGAAGATACACAGAGAAGCGAAGAGCTGAAGAATCAAGGAATCCCGACTGACAGTATTGACGGTAAGAAGAGTGAGTTCCAAATGTGGGTAGACCAGGCATTCAATGTCAACTCCGACATCAAGCTTGCGATCAAGGCAGATGAGAACACTCCTTATAAGATTATCAAGAAGGTCATGTCCGAACTTCAAGATATGAGTAAGAACCGTTACTACTTGATCACTTCTTACAAAAAACAGGAGGGCGAGTAATATGAGTGCAGAAGTAAGTCAAAGCCAAAACTCAAAAGGCAACAAAAGCAAGCAGAAGAAGATGAATGTCCGCGTGGACTTCACTCCGATGGTTGACATGATGATGCTTTTGATCACATTCTTTATGCTCTGTACTTCATTGGCCAAGCCCCAGACAATGGAGTTAACTGTACCAAGTAACGACAAGAACCTGCAGGATCAAGATAAGTCTGTTACTAAGGCATCATACACGATTACGGTCTATGTGTGTGCCAACAACAAGATTTACTATTTTGCCGGACAGCCGAAATACGAAGATCCACAGAGTTTGAAAGAAACGACGTGGGGCAAAGACGGCATCCGCAAGGTCATGATCAACCACGTTACAGAAGACGGAACATATCCTGTCCAGCAGGTTATGCAAGCCAAAGCCAAACTCGATCAGAAGAAACTGAAGGACCCGAAGAAATACAACGATTCTATCTACAATGTAGAATTGGCCAAAATCAAGGGAGGTGAAATTGATGGTGAAAAGGTCGGTACAATGACTGTCATCATCAAAGCAACCGACAAGTCTTCATACAAGAATCTGATTGACGCACTCGATGAAATGCAAATTTGCAGTATTGGTAAGTACGTTATTGACAAGATCAAGCCAGAAGATGAAACGCTTCTCAAGAAGCGTGGCATTGAATAATTGTCATGACATGTAATTAACAATTTAAACGCAAAAGAAATGGCAAAAATTGATTTGATTCAAGACGAGTGGGTAGATCTGATATTCGAAGGTAGGAACAAAAACTACGGAGCTTACCGGCTTCGCAAAGGGACGACCAAGCGTAATATCATCTCTATCATCTCAGTCATCGTACTTGCAGTTATTGCATTTGCAGCTATGGCAATTAAGAACATTGTAGACGAAAACGCACGCAAGGTTGCCGCCCAACAGGTGACTGAGCTCTCTACCCTTAATCAGCCAAAGAAGAAAGCTGAAGTTAAACAAAAGAAAATCGAAGTAGAACCTGAAAAGGTTGTTGAGCGTGTCAAGAGCTCTATCAAGTTTACCGCACCTGTCATCAAGAAGGATAATGAGGTAAAGCCTGAGGATGAAATCAAGACTCAGGATCAGTTGATGGAGAACAAGGCTGCGATCGGTTCATTCGACGTCAAAGGTAACGATGACGCCAACGGTGAAGTGCTCAAGGCAAAGGAAGTGATCGCTCAGCCCGAACCACCTAAGCAGGAAGAAAACAAGGTGTTCGACGTTGTAGAGCAGATGCCGTCATTCCCCGGTGGAAACAGCGCATTGATGGAGTATCTGCACAATAATGTCAAGTACCCGGTTGTTGCTCAGGAGAACGGCGTACAGGGCCGTGTAGTTGTTTCATTCGTCGTTGAGAAGGATGGTTCAATTACCGACGTAAGAGTCGTACGCTCTGTTGACCCGTCACTTGACCGCGAGGCTTCGCGCGTCGTAAGCAGCATGCCGAAGTGGATTCCTGGCAAGCAGAACGGTTCTGCAGTTCGTGTTAAGTACAACGTACCGGTTTCTTTCCGACTCCAGTAAACAGTACAGCAAATGAAGAAAAGACTATCTTACAGTTTCGTAGGATTGACTCTCGCCGCTTGCCTGATGACTTCGTGTGGACAACCGAAGCACAAAGGCGGCAGGACAGATACTTATTCGTCAGGGGCAATTAGTTTTGCCTCTGACGAAAGTTTTAGTCCTATCATCGAAGAAGAACGTGAAATCTTCGAGACTATTTATACGCAGGCTAAGGTAAAGCCTATTTATACAAATGAGTCAGACGGCATCAACATGCTCCTGCGGGAGAAAAATCCGATCTGCTTAGTCATCACCTCCCGCAACTTCAAGGACACTGAGCTCCAGAATCTGAAAGACAGACGATTCATGCCCCGTGCCATACCGGTCGCCTATGACGGACTTGCCTTGATCGTAAACAAAGCGAACACAGACACGCTCATCACCGTGAAAGACATCGCCAGGATTCTGACGGGCGATGCAAAGGTATGGAACGACATCAACCCGGGATCAAAGAGAGGAGCGATCACCTTGGTGTTCGACAACAAGAAGTCAAGCACAGTCCACTTTGCGGAAGACAGCATACTCAAAGGAAAGCCTATCACCAATCCCAATGTCGTAGCTACGAACAAGACGGCCGACGTAATCAACTACGTCGAAAAAAATCCCGGTGCCATCGGCATCATTGGAAGCAACTGGCTGAACGACAAGCGTGACACGACAAACCTTACATTCAACAAGAAAATTCGACTCATGTCGGTAAGCCGACGGGACAAGGCTACGCCGGCCAACAGCTGGAAGCCTTATCAATATTATATATATAACGGCAACTATCCATTGATCCGCACGATCTACTGCTTGCTCAATGACCCTATCAACGGACTGCCTTGGGGATTCGCAAACTTCATCCGCTCTCCTAAGGGGCAGATGATCATCTTCAAGTCCGGACTGCTTCCCGTGCAGGGAAACATATCGATACGCGATGTTAATGTTAGTGAACAATAGAAACTTTCGTAGCTTTAATTCGTCCAATCAAATAGGAACATCAAACTCATTAACAAGAGAATTATGAAAGCAATCAAATATCTATTAGCTGGTGTACTGATGTTAGGATTCAGCTCCAGCGCCATGGCACAGGATGACCACAAAGCTGTCATCGATCAAGTGACAAAGATCATCAAGGAAAAAGCCCCCAACGCTGATGATCAGGTGAAGCAAATCTTCAAGCAGAACAAGAAGTTTGCAGACGTCCTCGTCGGCATCGGCCGCGCCTATCTTGACGTGAAAGATACGGCAAACGCATCCAAGTATGTTCAGTTGGCAATCCAGCGCGACAAAAAATATGGCCCTGCCTATATTCTGGCCGGTGACATCGAAGTGGTGAAAGACAACGGTGGAGCAGCCTCCAGCTGGTATGAAAATGCCACATACTTTGATCCCAAGAACCCCGAAGGCTATCGCAAATATGCACAGATCAACAGCAAGACCAGCCCGGCTTCAGCTGTTGCCAAGCTCGAAGAGCTCCGCCGCCAGCGTCCCGACTATCCTGTTGACATCATTTCCGCACAGATCTACGACCGTGCAGGCAATTTGGACAAGGCCCTCGAGTTCTATGAGAAGGTCGACAAGAACAAGATGGAAGCAGACCAACTCGTCAACTTCGCCCTCGACTACTTCCTCAAGGGAGAGTTTGAGAAGAGCCTCGCCGTTTCTCAGTTCGGCAACCAGAAGTTCCCGAGAAATCCTGCACTCAACCGTATCACTTTCTTCGACTACACCAACCTGAAGAGATACCCCGAGGCCCTGCAGTATGCAGATCGTCTGTTCAATCAGAGTGACACCACAAAGATCACAGCGAGCGATTACCTCTATTACGGTTACGCATATTCAGGCAACAAGGAATACGACAAGGCCATTGAGATGTTCAACCAGTCGCTGGCCAACAACGAGAACAATGAAGCCGACAGAACTGACGCATTAAAGAACATTGCACAGGCCTATCAGGAAAAAGGCGACTTCAATAATGCCACAGCAACCTACGACAAATATCTGAAGAGCCTCAAGCAGGTCACCGCTATCGACTACAACACGCTGGCAGGTATGTACATGGCCCAGGCCGAGAAGCTCACCGGCGCAGAGCAGATCGCAACTTACAAGAAGGCAGACGAGATCTACGCCGAAATGGTCGAGAAGTTCCCGAGCGCAGCCGACTTCGCTACCTATCAGCGTGCCCACATCGGCTACAGCCTCGACCCAGAGACCAAGACCGGTGCAGCCAAACCGCATTATGAGAAATTGATCGAGATCATTAAAGGACACACCACCAAGGGCGAACGCGACGACGACCGCCTTGTAGAAGCCTATCGCTATCTCGGTTACTACTACCTGCTGAAGAACGACAAGGCTACGGCCAACGGATATTGGAACAAGGTGCTCGAGATCGACCCCAACAACGAGACCGCCAAGCAGGCTCTCGGCAAGTAAGTCTACTAACTTGAATGTACAACTTCATAAGGGATATCATCCGCAAGATGGTATCCCTTCTTTTAATCCGGACCGGTCATTAGAGTCCGAACGGATTTCGTTCGATGCCCGGCAGACAAGATGTCCGACAAGCGGACGAAAGCAGTCGGAAAGCATGAAAATACAAGAATAACAGATGTGCATAGTCAACCAGGTAACTTCATAGGTCAACCAACATATGTTCATTTTTCAGCGTACTGTAACAAGTGACTATGCCTGATATTACTTCACACGGTTTGGGATGTTGTTGCTGAATTGGTTTACCTGCTTTATACTTGCTTCCTGAAAAGCTTTACACTTCCGGTTAAAATTTACTGATTTACTTTACAGAACGCAGGAAAAAGATGTAAACCTGGGTAGTGAAAATGATCCGAATCGAGTAACGTAAATCTATGCCTTACCAACCTGTCGGTACGAAAAGAACGCCCATAACTAATCATTCAAAAATGCAGCTCAGAGACTTGGACTATCCAACGCAGTGACTTGAACAAAACATAGACTTTACACTATCAAAGCACGGCATTATTCAAGCCTCATCCGTACGATGATGCCAAGACCCTGCAACAGGTCGCCGACGTAGTCTTTCTAAACAAAACGAAACCGCACCACTACTCGACAGAGCATCATCCGGGTTATCGCAAGATGCTTTGCGGGCACAAAAAAGGCGGCCCACATGGACCGCCTCGTTCGACAACTGATTCGTTGTGTTCCTTATTCAGGCAGACTGATTGCGTCGTTCGGGCAAACACTTGCGCATGTTCCGCATTCTGTACAAGCATCCGGGTCGATAGAGTAGATATCGCCCTCAGAGATTGCCTCAACCGGACATTCGTCAATACATGTTCCGCATGCAATGCAGTCGTTACTAATTACGTAAGCCATAGTAATTCGTTGTTTAATTGTTCATAATGTTATTGCACCCGGATGGGCTGCCATACCGAGTTTTGTACGTTGCAAAGATAATATTATTATTCCAAATACCTACAAATGGTGATCGCAATTTAGATAATTTATACAATGTCGAAATAAACCTTCAGACAATAACCCATCGCAATTGCCGTTATCTAAAAGTATATGAACCGATTTCGCCTCACGATATCAGCTTTGATGCTGACGGCCATGACAGCCGTTGCGCAGGAGAGGACGGTGGAGAACAGACCCTACACCGACCTGCGCCCCTTGCATTTCGGCATCATCGTCGGAACCCACTTTCAGGACGTCGAGCTGATGAACATGGGACCGCAAGTGACGACCTTCGAGGACGGCACGACGGTCGAATCCCTCATCTCCGCGGATCAAGACCGATGGGATATGGGCTTCACCGTGGGTGTCTTGGGCGAACTGCGCCTGTCGCAGCATTTCCAGTTCCGCGTCGCTCCGACCATGTTTTTCGGCAACCGCCACCTCACTTTCCGCAATCTGAAGGAGGTCAACGCCGACGGCACTCCGACCGAACAGCATCAGGACCTCAAGACGGTCTACATCGCATCTGCACTCGATCTGATCTTCGCTGCGCCGCGATTCAACAACCACAGGCCATATCTCATGGCCGGACTCAATCCGATGATCAACCTCAGCGGGCGCGGTGAAAACTACGTAAGGCTCAAGCAGTATGACGTCTACGCAGAGATCGGCATCGGATGTGACTTCTATCTGCCTTTCTTCAAGCTGCGCCCCGAGCTCAAGTTCATGTATAGCCTCATCAACAGTCTTGATCCAGACAATGTCGGAAAACTGAAGGACAAGAACATGATACCCTATGCGAAATCCGTCGGCGAGGCCCGCACGAAGATTATCGCGCTCTCGTTCTATTTCGAGTAGCCTGTCTCCGCGCTAACGTCAGCGTCATCTTGCCGATGTAGATGCCGTTTTTCCCGTTCTGATCCACCGCCACTTCCTTTCCGTCCCGATCCTTGACATACTGCAGGGAGGTGAGATAGCTGTGGCTGTGACCGCCCAATACGAGATCGATGCCGCTGCTCTGGGAGATGAGCACCTTGTCATTCAGTCCCCTTTCGTCCCATCCGAGGTGTGAGAGAAGGATCACCACGTCACACTTCTCCACGCCCCGGAGCAGGTCGGTCATCTTCTGTGTTGTCGCCACCGGATCCAAGTATCTGGTCTGCCGGTAGTTTTTCCGGTCGACAAGTCCATCCAACCTGGGCCCGAGTGCGAACACGCCGATGCGGATGCCGTTGCGTTTGATGATCGTATAGGGCTTGATGAGCCCCTCAAGCGGCGTGCCCGTGAAGTCGTAATTGCTGCAGAGGATCGGGAACCGGGCCATTTTCACAAGGCGGGCAAGATTGTCTATCCCGTAGTCAAACTCATGATTGCCGATCGTGCCTGCGTCAATGCCCATCTCGTTCATCAGCCCCACCTCCACGTCACCCTTGAAGAGCGTGTAGTATGGCGATCCCTGGCTGAAGTCGCCGCTGTCAAACAGCAGCAGGTCGGGATCCTTCTGCCGCTCCTCCTTCAGCATGGCGAGGCGGCGGATGAACCCTCCCCGTCCGGCCAGCAGCGTATCGGCAAGGTTCGCGTTGAGCGGCATCACACAGCTGTGCGTATCATTCGTATGCAGGACGGTCAGCGTCTTCTGTGCGCAGAGGGCCATGGCCCCCATCAGGCACCATACCGTCAGTGTCAGTCTTGTCTTCATAAGCCTATTCTTTTGTGATTCTCCCTTCCACCTGCGCATTGACCGTCCGCCCTGCGGCAGCCTGCTCCCGGAAGTAGTTGATAATGATGTAGCGCACGTTGCTCTGCTCGTTCTGAGGCGAGACAAAGTCAGCCTTGTCCTTGAAAGCCGTCAGCCCGTCGTTTCCCTGCGCCAGATAGTCGAGCGTGACCACACGGTACCGCCCCTGCGGGTCGACCGGCTGTCCGTTGAGCGAGGCTGACTTGAGCGTACCATCACGGCCGATCAGCAATCGCACACCGTGGCTGACGCCCTCGCCCCCGCTCCTTGCCATCTCCCTGAAGAGCTGCAGCACCTGCTGCCCGGTCAGGGTCAGGAAGCTGATCTTGTTCTCAAACGGAGCCACGTCGAGCACGTCACCGTAAGTGACAGATCCCTTGGCAAAGGCCGCCCGGATGCCTCCCATGTTGTAAACGCCGAAGTCCGGCCGCTCGGCATAAGCCTTGCCGCCCCACACCAAGATGTCAGCCAGGAGGTTGGACAGGTCGCTCTCCGGGCGTCTGGCAGCCATATAGTGGTCGATCTTGCCCACCACGGGGCTCATGATCGAGTCGACTTGCTGCTTGTAAGGAGCCACGAATGCGACCGCCTTGGCATCCGGCTGCGCGTCATACCGGCTGTCCACGAGGATGCGGGTGCGCCGGATGCCCGTCAGCTGATAGTGTGTCCGACAGGAAGACACCAGCATCGTCGCTCCCACGATCCCCCATAATATTGTCTGCTTCATTGTCATAAGATTGATATATGCAAAGTTACGACTTTTCTCCGGAATAGCCTCACAAATCCGTCACATCCTCGCCAAATCGTCAGGAATCGACATGAAAAGAGGCAGACCGCAACGATCTGCCTCCTGCACAATTTGTGGACAACATGTCTGCAGCCCTGATCGGCCATCTGCAGCAACATCCTCACGGCGTCACTGCTTCCTCATCGGAGATGCCCGTCTTGGGAGTCTTGCTCAGAGGATCAAAGATTCCCATGCCGCCAAACCTGTTGTTCCATCCGACAGTCTGCACGACACCGGGATTCTGCACCTGGTCTCCTTCGCCCAATCCCATCAGATAGAGCGTCTTCCCCCATACGGGAGCGGGTCCGACTTCCGCCGTACTGGTCATCGTATCTATATCCTTCCGCAGCAGATATTTGCTGTAGAAGTCGCAGAGTGCCTTGACCCGACTGTCCGCATAGGTCATCTCGATGGCACCTTCCGCCCCTTCGGTGGTCTGGGCGGTCATATCTTCGGTCAGCGCCAATGCCTTCGGCTTGCTGATGCCCAACACAGTGAAAGGATCGGATTCCACATTTTTCGCTCCCGTATAGACTGCCGGATCAAAGTAAAGCTCGATCCGGTGGAGCAACATGTCGTTTAAGGGCGTCACACCGAGATACTGACACGTGTTCCCATTCCATCCGGTCAACTTCCATCCCGCATAGATCTCCTCCTGACCAGCACCTCCGTCAAAGAGCATCCAGCGATGGCAGTCGTCGAATCGCTTGCCTTCATAAGCCAGTTCGACCTGACGTTCGAAGAGAATAGCCTCAAACATCTTGGCCCGGTTGCCACGGATGGCAGGGTCCAAGCCGCAGTCTCCCGTGTAGCCCACACGCCTGCGGATCCTCAGTAAAGCCTCCCAGGCCTCGTCAAGATGGTTTGTGCCACAGGCGGCTTCGGCAAAATTGAGCAGCACTTCTGTGAAACGGATCGCCAGCAGCGGCTGTCCGTTTATGCGGAACCCACCGTCATTCTGGAACTGATACAAGGCTTTCTCACCCAAGGCGGCATCCTGTGACTTCTTGCGGACATAGACCGTCTTGCCGCTGCTGCCCATCAGGTCGGTGAAGTAACCGCTTTGGACGGTGTTGTTCGCAGTCTCTGCGTCAGGATACCATGCGAAGTTCATCAACTGGTAGTCGTTTCCGTTCAGATAAGGACACTGATCCACGCGGTCCGCAGCGATGGTCCCGCTGAACCTCCATTCCTCTCCGGGAAAACCGAAGGTGCGATAGAAACGCGGATCGCGGTTCAGGAAGAAAAGCTTCTTGTCATATCTGTACAGTCCGGCTTCCGCAGGCCGCTTGCCGTCAGCCATCGGGAAGGCGTCGACCATCTCTGCCGTAGGCTCTATTCCTCCACCGCCATTGGCGTTCCCGGGACGTATACTCTGCTCCCAGCAGTTGTACAGATCGTTCTCTCCTTCAGCGTTATTGCAGATCGCCATGTACACTCCCTCGGACACCTTGCCGTCTCCAGCGAGAATGTTACACCATATCTTGGCCCAGTTGCTGGCGTTGGTGCCGGGGTTATCTTCATAGGCCAGACCGAACCCACCTTGTTCGAGGACCTCCAAGGCCTTCTTGTTGAGCACGTAAGCCGAGTCCCATCGGGCAACGTCGTCAGTCCTGTTGAACACCGGACTGGCATAATAGTTGGCAATAATGCCGGCCAATGCATAGCACGTACCGGCCGTGATGCGGCCCCAGTCGTTGGCGGCCTCGTCCCAATGTGCAGGCAGATGCTCGCCGCCATACTTCAAGTCCTCGATCATAAATTGATACGTTGCCTCTGTCGACTGGCGGGATATGGCAAGCGAATCACGGTCGCCCATCAGCGTGCTCTGCAATCCGCGGACGACAGGGAGGCCGCCATAGCGCTTGAAAAGCCGGAAATAGCGCGTCGCCCGGAAGAATCTGGCCTGTCCTTCCACCTCATGTTTCTGGGTCGGAGTGAGCCCCGAGTTCTCCGTCTCGTTGACTCCCACGATTACGTCCGTGCACTCACGCATCTTCTTCCACGGGCTTTCATTGATGCCATAGTAGAAATATTTGTGGATGTTTGTATTCGTCCAGACGTTGACCGGGTCATTATACTGACCGTAACCAGTAAACTCTTCCGTGTTCGCGGACAGCAGATCGGGAAGCCCCACTGGCCAGAGATCAGGCGGATAATTGTCACGCGTCAGGTTTGAACCTTTATAATAAGGCAATGACTTCTGATAAATGTAATTTAGACGAAGCTTCACCGAACTCCAGTCACCATACACCTGCTCGGGTCCAAAGCTGCCATAAGGACGCTTCTCGGCAAGGAACCCGTCGCTGCATCCTGTCATTGTAAGGCTCAAGGCGATCAAGGCCGCCGAACCGATTTTATATATTTTGTTCATAGGAATATTCATGATGATTCATTCATTTTAGAAAGATACCTTGGCGCCCATCGTGATCGTGCGGACAAGCGGATAACTTCCGTATGTTCCGGCGAAGGTGTCCCAGGCTCCATCAGGGATGGCATTGTAGAAGCTCAAGGCGTTCTGGCAAGTCAGGTTCAGTCTTACGCTGCCGAGACCGAGCTGCTTCACCCAGTTCTTAGGTAAGGTATAGGCGATCGAGATGTTCCTCAGGAGGACTTCAGCGGCCGACATACGCCAGAAGGTAGAATTGACAGCGTTCTGCGAAGAATAGCGGATGTTCGGGTATTTGGCGTCTCTGTTGGCAAAAGCAATCAGATTCCCGGCAGGATCCTTAACGTCCTCGTAGACGTACATGTCACGCCACATCGCGTTGATGTTGGTCGTTTCCATGCTGCGATACGACTCCCCGCGCAGCGAACTGGGCACTAAGGTGTAGGCGCCCCATTCTGCTTGAAACGTTGCCTGCAGTGAGAACGACTTGTAGACCAGATTCAAGTTGGTGTTGACGCGATAAGGATTGCTGTCACGATGCGAGATCTGCACCACGTCGGTGCTTCCGTCAATCACGCCGTCAGGGGCGGTATAGTTGCCGTTTTCATCCTTCGGGCCTCGGATATCCTCATAGATGAGCATACCGGGATGTACGTTCTTCTGTGTCAGACCTAAATAGCTGGTGATGTGATACTTGTTGAAGTATTCCTCGATTTCTTGATAACTGCGGAACATGCCAATGCAGGACAGCCCCCAGAGACCACGGTCAGATCGCTTGCCATGCACCTTATCTCCGAACGTAGGATCCGTCGCCCAGCTCGTTTCGAGCACTTTGTTGTCATCATAACCCGTACCAACACGGATCGAATAATAAAGATCCTTGCTCACCCTGTCCCGCCAGCCGAGTATGACTTCAAATCCATAGGTGTCCATCTTACCGAAGTTCTCCGGTGCCGCATAAATTCCGACGGTGCCGGGCAGCACATGCGCCGATGGATAATCAAACATCTCGCGACTGAAGTCATAATATCCGTCCAATGTTAAGGACAGCTTATTATCGAGCATACGAAGGTCTATACCGAAGTTAGTCTTATAGTTCTTGTCCCATCGGAGGTCTGGGTTCGTCCCGGACTTTTCAGGAAGCTGGAACGAACGGGCCGAGATGACGTTCGGATTGGTTCCGAAGATAGCGCCGCCATATTCATTATAAGAATAGAGTTGAAGCCAGCGCCAAGCCTGCACATTGTCGCGGCCCATCAGACCGAACGAAGCACGGAACTTCAGGAAGTCAATCCCCCACTTCTCCTTGTCGAACCAAGGTTCCTCGGACATGACCCATCCGGCCGATACTCCGGGGAAATAGCCCCAATAGTTCTTTGGTGAGAACTTGGTGGAAGCCTGAGAGCGGATCAGAAACTCAAACAGATACTTGTCCGCATAGGAGTAATTGAAACGTCCGATGTAAGCCAGACTGCCGCCCTCGGAGCGATTCCAGTTGACCGTCTTCTCCGAATCGTCCGACAGAGAGGTCGATTGTCCATCCGTGAAAGGCAGCGGATGGGTTCCCTGAGCCTCCACATACTCAGAGGATGACTCGCTTTTCTCTATGGAGAAAGTTCCGCTGATGTTATGCTTCCCAAATGCTCTGTTGTAGAGGAACATCAAGTTCGTTTGGTAGCTATCGCCACGGCTCATCGTGCGGCTGATAAAAGAGCTCTGTCCATCGTTTAGCACACGCTTCTCGAGATTGGCGTAGTCCGTGAAACGGAAGCCTTCCAACGTTGTCTCATCGTAATCGACAGTCGGATCGTTGTCAATGATCATGTTGGGATCCGTGACGTATAAGTGATGTCCGGAGCCTCCTCTGTTCTTGACACGATATACCGTATTCTGCATGCGGATGTTGTTCTGCTTGTCGTTGTCGATGCTTTTGGAATAGGTAAACTTCACGCGCAGTCCTTTCAGAGGCTTGAACCAGCTGAAGTCATGCTCCAATGAAGCCTGGATAGCCATTGAATTCGCCGTGTTCTCCCGATTGTTCTGCGAGCGGTACAAACTCTGGTAGTTGTAGTAATTTTTGAACGACGGACTGTTCTGCATGCCCGAATGGTAGATCGGGTAGTCTGCGATCTGATCCGGAACGTATGGCGGATTCTTCAGCATATAATTGTAATCCTCCTGACTCCCGCTTCCGCCGGCGCTCGACATGTGGGATACTTTGGACGAATAGTCTCCCGACACGGACAGCGAAGCTTTGAAGAACTTGGAGATGTTGGCGTTGACGCCGGCGCGATAGTTCCAGCGGTCATAATCCAGCTTGCCGATATTTCCGTCCTGGGTGTAATAAGAGACACCGCTGAAGAACTGCATTCGCTCCGTTCCGCCATTCATATTGATGCTGTGACGCTGTGAAAGCGATGACGACCAATATTTGTCCAGCAGATCATAATTCAGATTCTTCATAGCCTCAAGCTCATCTCCCTGGAAGTAATCCAGCATTTTATCATCCGACGCAGCTTCATTCGTAGCCGTCCCTGCAGCCCTGGCCGCATTGTAGATCAATCCATAGTTGTAGGCATCGAGCATCTTTGCGTGCTTGATAGCATCCACATAGCCGAACTGCGCTGAATAAGAGATCTTCGGGGTGCCGCTCTTTCCGCGCTTGGTCTTGACCAGGATGACACCGTAAGCACCGTAGGCGCCATAGACGGCAGCTGATGCGTCTTTCAGGATCGTGATGCTTTCCACTTCGTCAATGTCCAAGTTGTTGAATGCTTCCTCTGTAGTGATAAAGTCATCGATGACGTAGAGCGGTCTTGGATTGGCATTGCCACCGATAGCCTGTCCTCCTTCGTCCTTTCCGGTAGGTACCAGCGAGACGGCATCCTTAGCCTGCCGGATGGTGATAGTGGCATTTTCTCCAGGTCGGCCGGTGCCCGGCATGTCAACGTGAATGGACGGAGAGAGACCGACCAGCGCCTCGGAAAGGTTGCTGACCGAAAGGTCTTTCAGATCGTCTGCATTGATCACTTCTACCGCTCCCGTCACATTCTTTGTCTTCAGGGCACCGTATCCAACGACGACAACATCGTCAAGATTGTTCGCATCCTCATGCATTTGGATCCTTGGATTGTTCAGATCGGACACCACCTGTGGGATGTAGCCGATATATGAGACTTTGATCTTGCCTTTAGGTGGCACCATCAGCGAGAAGTGTCCGTCCAAGTCACTGATCGTGCCTTGACTTTTATTCTTCCCTACCACTACGATCGTGGCACCGATAATCGGATCGCCGTTCTCGTCGACCACTGTTCCCTTGACCATCTGTGAAGCCTTCGATGCCGGTACCTTGTCAGTCTGCTGCGCGTAGACAGGCAAAGTGAGACAAGTCAACAGGCAGAGACAGATATTGATAATATGTTTTTTCTTATACATTGTGCGGTGTTTTTAAGGTTAAAGTCTGTTTATTTACCCGGCAACCAGCGTGGATCGCCACCCGAATTGGAGATGATCTCATGTTCCTGGGGCGTGAAGTCGACGCCGCCATTGGGCTGAGCCAAGTCGAGCGGCTGTGTGATAGAGCCTTTAAACTGTGGATCATACTCTGACGCAAACGGTGCTCCGGAACTGTCTTTCTGCTTAGGATCGTTCGAGTCGGGCTTCGTGAATGCATACCAGAAGTTGAATTTGTAGGTTCGGTTACTGCCAACCAAGCGTCGTGTCTGGCAGATATCGTAGAAGATGCTGTGGTCAACCGTGAGCGTCATATCATTGGCTGCGACGTTGTTGATGAACTTCTGGCCGGAGAAGGTCTTGCTGAATGTCGTGTTGGCAAACGTCCAGCTCTGGCTCTTGTACTCGCTGCCGGCGTCGCCGAAGGTCTTGTCCGGACGGGCGTTGGAGCTGTTGGAGTAGCGGATGAAGTAGGTCGAGGCGTTGTCTACGACGTCATAGATCGTGCTGTTCGTCAGTTCGAGGTGCTTCACCATGCGTCCTTTTTTCTGCAGACTGATGAAGGGTTCGCCCTTGGCATTGTTCAGCTGGCAGATGCAGTCGGTCAATGTGAAGTACCAATAGGCACAGACGATCGAGTTGTCATGCAGCATGGCGCCCGGCATGTTCTTAAACCAGCAGTGCGCAATGTAGATCGGATCCCTGACGACATAGATCCCACTCAGGGGACTGCCGCCGCGGGTGTAACCTAAATTCTCGCTCAGAATGGACGACGGAAGATTGTCGGCGCTCATGAAGATGAACGATGCAGCCGTGGCTTCCGTCATGTCAAAATTGAGGTATTTCACCTTCAGGCCCGAGTAGGTGTAGAGTGCGCCTGGCCCGGTCACCTTCACCGTGGCCCGCTTGAGCTTGTCGCCGCGGAAGGTGAGCTTCTGTCCGCCGAAGTCGACCGGCCCGCTCAGCGTGTAGGTTCCGCCCGGCTCGAGATCGACAGCGGCCTCTTCGCCGACCGAATCAATCGGGTTTGCCTGCAGGTAGGCATAGATATCCGACCCATCGGGGATCGTCGCAACCGATCTCACCAATGTCGTCAGATCGAATGCCGTCGGCTCTGCGGCATCCTTGTTGCCCAACTCTTCCTTGCCGATCACCCGGATCTCGAAGCGATACTTGGAATCTTCGGCCACGGGAACCGTGACAGAGCTGCCGTCGACGAGATACTTGCCGAGGCCGCCCACCACACTCGGCGCTTCCGGATCATCGACATTCAGGAATGAGACTTCATAACCTTTCGCGCCCATGACGAGCGGCCATGAGATGGTCGCCTTGGTCCCGTCGGTGCTCACGACGAACGAAATGGAATCAGGGGTCTCCAGCTGGGCATTGCGCACCCCCACATCGAAGCCATCGGGCGAATCGTATCCGATGGCGCAGCTTACCAAGAGCAGCGTACCGGCCAACAACAGCAGGCTCACCTTCCCGCAA
Organism: Prevotella sp.; assembly: GCA_022778905.1. Taxonomy (GTDB): domain Bacteria; phylum Bacteroidota; class Bacteroidia; order Bacteroidales; family Bacteroidaceae; genus Prevotella. The sequence continues at coordinate 16,621 of JALFRV010000128.1, read as the reverse complement.
GCTTTCAGTAGTCTTTGTTTCATGGTTTTGGTTTTTGGGTATTTGATTTTATCAGATCGTGTATATAATTTGGTATTAGTAGACAGAAAACATCTGCATTCCTCATGATTCAGGCTCCTCTCGCCAAGAGTAACCGTTGCAAAAATAACGCAACCAAACGAAACCGGGGTGGAATATCTTATCAAAAAGGTAGAAATATCTCCCAAATACCTGCAAGATCTCTCTCAGACCTGTGTTTTTCACATCCGCAGACGCCACATCTTCCCTCCGGAAGCGGCAGACGAAACGACTCTTTTGAGCTGAGATTTCAGGCGCTTCCAGCAGAGGATTCATATGGGCTGCGCATATGATAGCTCTTGGCTGCCGAAAGCATAGCTCTTGGCCGCCGAAAGCATAGCTCTTGACGGCCGAAAGCATAGCTCTGCGGAAGGCAGGGGACGAGGGCCTCTCACAAAGAGGGTCCAAACGCCTGATACGAAGCGACTTATCCCTCTTTCAACAGCCGTCAGTCGGCCAGCACTTTGGCCGTGTGCACCTCGCCCTTCGCCGTCATGACCTGCATGATGTATGGTTCTTTCGATTTCAGTGTACCCACCTGCCGGCCGTCCGGTGCAAAGAAGGTCCGACTGACCACCTGCCCTTCTGGCTTTGCACTGACGGTGCGGATCCCACTGGCCCGGCCGCTGACGGCGATCCCCAAGGTCTGACTGAACGAGTCGCCATCGGCATCCGTGACTTCCAAGGTGATCCTGCCGAGGCCTTCTGAGCCTGCTGCGGTGACAGTGACGGTGGCATCCGTGAGCGAGGCCGAGAACAGTCTGCTGTCAGAGGTGATCTTGTAGACGGGCGACTTTGTGAATCCCCGGAAGCACTCCGTGAGCTGATAGGTGGCCGACTGTCCCGGCGCGATGAGCAGATAGGGATGGGCCATAAACTCGAGATAGTCTTCGAGCAGCGTCCAGCCGTCACGGTCGGGATCTTCGTTATTGCTTGCCCTGTGCTCGTCACTGCCGATGAGGCGTTCATACCAGTTGGGAATGCCGTCCTGATCCGTATCGAAGTCTGCGCCGCGATGCTCCTCGGGCCAGTCCTCAAAGCCCTGTGTGGCGCTCTCGGCAGTGATGTCCCACTCCCGGTCTATCTCTCCCTTGATGCCGGACCGGCTCCCGACGTAGGTATAATTCCCATGCAGGGTCTCGCCCACGATCCGCACATGCTGGTTGTCCCGGCACGGCATGGTGGCTCCGGCGTCACTGGTCACGATCTTGAAAGCCTGCCTGGCCGTATGGATCGTGGCATAGGAGGGGAAGAAAGGCGACGTGACAAAGGTCTGGTAGCCATATCCGTCGGTGCGCGTGTTGGGGTCCACGGCTCCGTTGGACAGGGTGTATTGATAAGTGTCGTTGAGCTTGTCGGTGGTCAGCGTGTGGTCCCTGTTCTCCCGGATGTTGCCTGCCACGTAGGCCTGCCACCTGCTTTGCGGCGAGCCGATGTTCTCATAGTCCTGCGAAAAGAGGATCGTCTTCCTGGTGTCGGGCCCCATCTTGTAGTAGTTGCCCACAAAGTTGAGCTGATGACATCCGCCGTCCGTGGTCCGCCGGTTCCAGTTATAGCACACATTATTAAATATGTCCATCTGCCCGACGGCGGTGTTCGTGCCGTCCATACCGCCTCCGAGAGACCAGTTACGACCCGCGCAGTTGGCGAGGAGGTTATGACTGTAGGTTCCGATCTTCCCGTCTATCGTGGCCGCATACCCGTGATTGGTTCCGGCGGGGTAGTTTTTGTGGTCGGCAATGCCGAGCGCTTCTGCGATCATCGAATACTGGAAGGTGATCATCCTGGCCCCTCTGGCGGAGACGGTCTCATCCGTTCCCCAGGCCGCCGTGCAGTGGTCGAGGATCGTATGATTGGTTCCGAAACCGATGGCATTGCCCGTTGCGCCATACCCGCGCTTGGTCCGGAGGAACCGGACGATCGACTCTTCACCGATGCCCATATTGCTATACTTGAGGCAGATGCCCTTTCCGGGAGCCGTTTGGGCTGCAATGGTCAGGTAAGGATTCGTGAACACGGAAGGGATATCCTGCAGATGGTCGTCGCTCATGACAATAAGGCCAGACACATCAAAGACGATCGTGCGGGGCCCACGAAGCCCTTTAAGCCCGTAGATGAATGACCCGGGAGCCATATCGTTGGAAAGATTGGTGACGTGATAGACCGTTCCGCCTCGCCCTCCGGTAGCATATCGCCCGTAACCTTCAGCGCCAGGGAAGGCAAGTTGGCGCGGACGGAAATGCCAAACCTGTCCCGGAGTGACCTGCCCGGCCCCGTCCACCTCATCGACACGCCAGAAGTAGGTGTCCATCGAGTAGAGATCCTTCAGGGCATAGGCTGTATCCGTCAGTTCGGCAAGCGGCGTCGTCATCCGGGATACCGATACGGAGTCTTTGCCGAAATAGAGGATGTGCTTCACGATCGGACGGTTGGCGGCCGACCAGGAGAGCCTGTATGTACCGTCGTCGGCATCGATGTGGAGGTCGCCGTTGTGCGGATCGGGGTTCCTGGCCTGCGCGTTCAGCCCGATCGTATTCTGTTCGAAGCTGTTGATGACCGGTGCTTTTTCTGCGTATTGCTTGGTCCCCGCGTCGGCTGGAGCGTCCGCCTCGAGGGTGTAGAAGGTGATGGTCTGCGGTACGCCGTCCGTCTCCACCTTCAGCGTAGTGGTCAGGATGCAGGCGTTGGCGGCAACCGGCTCCTGAAAAGAGGGCTCCGCCTTCGCATGCACAAGCACGCCGTTGACCTTCACGCTGATTGGCCAGCCGCATGTTGTCGCAGGATTCGTCCAGCGGTTATGACAGGTCTGGAGCCTATGCGTGCCTTTGGGGAGGCCGCTGATGGTCAAAGTCAGCGCCCCGCAACCTGTGGTCGGGTCCAGCGAGAGGCCGTCGCCGGTGAGCCTGCCGTTCTGCGCCTTGGCCTCCGCATTCTGCACGAAGGTCTTGTTCCAGCCCGTCCGGCAGGTATGACCCGTCTCGCCTTCCGGTACGGAAAACCTGAACTTCAGCGTCCCGACGGTCAGTTCGTCGGTTGCGCCACCCTGCGCCGGCCGCCAGACCGTATAGCCCGGCTCGAGCGTTTCAGCGTCACCCCGGCCGGCGATACTCACGTCCACCTTCACCTGCGGCTTGTCCTGTGCCGCGCACAGCATGGCTATGCAGCCCACGGAGATCGATAATAAAAGTCTTTTCATACGTTTTTATGATAAGTGGCAAAAGCCTTTAAGTCTGACATCAGGTCATCCTTGCCCGCTGACTGCGCAGATGCGCCACAGCCTCAGACCACCGGCGGAAAACCGGAAACTGCGCCTCTGCAGGAGGGCCACATCGCTGCGGACGATCCGCGGATTGCCTTCCGCCCGGCAGGACCATCACTTCCGGACATCCATGTCGTTCGTACAGACCGGCATTACGATAACCGTTGCAAAATTAATGAAAGTAAACGAAATGCGGGTAGAATAAAGGACCAAAAGGGTAGAAAAAACTTTCAAAGTGCGAAAACTTGCGCTTTTTCACCCCCGAAGGCCATAGAAGGGAGGTGCAAATCGGGCGCGGCGACGCCATCCTCCATCCTCCTCCGTCGTTCATCCCGTCAACGGGCATCACCGTCGTCATTCCCATCGCATTGACAGTATTGGAGTTACGATTGCCCGTTGCAACTGCCTGCCGATTCCGGAAGATCGTTACGGATGGCGAAAAAGAGGGGACAAATCGGCATGAACATTTTGTCCGTCAGCTGAATTTTCGTAACTTTGCATCTGTTATTGCTTTTCATTGGTTATTCTTACGTATATGGCGATCTCGGATGAATTATTGGCTTCGGCGCTCTCCGGCAATTCGGAAAAGGCGTTCAAGGGCTTTTTCAACAGCTATTACGTGAAGATGAAGTATTTCGTCAATGGTTTATGCCGCGACGAGACCATGGCGGAAGACATCGTTCAGGACATTTTCTTAGACATCTGGATCCGTCGGGACCGTCTCCATGAGATCCATTCCATTGACGCCTATCTGTTCACCTGTGCCCGCAATGCTGCGATGAAGGCCATCCGCAGCCAGTTGCGGGATGCCCTGCCGCTGCAATCCGAAAGCCCCGCTGCCAACACGACCGAGGATGAGCTTTACTATCAGGAACTCAAAACGGCCATCGACCGAAGCCTCGACAGCATGCCGCCACAGCAGCGCAAGGTCTTCATGATGAGCAGGTTTGAAGGAAAGACCAACCCGGAAATTGCCGACGAACTGAGCATCAGCAAACGCACCGTGGAAACTTACATTTCATCCGCCTTGGCCACATTGCGCAAGACAAGGCTCCTGTTGCTGCTCTATATTATTAACACATATTAACTACGTGTTTCCCGCAGCTTATTGCTCTTCTATGAAAAATCGGCAATCATGAACAGCAATAAGGCATTCGGCATACTCCGCCAGTACTTTGACCGCACGCTTTCCGTGCAGGATGACCGGCGCGCCCGTCAGTGGCTGCTCTCCGACAACGACAGGGAGGCAAAGGAAGAAGCGCTGAAACGCATCTGGGAACAAGCCGGCGACACCGCCCCGAACGGTGAGGAAACTGCGGCTTACGAGGCGTTTCTTCAGCGCAGGGATCAGTATGAGGACCGGCGCAGCAACAGGACACGCTTCCTGAAGATTATCCGCTATGCGGCCGTGATAGCCTTGCCGGTCATGGCCGCCGTGATGGTCTGGTATGCCTCCGACGCCTGTCATGACGGCATCGGACGCATGCAGGTGTGCGAGGTGCCTGACGGAACCATCCGGCAGATCACACTCACCGACGGCACAGAGATCACGCTCAACGGCGGATCAAAGATCATCTACCCCGAGAAGTTTGCTGCACGCGACAGCCGGAATGTCTTTGTCACGGGCGAGGCATTCTTCAACGTCACCCGCGACACGCTCCGACCCTTCTTGGTCCATGCCGACAACATGAGCATCCGCGTTCTGGGCACGGTCTTCAACGTGCGTGCCTATCCCGATGAGCGGTTCATCGCAACCACCTTGCAGAAGGGCAGCGTGCAGCTCAGCGTTGATGACACGGTGATCGTGCTGCGCCCCAACGAGCAGGCATTCTATACCCGCAGCAACAGGAATATCCGCAAGTTTGCCGTTCAGGCAAAAGATTACACCCAGTGGACGGACGGCAGCCTGCGCTTCGAGCAACAGCCGTTGAGCCGGATCATAGCCGTTCTGTCCCATAAGTTTGGCGTCAGGTTCGAGATCGATGCATCCATCGATACGGAAGAGCAGTTCACCATGAATTTCACCAATCAGGAGAACTTGGGCGATGTGCTCGATGTGATGACCGGACTGAAGAAAGACATGCGATACAGACAAGTCAATCGGACAATCATTATTTATAAAGAAAAAAGGAGGTAAACGACAGCACAACCATCAGAACAGCAATTATTACGTAGTAAGAGAGAATCAACAGAACAACCAACGTCATCATTTTCATCAGATACAGCATTATGAAGCTATCCGACAGAAGCATCATCAGGATACACCAGAACCTCAGAAGGCGCTGGACAGCCGGTGTGCTTTTCTTTTTCATCTGCATCACCTTGCAGGCACAGACCATTAAACTCAAGACGACACGAACGACAGTAAGAAATCTCATCACAGCCATCCAGCAGCAGACTGGGATGTCTGTCGATTATCGGCAGCACACCCTCGACCTCAACAGGACGGTCAACCTCGGAAGCAAGACGCTTCCCTTGGAGACGCTGCTGAAGGAAATCATCCAAGGCTCCGACCTGCAATACGTGATCAACGACCGACATATCCTGATCACGCAGAAGCCAAAGCCGACGGCCAGGAAACAGGAACCGGCCACGCAGAGCGTCACAGGAACGGTGACGGACGAAGAAGGCAGTCCGCTCGCGGGAGCGCTCATCCGGTCCCGGAGGTCAAACGCCATTGCCGTGGCCGATGCTTCCGGCAATTTCACCATCAACCTGCCAGAGGGGCCTACTGAACTGCAGGCTTCCTATTTGGGCATGGACCCGCAGACAGTGCTATGGAATGGGGAGAAGAGCCTTAACATCATCCTGAACAATTCGGCCATAAGCCTCGACAATGTGGTCATTACGGGCTATCAGGAGATCGACAAGCGAAAACTCTCAAGCTCCATCTCAACCATGAAGATGGACGATCTGATGACTCCGTCGGCCACATCCTTAGACCAGATGCTGCAGGGACGGGTCGCCGGCATGGTGGTCATGAACGCCTCTTCGACACCTGGCGTGGCACCGAAGATACGCATCAGAGGCTCCTCTTCTATCACGGGCAACCGCGAACCGGTATGGGTGGTCGACGGAATCATATTGGATGAACCGGTCGCCATATCCACCGAAGAACTGAACAGCATCGACAACGTAAACTTTGTCGGCAATGCCATATCGGGCATAAACCCGAGCGACATCGAACGGATCGACATTCTGAAAGACGTGAGTGCCACGGCCATCTATGGCGTAAAGGCAGCCAACGGCGTCATCGTGGTGACGACGCGCAAGGGAAAACAAGGTAAGCCGCAGGTGACCTATACGGGCAGCATGAGCCTCACCACACGGCCGAACTATGGAGAACTGAACCTGATGAACTCGAAAGACCGCGTGGAACTGTCGGAGGAGATGGTAGATCGCGGACTGCAGTTCAACACCTATCTGCCCACAAGCATGGCCTACGAAGGGGAATTGCAGAAACTGTGGAACAAATCGATCGACTACGACACGTTCAGACAGAACGTCAGGCAGTTGAAGGAACTGAATACGGACTGGATGAAGATGCTCTATCGCAACGCTTTCACCCATCAGCACAATGTCTCCGTTTCAGGTGCGGGCGACCGGATGGACTACTATCTGTCACTCGGATACCTCAATCAGCAGGGCGCCAGCAGGTATGAGAACCTCGAAAGGATTACAGGCATGCTGAAAGTAAACGTGCAACTGACCGACAACTTGTCCGCGGGACTGAAGATAAGCACCAACAACAGCGAGGCAAACTATCCGCACAGCAGCGTCTCCGTGCTCGATTACGCCTACCGGACATCACGGGCCATCCCCGCATACAATACAGACGGATCTCTCTTTTATTATGACAACTACAAGACCGAGTTTGCTTCGCTGCCCTTCAACATATTCAATGAACTCAACAACACTGGCAAAGACATCAACACCCGCGGCACGCTGATCAACGTACACTTGGACTGGAAACCGCTGAAATGGCTGAAATTGTCTTCACTCGCGGGCTTGAGCTTCAGCAATACGGAACAAGAGAACTGGGCGGACGAACAGTCTTTCTACATCGCACGCTATCGCCTGACACCCTATGGCCGGCAAGCGGCCGATCAGGAACGGTTCCATCAGACATCCGTCATACCCGTCGGAGGCGAGCTGCAACGTGAGACAAGCGGCAATCACCGCTACACCTGGCGAAACAGCGCCGACTTCTCCTACCCCATCGGAGATCATCTGCTCTTCGCTTCTGTCGGTACCGAGATCAACTCACTGAAGTACAACGGCTACAGGAGCACCCGTTTCGGATACATGCCTTTCCGGGGAAAGAAGTTCGCAGATATCGACATCCTGGCCTATGACGCCTATGCGGCGGCCGTACAGAAGAATGTCGACGTCATCACAGACAACACCGTGAACACGCTCTCGGCCTATGGGACATTCAGTTATTCATACCTTAACAGATATATAGCAAACTTCAACATCCGCACCGACGGATCCAACCGATTCGGATAGGACAAGAGCGTACGCTTCCTGCCTGTATGGTCGGTGTCCGGAAGATGGAATGCCGCGGAAGAAAAGTTCATGAAAGACCAGAAGTGGATCAGTGAATTGGCCGTCCGCGCATCATATGGCATCCAGGGAAACGTACACCCAAGCCAGACCCCAAACCTGATCGTCAGACAGGAAAACTACAACAGCACGTTGGGAGAGTTCATTTCCACCCTGCAGCAATTCCCCAACAAGAACCTGCGCTGGGAGAAAACGGTCTCCTATAACCTTGGCTTTGACTTCGGCATATTGGACAACCGGATCTCGGGCGTGCTGGATCTCTATCGCAAACGTGGCTATGATCAGATCGTCAGCCGCATCATTGCACCCTCCAACGGTGCCACTTCGGTGACGATCAATGAGGGAGATATCGAGAACAAAGGATGGGAATTGAGCCTGAACGTTGTGCCGATCCTGACCAAAGACTGGACTTGGAGCCTCTCGATCAACACCAGCAAAAACTACAACAAGGTCATAGAAGAAGGCAATAACGAAGCTACGTGGCAGGATTATGTCAACGGAACATTGGTCAAAAACGGCAGGGCGGTCAACAGTCTCTACGCTTACCGCTTCAAAGGATTGGACCATAACACAGGCTTACCGACCTTCTATGGCGAAAGCGAGACAGATGCAGACGGACGGACCGTCATCAACAGCCTTCAGGAAGCATTCGACGCAGCCTTCGTCTACGCAGGCAAACGGGAGCCGGACCTGAGCGGCGGATTCTCCTCCTCATTGAAATACAAGCATTTCACCGTGAATGCCCTGTTCTCATTCAACTTAGGAAACAAGGTCAGACTGAACGACCTCTACGCCGAAAGCGGCCAGGCGCTGCCGTTTCCACAGCAGAATATGTCGAGCGAATTCATCAACCGCTGGCGGAATCCCGGTGATGAAGCGTTCACGAACATTCCGGTCCTCTCGGACGAAAGCATGCGCTTCCTGAGCTATGAGCGCAAATACACCATCGCGGAGAACAGATGGGACATGTACAATAAGAGTGATATCCGCGTGGTATCGGGCAGCTTCCTGCGATGCAGATCGCTCAGCTTCCGCTACGACTTTGAACCTAAAGTGCTGAAAACTCTGCACATCAAGGGTGGCAACATTACGTTTGAAGGCTCCAACCTGTTCGTTCTCAAGAGCAGCAAACTGAAAGGGAAAGACCCGGAACAGCTCTCATTGAGCTCCGGCACGATTCCTCCACAACAAACATACACTTGCCGAATCAGTTTAACATTCTAAATGATGAAGAAAATGAAACAATATATTTGCAAGTCACTGCTGCTGTTGGCGATGACCGCAAGCATGGCCTCGTGCGACCACTTCTTGGATGAGAAGTCGCAGGACCTCTACATTCCGAAGACCGTACAGGACTATAGTGAGTTCCTCTTGGGCGAAGGACTCAACCATGGGACCAACAATCAGATCTCCATATCGGAGTATCTCGACCTGCTCACCGATGATGTGAACGAATATGTCAATGTCCGTCGCAAGGACGCACGTGACAGCAGGGAGACAATGTGGGGCTATTACACATGGCAGAATGATCCCGAAGTGGATTACAACAATACCGTGGCGGCCGACCGTTCGTGGGAAGTGTACTACCATCGTGTATTGATCTCGAACATCATACTTGACCAACTCGGAAGCGCAAAGGGTACTGAAGCCGAGAAAAAGGAACTCGAAGGCGAAGCCAGATTTCTCCGCGCCTGGTCCTATTTCATGCTTGCCAACACGTATGCCGCACCGTTCGAGAGCGACGAACAGGCCGACCGCACGCCGGCCGTGCCCATCAACAGCTCCTCAAGTATCGAAAACCGAAACCTCACAAAGTCCACGCTCGGCGACGTCTATCGCCTGATCGAATCGGATCTTGATGCCTCCATCGCCGCCTTTGAAGGTTCCATCGGCGAGCGGACGATCTATCGGCCCAATGTGGGCGCAGCCTATCTCCTGCGTTCCCGCGTGGCCTTGTACAAGAAGCAGTATCAGGCGGCTGCCGATTATGCGACAAAGGCAATCGAGAAAAGCGGCAAGAAGCTCTACGATCTGACTGATGGCGTGGCTCAAGCCAATGACCGTTTCCTGAACAGCGCTAACACGGAGGTGCTCTTCACCTATGGTTCAGACACGCAATTCAAGCTCCAGACGTTCATCACGGCAAGCAACAGTGAGAAAGGATGCTATCTTGTCGACCCGGGACTGATCAGCATGTACACTTCAGGAGACGTGCGACTGAAAGCATTCTTCTATGCTTACATGCGGCGATACAAGCCCTATAAGTTCTATGCAGCACGCTCCCACGGCATGTATCCCTATGCTTTCCATCTTTCCGAAGCATACCTGAATCGCGCCGAAGCCTATGCTGCGTTAGGCCAAAAAGATGCCGCCCTGCAGGACATCAACACCATCCGCAATAGCCGCATCGCTGACAACACCCCGCTGACTGCCGCCTCTCAGGACGAGACACTACAGTTGGTGAAGGACGAGCGCCGCATGGAACTGTGCTTCGAAGGCACCCGTTGGTTCGACTTACGCCGTTGGGGCTGCCCCGAGATCAGCCATACCTACAGTTCGAGCGATACAGGCGGCGAGAAGGTACAGTACACCTTGCAGAAGGGGGACAGCCGTTATACGCTCCCGATACCGCGTGCCGAAAGATTGATCAACAACAATTAGCATTCAAACAACATGAAAATAAAAGTCTTATTATCCATTTTAGCCTGCACCGCATGCATGCTCTCTTCATGCAGCAGCGAAGATGACATCCATGCAGAACTGGAAGATCCGCAGTACAATGTGACCGATGACGCATCGGATCCCATACAGCACGAACGCCATGAGCTGTTCGCCAAGTACAAGACTTATCTGATCACGAACCCGCAGACGATAGACTACAAGTTCAATTTTCAGAAGAAGAACAACCTCCGGATCACACCTCCGGACCAGTCGCAGGCTATGCTTCAGAAAGGTATCGCACGCCTCCATTCCATGTTCTTGGATACTTATTCCGAGGAATTCAGGCTGAAACACCTGCCCTTCTCCATCATCCTGGCCGACAGCATTCTCTTTCTCGGCATGGAAAAAGCCACACCTTCCTATCATGCCTATGCCGCCAACCGCTTCTTGGCGATTGCTGGCATCAGACAAGACATGGGCACCGAGAGCGACAGCCTGATGCAGGCCATGAAAGGCGACATCCACTCGCGCTACTGGATTGACTTTTTAGGCGGTGAGAAAGGTGTCTTCTCCATTCCGGAAACCTTTGACGAAGTGAGCAAGGACTATTACCGAAAGGAGATCAGCGAACTGGCTTCGACGCCCTTGGGCGATGTTTGGGGCACACTTCCATGGGACATTGACTTCCACTCCTTGGGCTTCATCTCCTACAATCACATCGCTACATTCTTCGATCCGGACCCTGATTACGGTGGCTGGTGGATCGAGACGCCCGACGAGGACACAGACCGGAGGCAGTGGGTCGCCTTCATTTTCGGCACGCCGAAAACACAACGCGAGCAGATCGTCAACAGTCATCCCATCATGAAGGAAAAATATGACATCCTGAAACAGGCCTTCCTGAAATGCGAAAATTTTGATATCGACCAGTTGCCCTAACGTTATAAACACCTTATATCAATGAGATTGATCCTCCTTTACATTTGCATGGCGCTCACGGTCACCCCTGCCGCAGCCAAAAGCAATAAGAAATCGAAGAAGCAGAAAGTAGAAACAACCACCGAAGCCGAGCCATCCGCCCCGGCTTCGGCTTACCAGAAGGCGATCAGCGGATACAAAGAGAAGAGCGGACTGATCACGGTCTATGAGAAGGAAGACGCACGCTTGTTCGCCATTCCGGCTACGCTGTTGGGAAAAGACCTGCTGCTCACATCGCGCGTATCGACGACGAGCAACAACGCCGGGACCGTAGCGGGACAGATGCCGCATTCTCCCGTGCTCATCACACTATCCGTCCAGAACAACTATCTGTACATTCACAAGAAGGTATACAAAACCCTCTGTGACCCGCAATCGCCACTGATGGCCTCGTTCAACAAGAACTTCACAAACCCCATCTGGAAGTCCTACAAGATCAAGGCCACCGCTCCCGACGGGACGGTGCTGGTTGATCTGTCCCCCTTGTTTGAGAACAGCGTCAAAGAGCTGGATCCTTTCAGCTCCGGAGGATCGAAGAATGTCAGCTCCGGTTCGCCCATCAGCGAACTGTGCATGATAACCGGCATCAAGACATTCCCCAAAAATCTCCAGGTCAGATCGCAGATGGGCTACTCTGACAGCGGCGATCCGTTCACCGTGACCATGCTCCGCAACATCATCCTTTTGCCCGAAACGCCCATGCGGCCGAGACTTTCGGACCCGCGAATCGGCTACTTCGACGAGAAGAAAGAATACTTCACGGACCGGGAGGACGGTGTCAAGAACTTCTCATACATCAAACGCTGGAATCTCCAGCCACGCGATCCGGCTGCCTATGCACGCGGAGAGAAGGTCGAACCGATGCAGCCCATCGTCTTCTATGTTGACACGGCGATCCCTGCCAAGTGGCGTTCGTATATCAAATTAGGCATCTGCGACTGGAACAAGGCTTTCGAGCAGATCGGCTTCAAGAATGTCATGGTGGCCAAGGACTATCCTGCCGACGATCCCAACTTTGATCCGGACGACATCCGCTACAACTGTTACCGGATGATTACCACCAAGGTTGAGAACTCCGTAGGCCCATGCTGCTCCGACCCCCGCACCGGTGAGATCATCCAAGGGGATGTCTTGTTCTATTACAACAGCATCAAACTCCTGCACAACTGGGAGTTTGTACAGACCGGAGCCGTGAACGAACGGGCACGAAAAAGGGTCTTTGACGATGACATGACGGGCAATTCGCTGCGCTATGTTGCCGCTCATGAAGTGGGCCACACATTGGGATTGCTCCACAACTTCAGGGCTTCGTCCACCATTCCCGTCGACTCCCTGCGCTCCGCATCATTCACGGCCGTCCACGGCACCACGCCTTCCATCATGGATTATGCCCGCTACAACTACGTCGCACAGCCCGGCGACAAGGGCGTCAGCCTGCGTCCGCCCCACTTGGGGGTCTACGATGCCTACGCTATCGCATGGGGCTACAAACCCATCCCCGATGCGAAGACACCCGAAGAGGAGCTCCCCGTGCTCAACAGCTGGATACGGGAGAAGGAGCATGACCCGATGTATCTCTACGGCCCACAGTATTTCTTCAACTCCGTGGATCCGTCATGCCAGTCCGAAGACTTGGGCGACAATGCCGTCAAAGCCGGCACCTACGGCATCAGCAATCTCAAGTACATCGTCCGACATCTGCCCGAATGGTGCGTCGAAGACGGCAAGGACTACCAGCGCCTGCAGGAAGCGTACGTCAATGTGAGCAACCAGCTGCAGACTTATTTATATCATGCAGTGATGTATGTGGGCAGTATCTACATGGATGAGCCGGTCTCCGGCGACGGCAGACGAAACTACCGGTTCACCGACAGGAAAACGCAGCAGGAGGCATTGCGGTTTGTTCTCAGGAACATCGCAGACATGCCCAAATGGCTGATGCCCCAGGACATCATCACGAAGACGGGTCCCATCGTGTCGATTCCTAACCTTCAGGCGCGCGTACTGAAGAGTCTGTTCGCCAAACCGGTAAGTTCCGTGATGGCTCTGAATGAGCAATTGGAGCCCAAGACGGCCTACACCTACGCGCAGTTCATGCAGGAACTCTATCAGTTCGTGTGGGGCAAGAGCATCCGAGGCGGTGTCCCCGACCTCTACGAGCGCCAGTTGCAGAATGTATATCTGACATCCCTCCTGCGGCTGATGCCCTCCGCGAGCGGTTCCAAGTCATCTCCCGGATCCATGTATTCCTTCTCTTCGTGGACGGACGAAATGCTCCGGCACATCCAGCCGACCTGCATGTGCCACGGTGCGCACGCAACCTACGCTGCCGAAGCCGACAGGCGGTCGACCTCCTTCTTCGAGTTCGATCCCATGGAGGATTACAGCATGATCAAGAATCCGGTCGTCCTGAGCACGGCCCACGACCTGCTGAACCTGCTGGCACGCCTTCGTGTCAGTGCCCCCGGCAAGATCTTGAAAGCCCATTACCAAGGTCTGTACATGGAACTGAAGCATGCACTGAACACGAAATAAGGACTTTGCCTCTGTCCGCAGATACCTGCCTGCAGGACAGAAACGCCCATCAGAAAGGAAAAACAGCTCATGCGGGCTGCTTTTCCCTTTCTTTTTCCCCCGCCGCCATCACTTTCCCCGCCCGGCACAGTCCCCTCGATCGGCCGGCATCCGGCATGGCCGGACGGGACAAAGGAATCTTCCGGATCAGAAAGAAAAATCATCCATGAAAAGCGGAAAACTGTTGCAGCTATCCGAAGAAATCACTATCTTCGCAACAAAACATACACACACATGGGAAAAAGACTTTTTTTTGCAGCCTTGTTGCTGCTCTCGGCCATAGGCGCACATGCCTGCACGGCCGCCGTCATCTCAGGTAATGCCACCGCCGACGGACGCCCTTTGCTATGGAAAACACGTGACACGGACAACCTGCAGAATGCCATGAAGTATTTCAAGGGATCGAAATACGACTTCATTGGCCTCGTCGACTGCAACGCGCGCAGCGAGGAGGAGGTCTGGATGGGGACCAATTCGGCCGGTTTCTCGATCATGAACACACAGTCATTCAATCTCGAGAAGACGGTGAACGGTGTCGAACCGGGCGACAAGAACGGCAATCTGATGTTCCGCGCACTGCAGGTATGTGCCACGGTCGATGAGTTCCGCCACTTCATGGACACCACGCGCCTCGAGGGCCTGTGTGCCAACTTCGGTGTCATCGATGCCAAGGGAGGCGCCGGATGGTGCGAGACCAGCACCCGCAGCTATCGTTTCTTCGATGCCAACGACCCCCTGACCGCGCCTGATGGCTATATCGCACGCACCAACTTCAGCATCACGGGCACGCTCCATGAAGGTTTAGGCTACGTCCGCTATCAGCAAGCCGACGCCATGCTCAAGGTGGCGGCCGCCCAAAGGAGCATCACGCCGCAGTGGCTGCTCGGCAGTCTGGCCCGCTCCTTTGCCAACCCGCAGACGGGGATCGATCTCGCAGACGGCACACACAACAGACCCGCAACCAACGGATGGTTCATCGACCATGACCTCATCAATCGCAGCGGCACGGCATGCACGTCGGCCATTCAGGGCGTCCGGCCCACAGAGAATCCGGAGCTGACCACGATGTGGCTCATTCTTGGCTATCCGCCCGTCAGCACCGCCTTCCCCTTCTGGCTCAAGGATGCCGCCGGACAGCTGCCAGCCATCTACACGGCCGAAGCCGGCGCAGCGACCACCGTATTCGGAAAGAAAGTCGACAAGCTCAAAGAACGTGTCTATGCCTTTCACGAAGGGATCGGCTCCGACCGCTACTTCAACTGGGAAGCGCTCCATAACCTGCAGGGCAACGGCATCATGCAGCAGCTCTCACCGGTCGAAAAGGAGATTTTCCGTCGCACGGAGACCGCAAGAGCCAGGTGGTACAGACAAGGGCAAATCCCCTCGAAGGAATTGGCAAGACTCTATGCAGACCTCTCGTCCTACGTCATCGAGCGCTATCAGCAGCTGTTCGGGCTGTGACACGGCAGAGCCGCAGGACTGCTGAAAATGAAATAAATATGCCTTCAAATTTGGTGCATAACCAAAAAAGTAGTACCTTTGCACCGCTTTTCGGCTTAACCGCTGGCAATGGAAGAGTCATTGGCCATGTTCAGTTGGAACGACAAACAAATTTAATGATCAAAACAGAAATGGATTTAATTAAAGTTGCTGAAGAAGCATTTGCAACCGGCAAGCAGTTTCCTGAGTTCAAATCAGGTGACACTATCACTGTCGCTTACAAAATCGTCGAGGGTTCTAAGGAGCGTATCCAGCTCTATCGTGGTGTTGTTATCAAGATCTCAGGACACGGAAACAAGAAGCGTTTCACCGTCCGCAAGATGTCAGGAACCGTTGGTGTGGAGCGTATCTTCCCCATCGAGTCGCCCAGCATCGAGAGCATCGAGATCAATAAGCGTGGTAAAGTGCGTCGCGCTAAACTCTACTACCTGCGCAAGCTGACCGGTAAGGCAGCCCGTATCAAGGAAAAGAGAACACCCGTCAGCAAGTAATGAACTTCTCGCAGATCCATTCAGAAGCTATAAAAAAAGGTTCAACTCATCAGAGCTGAACCTTTTTTTATGACTTATCCCGGTCATCTTCATAGTTCACAGACGCATCCGTGTCGCCGTGCAGCGTCTCCTTGAAGCTCTCCCAATCCTGAAATCCCACGAAGAGAGCCAGCTTGTCGAGAGTCTCGCGCGATGGCTTTTCGGCATGATGCACATGCGCCCAGACCTTCTTCAGCGACAGGGAGCTGACCGGCACATGACGCACGGAGAAAAGATGGGCTAATTTTTCGAAATCGGAAGCTAAGTCGATCCGCTTCCCGACTTCCTTTTCCACTGCACCTAACAGAGACTTTACATCCTGTATCATAACGTTCTAACGGTTTGAATTTCCGTTTGCAAAGTTACTACAAAAAAGTGAAATGCGGAAAGATATAGTGATAGAATTGAGTTACAAGGGTTTTGGTTGAAGTGGCGATAATCCGTGAAGCCATTACAATCCCTGCCGAAGCCAAATCCTGACGCCGCTACGTTACTT
>JALFRV010000117.1 GCA_022778905.1 Prevotella sp. | reverse complement strand
AATGAGTTTGACACCTTTGACTGATCCGGGCATCCGTGACGAAAGCAAGATTTGGTTCCCATGATTTCCCATCGGACATCATTCTGCCCATCCATTTTAACGTTTCCTTTTTGATCATCCAGCCCTTTTGTCTGGACGATGGACCATGATGGTTTCGCCGGAAGATACCTTTTGGGTGTCGAGAGCAATTATTCTGCTGCTATAGCGTTCGCTTATGGACGCAAAAAAGAACTTGCCCGAATAGCAAACTCTTTATAATCTTGACGTTATGGCCGATACTCAAAACTCGCTGGTGAAGTGGAATCGGATGTGCTTGAAGTCTTCCTGAGCCATGCTTAGCACATAACTGCTGTCTGCCAAGAAGACGTCCCGGCCCTCCGTGTCTTTGGCCATGTACTGGTATTTGCGCTTCTTGAAGTTCTCGAGTTCAGTCTGATTGTCAGCCTCAATCCAGCAAGCCTTGTACAGGTGGACCGGTTCCCAGCGGCATTTCGCATTGTATTCATGTTCGAGACGATACTGGATGACCTCAAACTGCAGCTGTCCGACGGTTCCGATGATACGTCGGTTGTTGAACTGATTGACAAATAGCTGTGCCACTCCTTCATTCATGAGCTGCTCAAGTCCCTTCATAAACTGTTTAGACTTCATCGGATCGTCGTTCTCAATGTATTTGAAGAGCTCCGGAGAGAAGCTTGGAAGCCCTCTGAAATGAAGCTCTTCGCCTTCTGTAAGCGTGTCGCCGATCTTGAAGATGCCATTGTCGGGCAGACCGACGATATCGCCCGGATAGGCTTCATCGACGGTACTCTTTCGCTGTGCCATGAACTGGGTGGGCGAGGAAAATCTTACGGTCTTCCCAAGTCGGATGTGCTGATAGGGTGCATTACGCACGAATTTTCCGCTGCAGACCTTACAGAATGCGATACATGACCGATGGTTGGGGTCGATATTGGCGGTGATCTTGAAGATGAAGCCGTTGAATTTCGGTTCATTTGGCTGTACCATGCGCTCTTCTGCCTGCGTGGGTTTGGGCGAGGGAGCTATTTCGACAAAACAATTGAGCAGTTCCTGGACGCCGAAGTTGTTGAGCGCCGATCCGAAGAAGACCGGTGCCACCTCGGCGGAACGATATTTTTCCACTTCGAAGTCAGCATATACGCCGGAGATCAGTTCAAGATCGTCGCGCAGTTGTTTGGCTTCACGGTCTCCGACTCGTGCCTCGAGTTCGGCCGACTGAATATCTACGGCCATCTTTTCCGTCACCCTTTGCTTGTTCGGATTGAACAGGTTGAGCTGCTGTTCATAGATGTTGTAGACGCCTTTGAAGCGCAGTCCCTGTCCGATAGGCCATGAGAGCGGGCGCACTTTGATCTGTAACTCCTCTTCAAGTTCATCCAACAGGTCAAACGGATCACGTCCCTCACGGTCCATCTTGTTCACAAAGATGATCACGGGGGTATTCCTCATGCGGCAAACTTCCATGAGTTTGCGCGTCTGGGCTTCCACGCCCTTGGCCGAATCGACCACGATGATGGCCGAATCCACGGCTGTCAGCGTGCGGTAAGTATCCTCGGCGAAGTCCTGGTGACCAGGTGTGTCGAGGATATTCACCTTATATGGTTCGCCCGTAAGATCTTCCGGAAGATAGTCAAACTCCATCACGGAGGTCGAGACGGAAATTCCGCGCTGCTTCTCGATGTCCATCCAGTCGGATGTAGCCGTCTTGCGGATCTTGTTGCTTTTCACTGCGCCTGCCACCTGAATCTGTCCTCCGAAGAGCAGAAACTTCTCGGTCAGGGTCGTCTTGCCTGCGTCAGGGTGGGAGATGATGGCAAACGTACGTCTGCGTTCTATTTCATTCATGTTTGTTCCTGTATCTTTTTACACTTTGTTTGGAGTTTGCTGTCCGTCCGAATCTTTGATCCGGTTGAGGCATTTCTGCAGGCTGTCGGTCCAATAGGGGATCTGCAGCCCGAACGTTTGCTTGATCTTCGTCTTGTCCAAGACGCTGTAAGCCGGCCGTTTCACCACAGAGGGGAACTCATCGCTATGACATGGCTGAATGTCACATGCCGTATGGCCTGCGAGCATGCCGATCATCTTTGCGAAATCATACCACGAACAGACGCCCTCATTCGAGAAATGGTAGATGCCGGAATGGCCTTCAATGCGCCGATGTTCTACGATTTCGAAGATCGCATCTGCCAGATCGCCTGCATAGGTTGGCGTTCCGCATTGGTCGAAGACCACTTTCAGCTGCGGCTTGGATGCCGTCAGGGCGAGCATGGTGATCAGGAAGTTGTGACCATATTCCGAATACAGCCATGCCGTACGTATGATGATGTGGGCCACTCCGGTCGCTTCTATCTTCTGTTCCCCGTGCAGTTTCGCCAATCCGTAGACGCCTGTGGGCGTCCCTTGCTGATCTTCCCGGCAAGGCGTGTTGTACGGATCGCCGCCGAAGACATAGTCGGTACTGACATGGACGAGCACTCCTCCGACTTCCTTCATGGCTATGGCGAGGTTTTCCGGCGCATCCGCGTTGAGCTTTTCGACGAGCTCCGGACACTCCTCAGCCTTGTCGACGTTGGTCCATGCTGCACAGTTGATGATGCAACGGACATCACGCTCACGGACCATCTGCCTGATGTCGTCTATACGGGT
>JALFRV010000112.1 GCA_022778905.1 Prevotella sp. | reverse complement strand
AACTGGTCTACATCGTTTTTGCTTGCTTTCTGAAAAGGTTTACACCTTCCTGAATGACTTTTTCATCCAGAATGGGATGCGTGAGCGGGCGACTGGCCAATGAAAAGTGAAAAATGTTGAATGTTGAATGAGCCGGAGGTTACGAATGATATATTATTGATAGAATGCAGGTTGATACCCGGATAGAAATATCGCTCCTTACGTACGGGCCCAAGGCCAGTACCTGCATTCCTTTGTGAATACTAATCATTTAACAATGGACGTTTCATCACCGAACGGTCATTAACTCCAGAAACTGCGTTCCCCGGTTTCGGTCATCTCTCCATGGCAGCGTGGACAGGTGTGCATGTTCCATCGCATGATCCGATTGCTCCCGCAACGCAGGCACAGTCGGCCGGTTTCACCGCTGAAGGATGGAGCGACATCGCCTATCACGCCGCCGACTACAAGGTTTTGGATGGTCTTGCAGTCCGGGCAGCTCACGGCGGTGATATGTTGTCCGAAGAGCCCTTTTCCCTCGAAGGTCTCGGCTTCATAGCCGCAGGATTGGCATTTGTATTTTATTCTCCAAGCCATACTTTCACATATTCTTGTGCCACTTTCACATAATGATGGTGTTTCCGGACGTATGCGACGCTTTGTGCCTTCAGTTCGGGAAGCTGTTCCGGATGGGTGATGATCGCTTTCAAGGCTTGATAAACGCTGTCATAGTCAGGAAGCACATTGATGATCGGCCGCAACGTGTCCTCGTGGATGATCTCATAGTTTTCAGGTTCGCCCCCGCCCACGCAGACAATTCCCCGATCCATAGCGGCCAGCGCGTTCATGGCAGGAGTGTAGCTGTAAAGCTGATCCAAGATCATGTCGCAGCCTTCCATCTGCCTGATGTATTCGGCAAAAGGCAATCCTTCGGCAATCTTGAGTTCGACCAGCTTTGGATATTCTGCAGCGAGATCCTTGGCTGCTGCCAGCATGATATCCGTTCCCTTGTAGACGGAACGCCCCTTGCTCAGTCCGATGAAGATCTTGACTCTGTCCTGCTGTGCGAAGCTCTTGACAGCGCCCTCTGCAGGTCTGATCGGAAACGGAATAAACGCCGTCTTTTCCGGAAAGTTGGGGTGATAGCAGGTCCAGTATTCATACAGTCCGGCGATGATGCCGTCACAATCCTTGGCCATATATCGGTTGAGCCGCCCCTTGTCCGTCCCGAGCCAGTCGTTGTATTCTTTTTGGGCTTCTGGTCCGGTCCTGATCCTTTGCCCGATGTTGAAGTCGCTGTATCGAAGCGGTATTCGCGTGATACACTCATGTACCCAATAAAAGTCCATGCCGTATGCTGCCAAAAACACCTTGCGATTGAAGAGCCGGAGATACCTGTAGACAGGGAAGATGCGATTGGCCTTGAGTTCGAGAAACATAGGATTGATGAGCTGTACGACATCATAGCCTCTCAGGCGGAGAAGCACTTTGAGCAGGCGTGCCATGTATTTGATGCCACCCCATTTGGTCGGCACTCGCACGAGGTCGATGTCCCGCGGATAGTCTTTCCAGAAGTCTCCGTTTGAGAGTACGGTCACCTGATGTCCGAGCGCCCGAAGCCCTTGGGCCAAGGTCCAGTGCACGTTGCTGTATTCGCCTAATAGCAGTATTTTCATGTGTGAGGTAGTAATAATAACATCAGTCTGCGTCCTGCAGGATTTTCGAGAAGGGTCCTGAACATCTGGTACTTGCGCGTATATGCTTTCCGGGGCAGTGGATACAGACCTCGCGCAGAAAGTCGTGCAATGGCCTCCTCCAATTGCTTGCGGCTTCTCGTCCAGCGCATGATATTGTAGAGATAATCCATTGACAGTTGGGCTATCCTCCGCTCCAATGCCACCTTGTCGGTCATCGGCAAAGTCCCTGCAATGTCCTGCAACCGGAAAATGATTTTTCTGCTGTCTGTCAGACGGCGTTCTATCTGCGCCGGATTGCTATCCCGGATGATCGATCCTTCCCTTCTCCGATAGTAATAGGCGGTTGCGTCTGTCTGACAGACATGCGCTGCACGCAGCAGAAGCAACGGGGTGAACTCCTCGTCTTCATGCAACATGCCTTTCGGAAAACGGAGATCCCCGAGGATATGCCGTCTGAAGACGTAGCTCCATGCGGCCCCTTTCAGATTGTGATGCATCATGAAACTGCTGCCCGTCTGTGGGGCGGTGACGCTGAATGCCTGTTTCGCATCTGCCGAATTGCGGGAGGTGAAACGGAACATGAGCACGTCTGGATGTTCGTTCCGGAGCATGTCCACGCAGTGTGTATAGGGCGTCGGAAGCAGGTAATCGTCTCCGTCGACAAACTGGATATAGGTTCCCGTTGCGACGGATAGTCCGGCATTGCGGGCTGCGGACAGTCCCTGATTGGGTTGGCGCAAATAGATGATTTTGTCTTTCAGGCCCTCGATACCATTGATTGCGGGCTCATCCGATCCGTCATCAATGAGAATCACCTCATGCTCTTCAGAAGGCAGCCCTATG
>JALFRV010000102.1 GCA_022778905.1 Prevotella sp. | reverse complement strand
TTTTTACTGAAAGCTGCTACTAACGACTCATAAATCTACCCTTAATCGTGTATTGGATGATAGTTGCGGATTTTAGGTTGATCATTATTGCTCGCCTCTTCTCCGGTCAGAAATTGTCGGATGCGTTCCTGAGAGCTCTTGAAATCCTGTGCATTGAATCCGTGCCCAGCCTTGGGTATTTCGAGCAGCTGTGCATCCTTATACTGCTTCACAGCGCGACGGGAATACTCAATGGGTACGATAGGGTCGGCATCACCATGAACGATTAGCACAGGGCGCTTATATGCAGCCACAGACTTGTAGGGATGTATATCGCGGAGCTCCATGAAGAAACGGCGGCCTACGGGAACTCGCCAGATCATTGTAGTATCCGGAATGCTTGATACTTGTGGATAGCGGCTGTTCCAGTTGTCAGGGATGCAGAGGGCTGGGAACTCCAGAATCAGCTTGCTGACATCCTTCTGCATGTTGGCAGCAGTGAGTGCAGCGATAAGTCCTCCCTGGCTGCTACCCGAGAGCACGATGTTTCGCTTATCGACATCCGGTCGCGACTTAAAGTACCTCACAATAGTTTCTAATACTTTCTGCTCATCGAGCACAGACATGTTCACCGTATTATTATCTGAACGGCTGCCCGTTCCGCCACAAGGGAAGTCGAAGGTATAGCACATATAGCCAATCTCGTTGAGCATCTTGAAGTAGTTGCGTCCAAAATGGTGCGTTCCATTAAAGCCATGGGCAATGATCACGATCGGATGCTTCTTTTGACCATTATCTGGCTTACTCAGCACACCGTAGATAATTTTCTTGCTTTGCTTGATGCAAAGTTCCTGTTCAACAGATGGCTGCGCAGAATCAAACGTAATCTTCTGCAACACCACTGGTCCCATCATACCCGATCGAAGCAATGGCGAGTCTTTCTCAAAGAACTTGAAAGAGACGACAGCCTTGCGCTTAGTGGGGCGTGGCAGGCCTTGGCTGAGCCACTGAGGCACTGCTTTCATTGACCGACCGATGGCCTGTGCATGGGATGAAGCACCGAAAAGGAATGGCTCTGACCACTCCACATCATCGGGTTCGTGTTCATCGCCTATCATGCGGTTTACCCAAAGATTAGTCACATCTATCTCCAGCGTGTTCTCGCCTCCCAAGAGCTCATCAGTGATGTCGATGGTAAAGGGTGGACGCCAGAGTGTGCCGCAGACCTTTCCGTTCACACGAACCACGGCCATGTTTTTCACTTCGCCTAAGTCAAGCACATAACGGAAATGACTATCCAATTCTTTCAGATACAACTGCTTAGTGTATCGAGCTGTGCCGGAGAAGTATTTGATGTCATTGTCGACACATTCATTCAAAGGCATAAGCGATGCCCATTCCACTTCTTTTCCTTCATCAAAGCGGATGGTCCATTTCCCATCGACGGGCAAGGTTGCTGCTAAGATGTGCTGTCCCGTATTTGCTACAGAGGTAGTCTCTGTCGTGGCCTTCCTAAAAACGAGGAACAGTGCGCGTCGAGTGGTCAGGTTCAGCTCGATCTTCGTCTTTCCATCAGCCATTGCCCAACTTTGAGCAACAGATGTCTCGCCGGTCTCAGGGTCCCAGATCTCAGGCAGTCGGCAGGCATCATCAATCATGAGCGTGGACTTGAGTGTACAGTCCTGGGTATTGGCTATGAAATAGATGTCGGCCTCACCATCACGGCGATGAATCCACTGGATGCCCTTTCCATCAGTTGTCAACGATGGCTTCTTGCTCTGATAGTCATCCACATAAACACCGCGCTGCAATAGTGACTGACAACGGGCAAAATAGGAGAATAATGGCTTGGCGCCATCCTTCCACCATGTCTGCCCAGGAGTCCACCAAGTTCCCCAGTAGCCAAAGGTCATGCCGGGGCGTGCATTCACCCAGGGATTGTGGGCAGCCGCGTGCAGCATCAGACGGTTGATTCCAAGACAGAAAGCAGAGTCGGCGATAGCCTTCAGGCGAGCGGGGTCGTCTTTCCAGGCATGAAACGGCCAACAGGTGAAACCCTCAGCATAGACAATCTCATGGCCGACATGCCTTACTGCCTTCACCACGCGAGGAATGTCTTTCCATCCCCAGTTGGTGGGCTTTGCCCAGAACTCCGCACAGATGCGGTCGTCAGCAGTCAATTGCTTGACAATCTTCTGCGTATTGATAGGATTGAATGGCTTGGCAGCTCCAGTGCCGTAGGGCTGCACTATGAGTTGTAGACCATGCTCGTGTGCCAGCTGGCTCATATAGCCATAATAGTTCTCGGCGAACAGGTCGGTAACCGTCTCGCACCAGTCTCTGATAAAACGATCTCTCTGCGCCTTATCTCCAATTTTCATGCCTGCTGCGACCGGCAGCCAAGGTAACATGTCGTAGCCTCTCCGTTTCTGAAACTCCTCTGGCAGCAGTCCGGTCCAATCCTGACATCCTGCCTCATAACTGTCAATCTCTAAACGCTGAAAGGTCTTCCCGACCTCGTTGCCTGCCATCTTGATCAGCATTGACGGGTAGCTATCCCAGAAATGGCGGACGGCTTCACGGCTCATTTTGTCACACTCCAAACCCACACCACTTTCTGGCGACGTAGCGCTATTAGTTTTCCCGTTCGGCGTATATCCGAATCGGTAGATACGCCATCGCCCTTTCGGCATCTGCCAATGGAGGATGCCATTCTTGTCCATCTTGTCTGTCAGGTTCTTGACCGCAGTCATCGGCACGCTATTGTTGTCAGGAACCGCTATCACAGCCACATCCCGGTAATAACCATATTGCAGGTCTATCGCAGGCATGGGCAACTTGGCACGACTCTTGCCAGAAGCCACAGTCAAGCTCCACACCAGTTTCTGCATGGCGTAAGCTGGCTTGACTGTAGGATAGGCACTCGATGACCATCCAGGGCAGTTGTGTGTGCCGAAAGATAGTCCCAGACGGCGACACTCGCTGATGGCAAACGACATGAGTTGCTGCCATTTCGCAGAACCGATGGCATTGGTCGTGTCTCTGGCGAGCACTTGCTGCACACCCCCCACCTGAAAGTTCTGCACACCCCCAATACCAGCCTTCTGATAAGCTTCCAAATCTGCCGTTATACCCTCTTTCGAGATCAGTCCGTCCATCCATTGCCATATCATCAGAGGTTTGGCTTCCGCCGGAGGATTTCTAAAAGTATCTTCCATCGTCTGGCCTATCAAGCGCATGCTGGTCAAGAGCAATAGACCTATTATCGAAAGTTTTATCTTCATTCTTTTTCCTTTAGTAAAAATAGGGGCAGGGCCATGACGACTCTGCTCCTCATCATTTGCCTAAATACTAACCAATCAAACTACTAACTAAGAAAACTATAATATATTTTGCATTATGTTGTTAATTTTCATTGATATCCGGGATTCTGTTCCAAAATACCATTAGACTCTGTAATGGCGAACTGTGGTATTGGGAAGAGTGTCTGATAGTCCTTGGCGTTATTGCCACGTTCACGTGCCCGCTTAATAAATTCTCCATGACGAATCAGGTCTTGACGACGCATGCCCTCACCAAAGAGTTCATGACCACGTTCCATCAACAGATAGTCGCGGAAAGCCTCCTTGCTGGCTGTGGCTGTAGCAGAGATCTCTACGCCCGCACGGTCAATCACTTGCTTCAAGGCCTTGATAGCATCGGCGCTCGGGCCATTCAACTCATTCTCAGCCTCAGCGTATGAAAGTAACACTTCCGCATAGCGCATTATAGGCTGTGCACTTTGGATGCCCCAATTGGCAAACTGGGTATTCATGAACTTTATCGGAAGGGCTCCCACCATACCGTTTTCCCGTGTGATGCGGTCACCTTTTGTATTGTCATACTCGCAGAGAATAACATTTTTTCTCTTGTCACCTTCCTGGAACGTGTCATAGAAATTCCAGCGCATGCAATACCCTTGCCAACCGGAGAAGTATTTATCCTCCGAGCCGCGCATGTACGATCTACCCAGATGGTTGTATCCCTTCTTGAAATCGTTGGGAAGGATCTCCGAAACATAATAATTATCAGAAGCAGTGTTCGATGGTACGGACCAGATCACCTCATCGTTCATGGCGCTTTCAAAAACATCCTCATAGTTCGGAAGTAGTTTATACCCCATACCCATGAGAGTCTGAGCTGCTGACTTTGCCTTGTCCCATTCCTTCTCATGCATGTAAAGACGAAGTTTCACGCCATAGGCAATGGCTTTGGACATCCTGCCCCATTCCTCAACGTCGCCATTGTATTTCTCTGGGAAGGAACTCGTTGCAATGGCATCGTTAAGGTCTTTTTCTATATAGCCGATATAAGTTTCCTTTGAGGGGCGAGGCTCAACGGTGTTGTCAGCAAGAGTGGCTGGATCCAGTTTCACGTTCAGTGGCCCGAAGAAGTCCAAGAGGGTATACATGTAGATAGCTCTCAGTGTCTTGGCCTCGGCAATGTAGCGTGTCCGGATGGCTTCGGTGCTGCCAGTGCTGTTTTCCAGATTGCTTATCACATCAGTAGCACGTGCCACGAATCTCAGCACATTATATGTAGAGTTAATAGTTCCTCCTGTAGACGGCCCGAAATTAAATTCGGCATAGTCATAGGTGGAATAGGGATGCATGATGTCAGTCGTTACCATTCCTGTAGCGAAGGTGGAGCGTAAGTCGGCATTGTAAATTGACATATACCATCCGCCTGTGCCTCCGTCACTGTATCCCCAGTTGGTTGTCAGGGGAAGGTAGAGCCCGGTGACGGCAGCATCGAAGTCACCTTCTGTCTTGAAGAAGTTGGATGGTGACATATCTGTATAATTCTTTGTCTCCAGCATATCATCACATGACACTAAGACAGGATAAATCTGTGCGGCAAGCACAAATATAGTTACAAATATCTTTTTCATTTTCTTATGCGATTAGAAGTTTAAGTTACAGCCAAAAGACAGTGATAGAGCCTGTGGATAAGGAAGACCAGTGGAAAGCTCAGGGTCGAATCCATCGAACGAAGTGAACGTGGCAACGTTCTGCGCGTCGACAAAGAACCTTGCTCCCGTGATAAACTTGCTCTTGGTGAACACATCTCTCGGCAGTGAGTAGCCCAATGTAATGTTCTTCAACTTGATGTAGCTGGCATTCTGCAGATAGAAGTTGTTTGTCCCGGAGGGGTTCATACTGTCATATGGATTTGTAGCGATACCCGGTATCCATCCCTGTCCGTTTTGCGAATTCCATACATCTGTCATGACCGTTGCGTATGTGTTCCTCGAAGCATTTCCGCGATTGCCAAGTTCGGCTGCTACAGGGATCTGGCCATATCGTCCTGACGACTGAAACTTCTTGAAGCCGGCTGCACTGTAGAGGTATATGTTCAAGTCAAAGCCTTTCCAGCTCCAGGTGTTGCCGAGGCCGATCATCAAGCGTGGTGTACTGTTGCCGAGCTTGACAACATCCTTGCTGTCAAGTTTGCCATTCTCGTCCAGGTCAACATATTTTATATTGCCAACGTTTGCGTTAGGCATATAGGCAGGAATCTCATCCTTGCTCCTGATGATACCGTCGGTTTTCCAGCCATAGATGGTGTCAATCTCATCTTTCTTGCCGATATAGTCTGCCAGAGCCACCTCCGGATTGCGTTTTACCCATGAAGCCTTGAAGTAGGACACATTGAGATTAGTCTCCCATTTGAAGTCCTTGTTGTGGAGATTGTCACTGTTCAGAGAGAATTCAAAACCTTCGCTCTTGGTCTCTCCGATGTTGGCAGCCACACGTCCTACCGCATTGTTGGAAGGCAACATCTGATAGTCGAGCAGGTCTTTCACTCCGCGGTGGAAGAACTCTATAGATCCGTTTATCCTCTGGTCAAAGAAGCCATAGTCAATACCAATATTCAGGGTGTAGTCGGTCTCCCATTTCAGATTCCGGTTTTCTATCTGAGTGAGCATTAATCCCGTATGTATCGTGTTTCCGATGAGGAAGTTATAACCAGAGCGGTAGAGTGACAATGCATTCATTCCAAGAATATTCTCGTTGCCCGTAGCACCATATCCAAGTCTGAGTTTAAGGTTGCTGATGCAGCTGGCGTTCTGCATAAACGGTTCCTTGCTTATGCGCCATGCGAAGGAGGCACTTGGGAACAGACCCCACTTGTTATTCTCAGCAAAATAGCTGGAGCCATCCCGTCGCAGGGTAATGGTAGCCATGTAACGATCCATGTAGGAATAATTGCCTCTGAAGAACTGCGACAATTTTGTACGCTCTGCCCAGTTGGAATTGATGGATTCACGGTCCTTGTCACTTGCGATGCCGATATTGTCATATCCGAAGGCATCGGTGAAGAAATTAGCGCCTGCAAGGCCGAAGCCTTCGCTGCTGGTCTTGTAGTATCCTGCTCCGAGAACGGCTGATACGTGGTGAATCTTGTTGAAGATCTTGTCATAGTTAAGGAAAGCCTCAAGACTCTCATTGACAACCTTGGAACTGCCGATGCTGCCCAAACCATCCTGGGCGTTCACGTTGTTGGCATGGCGCGGAATAAAGAATTTTCTCACAGCTGACTGCGTGTCATATCCGCCAATGCCTCTGAGTGTCAGTCCGTCAAGCAGATTGATGTCGAAAAAAGGCGCGATAAATACACGCTCTGTGACCGTACGGTCCTTGATTTCCGTATAAGAGACAGGGTTGTTGTCGACCTTGCTGTAGCCCTTAGAATAGTCTCCGTTCTTATCGAAAACGGGTATATCTGGTGCGAAGTCAATGACGCGCATGATCATGTTGTCACCATTGCCGCCTGTACCGACAGAGGTGCTTCTGGCATCAATATTAGAATAGTTGAACTTGATGCCGGCCTTAAAGATACGTGAGAACGTCTGGTCAAGGTTCAGGCGTATGCTATGTCTCCTGAGACCCGACTGTTTCAGGATACCCTTGTTATCGTAGAAGTTATAGGAGAAGAAGTACTTCGTCTTATCAGATCCGCCATTGACTGATACGTTCTGGTCTATGATGATTCCCGTCCGGGACACCTCATCCAGCCAGTTGGTATCGGCTGTGTAGCCGTTTACATCAGCAAATGCAGGGGTATAGCCGCTCATGTCCACAGCGTTGTCTCCATATACACCCATCTTGTTGTTGTAGAGATAATACTCCTTCGTCCAGAAATTCGCCTGCTCCCTAAAGTCGTGAGCATTCAACACGTCGGGGTAGTCCTTCATCAGCTGTGCGGTGACTACACTGCGGTATTCCACTTTGGGCTTACCCGACTTGCCGCTCTTCGTTGTGATCAGAACAACACCATTGGCTGCTGAGGCACCGTAGATGGCGGCAGCCGATGCATCCTTGAGCACTTCAATGCTTTCAATGTCGTTTGGATTCAAGGTATTGAGCGGGTCCCTGTCTACTCCGGCCA
Organism: Prevotella sp.; assembly: GCA_022778905.1. Classification (GTDB taxonomy): domain Bacteria; phylum Bacteroidota; class Bacteroidia; order Bacteroidales; family Bacteroidaceae; genus Prevotella. The sequence goes on along the minus strand of JALFRV010000102.1, from coordinate 3,766 downwards.
TATAGTCATATCCTTTTGTAGTGATGGAGGGTGTGGCAGAGGTGTTAGTCTGCAATGGGACGCCATCGACTACATACAGAGGTGCGTTGCTGCCGTGAGGCGAAGCTGCGCCACGGATGTTGATGGAGATGCCGGCACCTGGTTGTGCAGAGCTCTGAACGGCAGACATACCGGTCACCTTACCTTGAAGCATCTGACTCACACTGGTAGAACTTACTGTGTTTAGCTTGTCTGCATTGACAGAAGCTATGGCACCAGTGATGTCCTTGCGTCGTGAGGTTCCGTAGCCGATGGCTACGACCTCATTAAGCTCATTGGCTGCTTCAACTATCTCAATGTTTATGGGCGACTTCGTGATGTTTACGTTCTGAGTCTTATATCCAATGTATGATACGGAAAGGATAGAACCTTCCTTGGCGGTAAGGTTGAAATTACCGTCGACGTCTGTCACAGTACCATTATTGGTGCCCCGTTCCATGACCGTGGCTCCGATGACCGGTTCGCCATTGGCATCGACCACCCTGCCGGCGACCTTCTTTTTCTGCGTTGAGGCGGGCGCCAGAGAGTCGTTCGGTTTCCTGTGAGGGGCTGTTCCCTTTGTCAGCAGGATATGCTTACCCTTCAACTCATAGCTGATATTGGTTCCGGCGAAAAGATTGTCAAGAACGGTGCTGACCTTCTGTTTGTCAGCCTTGACCGTCCTCCGGATCTTCACATTTACATCCTGATTATAGATAAAGAGATAATCAGTCTGCTTTTCAATGTCACTCATCACCTGCATGATCTCCGCATTGCTCCGATGAATGGTGACGCGTTTGTCCTGGGCGTATGTCCCTGTTGCGCACAGGAGACATAACAACAATAACATCAATTGTTTTTTCATGTAGATTTGTTTAAATTGTAATTAGATGATTCACATTGCTTTTTAGTCATTACATCAAGAAAGCGAATGTGGATCGAGCCCCCCTAGTGAGAAAAGCAATTATTTTTTTATTGTTATCTCATTGGCTTCATCGTTGCGGGTATAAGTGAAATGCTCCTCGGCCTGCAGCACCCTCAAGGCATAGTCAAGGCCATCGGCAAAGCGGAACTTGCCCGACAGCCGATGCGTGGACAGGATCGGATTGTCGAGCACGATCTTCACGTCGTAGTATTTCTCAAAGTCTTTCATGACTTCATGGAAAGTCTTGTTGCGGAAGCAGTAAAGTCCTTCGCGCCAACGATAGACGTCATAGTCCTCTATCCTTGACCTCACAAGCCGGCCACGTTCAAACTGCACCATCTCGTCAGGTTCGATCTCAATCTGTCCGCAGGCCGACCGGACGCTGATCTTGCCTTCCATCAGGGAGGCGACGAACGAACCAGTCCGCGAATAGGCCTCCACATTGAACTTCGTGCCAAGGTCTGTGACATCTGCTTGTGGCGTATGGACGACGAAGGGCTTGCCGTCTTGATGCCTTACGTCAAAATAGCCCTCGCCGTCAAGCTTCACCTCCCGTTGCTTCCGGCCGAATGCGGCAGCATATTCAAGCGTCGAACCGGAATTGAGCCATACGCTCGAACTGTCAGGCAACAAGATGTGAACACGCTGGCCCGCCGGAACGGAGATTTTCTGCAGGGCCGACAGGGCCGGGTCTTTTGACTCCACATATTCCAATAGTGAGGCAGTGAGACCGACTGTCAAGAGGACGATGGCCGCGACACGCCACATGCTTCGGACCTTGCGCTTTAACGATCGAACCTTATGACCACTCTCCTGACGACCGGACAGCCCGGCTCCCAGCTCCGCCTCCCTGTCTCCTGCTTCCTGCGGCGTTCCCAACAGAATGATTGCATCAAACAATTTGCGTTCACGGCGCAACAATGCCTCATGCTCCTCATTCCCCTCGGCCCAGGACCTGATCTCCTGCATCTCTTCCGCTGATGCGATTCCCTCAAAATATCTGTATAATTTATCCTTGTCCATACTGTTGATCATATTATTCCTGTATCAATAGCGAACGAGAAGATCGGTCCCCTAGTAGATTTACGCCAAAAACCGTCATCTGACCGCTGAAAGGCCATCCGTTCTGGCTGATTGGAGCTTCCAGACTGCTTGAGTCCGCTTGCCGGCATCTTGTCTTCCGGCCTCCCACGAGACAGCCCGCTACGTCTTCGCCACACCTATAGCCCATCTGCGCGGATATCGGCCCAAATCAGTTCGGTCGCAAATGACCGATCGGAGTTCATAAAGATTTGATGCCGTAAAGGTAGCACATTGTGCGGAAAGTACTTCAAAAAGTGTTTGATAAATGAATAAAAAAGTTCTTTTGTTGTTCCATTATTGAAAATTTGACTAACTTTGTCACCATAAACAGCATCTATCTGAAGCATAATGGCCTTCAACCTTAAAGAGTTCAACGATTTCTTCACGAAGCATCAGCAGCGATTCGTGCATTTTGCCACCACCTACCTGCACGACGAAGCAGTGGCGGAAGACCTTGTGGTTGAGTCAATGATGTATTATTGGGAAAACAAAGATCGCCTTTCGGAGGCTGCCAATGTGCCGGCTTACGTTCTAACCACCTTAAAACACAAGTGCATTGACCAACTGCGTCATCAGAAGATGGTGCAGGACGTATCGAAGGAGATAGGCGAACTGCAGCAGTGGGACCTGTCTTTCCGCCTGACTTCGCTGCAGGATTTCGAGCCCGAGAATATTTTCACCCGCGAGATACAGGAGATTGTCGACCGCACGCTCGACAGCCTGCCCGAACGCACGCGAGAGATATTCCGTGCCAGCCGCTATGAGAACAAACCCTACAAAGAGATCGCCGAGCAATGCGGGATCACCGTGAAGGGAGTGGAAATTCACATCATGAAGTCAAACAAAGCCTTGCGCGAAGCGCTGGCAGACTATCTCCCCTTGGGCGTATTGCTCTTTTATTTCCCCCTTGTTGAGTGATGCCCGCAGCTTTGCCACAATCCATTGTCCCGGTCTACGTCAAAGCGACAGGACCGAACAACCGCAAATCGGCCCTTGCCATTAGAAGCAGGGGGCATGAGAAGAGGCCAAGGGGCTTCCCGGCATCACCTATCAGAAAATGAATGATGATCTCAAGGCGATGGCAGAACTGGCAGGGATGGACGAATCCGAAAGCCAGACACAGGGCAGCATCGTTGCGTCCACGGGGGAAGTTACTTCCCAATACGCCCTGCTTAGCACACTCGCCGGCCGAAGAACGGTTATCCCTTCTCCTTGGAAATGTCAAAGAAACTTGCCTGTTTCCGGTGCATCCGCAATCGGCATTCCACAAATCCAAACGCGACCGGAACATAGGGTTGCCGCTCCGGAGATGGCCTTTGGACTGTCAACAGCTATCCTCTTACGGGCCGAAAGGATAGGTCCGGGGCTCCCAGAGATATCCTCTCACCCAAGCTGTTTGAGCCATTTTCCCTGCCGGAATCATCCAATCGTCATGAAAAACCATTGATTTCGCGGTATAGAAGGATGCTATCCGTGCCATTGTTTTCCATGTTTTCCGTACCTGCCTGATTATCAACACGATACCATTTCTCAGCATACGCGCATATTTGCGGCCATTTCTCCGTTTGCTTGTCAGCAGGCGACGCACACGAAGAATCATGTCAAGATATTTCAGAGAAAAGCAATCGGCACGGCAGATTTTTATGGAGGATAAATTTGCGTGATAGGAAAAGAATGTCGACTTTTGCATCAAGATAAGCGGCGGGTGACCAGACTGGACGGTAATCGGCATTGACGGGA
>JALFRV010000080.1 GCA_022778905.1 Prevotella sp. | reverse complement strand
CTTATTTAGCAACATTTGAGTCGTCCGTTCCGTTCATCAACTTCTTCGACGGTTTCCGTACATCACATGAGTACCACAAGATCGAGGAGATGGATATGGAGTCGATCCGTCCGCTGCTCAATCAGGAGGCCATCAAGCGTTTCCGCGACCGTGCCCTTTCACCCGAACGTCCGGTGACTCGTGGTACTGCCGAAAACCCGGAAACATTCTTCACACACCGTGAAGCATGCAACGCTTACTATGACAAGGTACCTGAGATCGTTGAGAAGTACTTAGGCGAGATCTCCAAGATCACCGGCCGTGAGTACCACCTCTTCAATTACTACGGTGCAGAGGATGCAGAGAACATCATCGTATTGATGGGTTCTGCTACAGAGGCTGCACGCGAGGCCATCGATTATCTTGTCAAACAAGGCAAGAAAGTCGGTATGGTGGCCGTTCACCTCTATCGTCCGTTCTCCGTAGACGCAATCCGTAAAGCCATTCCTGACACTGTTAAGCGCATCGCTGTGCTCGACCGGACGAAGGAACCCGGCGCTGAAGGCGAGCCTTTATACTTAGACGTCAAGTCGGCCCTGTATGAAGACCCACGCAAGCCACTCATCGTTGGCGGCCGCTATGGTTTGGGCTCTTCGGACACAACCCCTGCCAAGATCATCTCAGTGTTCAACAACTTGGAGTTGCCAATGCCGAAGAATCACTTCACGGTGGGCATCGTAGACGACGTGACCTTCACCAGTCTGCCCGAAGTAGAAGAGATCCCGATGGGCAGCGAGAGCCTGTTCGAGGCCAAGTTCTATGGCTTGGGCTCAGACGGAACCGTAGGCGCCAACAAGAACTCTGTTCAGATCATCGGTAACAACACCAACAAATACTGTCAGGCCTATTTCTCCTATGACTCGAAGAAGTCAGGTGGCTTCACCTGTTCTCACCTCCGTTTCGGTGACGAACCGATCCACTCGGCTTATCAGGTGAACACGCCGAACTTCGTGGCTTGCCACGTTCAGGCTTACCTTCACATGTATGATGTCACCCGGGGTATGCGCGACAACGGCACATTCCTGCTGAACACCATCTTTGAAGGTGAGGAGTTGGTGAACTTCATTCCGACGAAAGTAAAGCGTTACTTCGCAAAGCACAACATCAAGGTTTACTATATCAACGCAACGAAGATCGGTCAGGAAATCGGTCTTGGCAACCGTACCAACACCATCCTGCAGTCTGCCTTCTTCCGCATCACGGAAGTCATTCCAATCGATCTTGCCATCGAGCAGATGAAAGCATTCATCGTCAAGTCGTACGGCAACAAGGGCGAGGATGTTGTCAACCTGAACTTTGCAGCCGTTGACCGCGGTGGCGAGTACAGGGAACTGTCTGTTGATCCGGCATGGGCCAACCTGGCTGATGACAACGATGACAACGACGGCGCACCGGCATTCATCAAGGAGCTTGTACGCCCGATCAACGCACAGGCAGGCGACCTGCTGAAGGTTTCCGACTTCGTGAAATTCGACACCGTAGACGGTACCTGGCAGAACGGTACTTCTGCTTTCGAGAAGCGCGGCGTTGAAGCTTTCGTTCCGGAATGGCATCCTGAAAACTGTATCCAGTGCAACAAGTGTGCCTTCTCTTGTCCTCACGCCACAATCCGTCCGTTTGTTCTCGATGAGAACGAGGCGAAGGACTGCGATCTGCCAATGATCGATATCGTGGCTCCGAAGCAGCTCAAAGGCATGCAGTTCCGCATTCAGGTTGCAGTGCTCGACTGTCTCGGTTGCGGCAACTGTGCAGACGTTTGTCCGGGCAAGAAGAACAAGGAGACCGGCGAGATCGAGAAAGCCTTGAAGATGATCCCGTTCAACGTGGATGCTCCTCAGATGAAGCAGGAAGCCAAGAATTGGGAGTATATGATCAAGAACGTTTCGTCCAAGCAGAATTTGGTGGACATCAAGCAGAGCCCGAAGAACTCACAGTTCGCTACGCCTTTGTTTGAATTCTCCGGTGCATGTGCCGGTTGCGGTGAGACTCCTTACGTGAAGTTGATCTCTCAGCTCTTTGGTGACCGTGAGATGATCTCCAATGCTACGGGTTGCTCATCCATCTACTCAGCATCAATCCCCTCTACCCCATACACGACCAATGAGAACGGTCAGGGTCCCGCTTTCGACAACTCACTGTTCGAGGACTTCTGCGAGTTCGGTCTCGGTATGGCACTTGGCAACAAGAAGATGAAGGAGCGCATCACCGTCCTGCTGAACGAAGGCATGGCACAGGAGCACACCCCCGAAGGCTTCAAGGCCGCAGCAGAGAAGTGGATTGCCGGCAAGGATGACGCAGATGCCTCTAAGGAAGCAGCTGCTGAACTGAAGCCTTGGATCGAGAAGGGTGCCGAGAGCGGATGCCCGATCTGCGGCGAACTCAAGACCCTGGAGCACTATCTCGTCAAGCGCAGCCAGTGGATCATTGGTGGTGACGGTGCTTCCTACGACATTGGCTACGGCGGTCTGGACCACGTGCTGTCAACGGGTGAGGATGTGAACATTCTCGTGCTTGACACGGAGGTTTACTCGAATACCGGTGGCCAGTCTTCGAAGTCCACACCTTTAGGAGCCATCGCTCAGTTTGCAGCCCAAGGCAAGCGCATCCGCAAGAAGGACCTCGGTCTGATGCAGACCACTTACGGTTATGTCTATGTAGCCCAGATTGCAATGGGCGCTGACAATGCACAGACATTGAAGGCTATCCGCGAGGCCGAAGCATATCCAGGTCCGTCACTCGTGATCGCTTACGCACCGTGTATCAACCATGGCATCAAGGGTACCAAGAAGATGAAGCGCAGCATGGGTACATCCCAGCGCGAGGAGGCTTTGGCCGTTGAATGCGGCTACTGGCACCTCTGGCGCTATAACCCACAGCTGGCCGACGAAGGCAAGAACCCGTTCACCCTTGACAGCAAGGAGCCGAACTGGGCCGATTTCCGCGACTTCCTGATGGGCGAAGTGCGCTACTCTTCCGTCGCCAAGGCTTATCCGGCTGAAGCTGAAGAGCTCTTCAGCGAGGCTGAGAAAATGGCCAAGGCCCGCTACCAGACCTATGTCCGCAAGACAAAGGAAGACTGGAGCGAACAGATCTGATGCACATTTTGAAGCAATAACTATCATTCAATGCAGCCGGCCTCACACGACCGGCTGCTTTTTTATGTTAAAAAGACACAACAAAATGTACAAGTAAGCGATTTAGAGACTATATTTGCCGTATCCAATTCACCAAAACAAATTTTAAAAGAGAAAGTTATGAGAAAATTCCTATTGATGTTCGTAGCTGCGACAGCTTTGGTGCTGGCCAGTTGCGGGAACAAGACAAATGCAGGAGCAGCCAAGGAGGCAGACTCTGCAGCAGTCGACTCCGGAACAGCCGCCGCATTGGCGCCAGAGTTGCAGGGGACATTCGACGCGCTGACCAATCAGCTGACAAGCGACGTAGAAAGCAAGAATCCTTCCAAGATCGTCGCTTCTTTGGCCAACTTGCAGGTGATCTTCAAGAACTTGGTGGAAAGCGGGAAGCTCGAAGAGGCCAAGAGCTATGGCAATGCCATCAAGCAATTCGTCTCCGATCATGCTGACGCCATCAAGAGTGCAGCTGCAGGAAACGCCACAATCGCTTCGCTCATCGAGGGTGTGCAGAATCTGCCGACTTCTGCAGAGGCTACCGCTGAAGATGCCAAGGCAGCCGTGGTCTCCGACGTGACGAAACTCGCCTCCCCCGCTGTTGCCAAGGGTGCAACGACCATTGAGAATGCAAAGGCGGCCGTAGATGCCGTAAAGGACGCTCCGGATGCAGCAAAGGCAGCTGTTGAGACCAAGGCCAACGAGCAGGCTGCAAAAGCTAAGCAGAAGGCTGGTGAGGCTGTTGACAAGGCCGCAAGCAAGGCCAACGATGCCGTCAACAGTGCCAAGGACAAGCTCGGCAAAGGCTTAGGCCTCTGATCCTGTGCCCTCTGCGCATAATACACAGGAAAGGCGGGGGGCCAAATGGTCCCGCCCAAAAGAGAAAAGGACTGGTTCTCACAGAAGAGAATCAGTCCTTTTTGTTTTCCACCTGCCAGCTGCAAAAGCGACGAAGGCCGAAAGCGGTCAGGCCATCGTGGAGAGTAAGCGAATTGTATGGATTTTATTCAGCTGCCGATATTGTTTCAAAAAGTCTGCCGGATTGAGCGAACCCTACTCAGACACACTGGATACACTGCCCCCGCGAATTTCCATTCTATTGGTCTGACCAAATGTATATCCGTATATAAGTATAACAAATATCAGTAAAAAAATAGACCTCATTTTTTGTGTTACTTTTATATTAAACCCGGATCGGTCATCAGCGTCCGAACTGATTTTGTCCGATGGCAGGGCAGATTGCCTGCCGGGGATCCGAAGGCATAGCAGGCTGCGTCAAGAAAGCCCGTCAGGAAAGATGTCCTGCAGGCGGACGAAAGCAGCCGGAAAGCAGGAAATGACAAGAATAAATGTGCTCCAGCGGTCTAATGGCCGATCCGGGTTAAAGGAAAGTTCCGATTTTTACGAATACAGAATGAGATACTTGTCTTCGGGGATAAAACTGGTCAAGAGAAATATCTGCTACTTTGACATTTCTATATCCTGCAAACATATCCCAGTCTGAAATACCATATCCCGCGGCTATGTATACATCTTGTACATGCAATTCCGCACTTGCACGAAAAGTCCCAAAAAAGATCCTGCCGCCCATAGTGGATTTTGTCTCAGACTTCTTTTGCTGGTTTTGGCTATTTAGATAGTCTATTGATATAAGTGTGAAGGGCAAACGTATCATACATCCAGGTTCTGCATTTATGTGAAACGAACAATTCCCTAAACGAAGGACGACGGGTGTCCGGAGGGTCATAGTCGGCTCGATGAAGAGGTTGATGACTTTCTTGTCTTTATCAGAAATTCGCCATGAACTCCAGTCTTTTGATGTAGAACTTCCTTCTGGAACGATATTGGCATGCCACTGCTTATTGTACCCTAATGACATTCCTAAACCTGCGAAGGGGAACATGTTATAGTTGTAAGATAATCGACATTCATATACTTGATCTGCCATAAGACCTCCGCTGAAAGACAATTCATTTCTTTGGAGGTTTTGTGCAAAACTTCCATATGATGGAATCAATATGATTATACTACAGATATACTTTATGAATATATTCGTGCCATTCATCATCTACACACAAACTTCTGATTGACCTAAATTCCGCACCACTTTGGTTTTGCGATTTTTATAAGCCTTAATTCCGCAACACTAT
>JALFRV010000031.1 GCA_022778905.1 Prevotella sp. | reverse complement strand
GACGATCTCGGGCGACCGGTCCGAATAGCGGTCCGCCGGCCGGAGGAGATAGACGGTGCGTCCATTCTGATAGCTGTTGGTCCGTCCCTCAATGGTGTAAGGCACCTGTGACTGGGCCGTCACCGAGATGACGGCACCTATGAATGATAAGATTGCTTGCTTCATTTCAGATATTTAGAGAAGAAATCACGTTTTTTACGCTCGAAATACATTTGATGTTTAATATCGTAATGATGTTCCTGCCCCGGCAGGACCAAGAGCTCGAAATCCTTGTTGGCCTGAATCAACGCCTCCACTAACCGTTGCGTATGAGCCGGATGGACATTCTGGTCGCGGTCTCCGGTCACAAGCATCAGGTGTCCTTTCAGCTTCGGCGCGAGCTCCTGTACCGTTTTGACCGAAAACTTGTTGTCTTCGCCGATTCCCTGATATTGCTCTCCCCAGTTGCGGTTATAGATATAGTTGTCATAATTGCCCGATGAGGCAACGGCAGCCTTATAGAAATCAGGGTAGGTCATCAAGGCCGTGGCAGCCATCATGGCTCCTCCGGAATGTCCGACGATGCCGACGCGGCCGAGGTCAATAAACGGATAGCGTCGCCCGAGCTGCTCCAAGCCGGCCCGGTCGTCGGCCAGCGGATAGTCGCGCAGATTTCCATGCCCGTAGATATTATACTCCTTGCTCCGGCAGGGACTGCTTCCGCGATGGCCGAACACCACGACAATGAAGCCCCTTTGGGCAAGCGCGGCATTGTGATAGCGATCGAAGACGGTGAAGTCATTCCATACGGTCTCGGTAAACGGCCCGGGATAGACCTGGGAAATGATGGGATACTTCCTCCCAGGATCAAAGTCGTAAGGTTTCCACATGATTCCGTACAGGTCAGTCAGCCCGTCCGCGGCTTTCACCGTGAAGGATTCGGGATATTTCCAGCCATAAGCCAACAGACGGGAGATGTCGGCCTGCCCGAGGTTCTGGACCAACTTGCCGTCCCCATTCCTGACTACGGCCCTCGGGGCCATGTCAATCCGGCTGTAGGTATCGACAAGAAGCCTGCAGTTGGGACCGACAAAGACATTGTGATTGGCATTTTCCGGGGTAAGCAGCCTAAGATTCTTCCCATTGAAGCTGACCCTGTAGGCCATGGCGAAGTTCGGGTTCACGCCAGCCTCCCGTCCGTAAGCCAAGAGGTAGATGTGTCGGTGAAGCTCGTCAATCTTCAGGATCCGGCCGCAAGTCCAGTTGCCCTTCGTCACGGCGTTGAGCCATTTTCCATTCCGATCATAATGATCATAGTGTCCCCAACCGGTGCGGTCAGTCCAGACGAAGATGTCATTGCCCTTGTTGACGATGCTGCAGGCAAACATGTCGGAATTGATCCGCGGAGTGCCCTTGACGTCAATGATGCTCCGAACCGTACCTGCGGTATCGATCCTGATGAGCTCATACTGATCCCGCGTGCGCTTCTTGCGCCAGAAGAAACAGGCTTCTGTCACGCCTTCCGCCTTCTGCAGGACCACGGTCTGATACTTCCATCGGCCGATGGGAAGCTTCCTGAAAGCGCCCGTGTTCAGATCAGCCAGATAGATCTCCTGCTTTTCGATGACCGTGTCGCCCGGCAGCTCATAGGTATAGTTGACGGCCATCGGAGGCAGATGGAGCGAACTCAGGACGGCGAGTTTTCGCACGCCACGCCCATCCTTGCGCATGATGACACACTTGCTGCCTTGAAGCCACTGCAGCTCATACAGATCAAAGACATAATCCGGGGCCCCGTCAGTCGTCAGCTGAAGCTTCCGGTGCGTCTTCAGGTCTTCTAAGAAGAGATTGTGATGCCCGTCTTCGGAAAATCGATAGAGCGAGTCGGGGGAAGTCCCGTAAGGATTGATACGCGGATAAGACTTGTTTTCAAAAGCCTTGGTCCGCTCGAAACTGATCGTGTCCTTCCCTTTTCCGAGCAAGAAAGAATAATACTGATGGTCCCGGCCGGCTTCGTTCCAGGCATACCAGAACCCTGTTCCATCCGCATTGAAGAACGGGATCACGGACAGCGTGCCGACCAAGGGCTTCAGCTTCTGGTCATCGTAACGCTCAACATTGATCGTATCTTCCGGCGGAGCCGTCTGGACGGAGGCTCTTTGGCCGCTGACCGCATGACTGAGGCAGCAGAATGCCAGAGCCGGAAGCAGTCTCCACTGCGCCACAAACATCTTTCTCATAAGCGATTAATGCTGTTTGTTGAAATAGGAGCGCTCCATGCGCATCTTGATCAAGTGGTAGTTGTCCCTCGTGGCACTATCCGGATGAGACTTGGCAAGTTTGCTGATTTTGTTGGCAATGTCAATGAAGTAGCTGTGAAGCACCGAGGCTCCGTTTTCCCCAAGGTTGAGGGTGACATCATTGGCGAATACCCTTTCGGCCAGATCAGGTACGACGTTCGCCTGCACCAAGCGCTTGAAGGCAGGCACGGGCTTCGTCTCACTGAAATCTTCAAACAGGACGCGGTTGATGAATTCAAACAGTTCGGCTGAAGTGAAGGTCTCCTTTCCCAACCGCTCTTCGGCAGAGACGAGATGATCAATGACCTCAACATCCAGCAGGCGTTTATAGATATCGACTGTCACGCCGCGCATCATCTCACTGATGCTGGAATTGCTGACGCTTGTAGCAGCATCTGTCATCGGCCACTGAGGGATGCCGGTCAGGATCTCCTTCTCCAAAAAATGAAGGGCAGCCAGCTGGGTTGACCGTGAGGAATAATTATAGCGCGTAGCATTGACCCCGCGTTCGACTGGCAGGATGCGCTCGTGTCCGACGAGCCGGGCAACGTTGGTGACATACCATTGATAATGGATCAATGCGGAAAGATACAACTTGCGCTGATCTTCATAGCTGTTCTGGGTTGAAGGCAGTTTGGCCATATCCTTGTCCAACGCCAGATATGAATCGCGGCATTGTTGTATGCCGAGCCGGGCTGCCGTAATCCAATCGCTGGAAAGATGCTGCTTTTCGGCCTTGAAATTCTTAAGATGATCAATATAGGTGTAGAAAGCGGCCCGGTCGGAAGGTGCCTTCCGGTTGTTCCCGTACAAGTAGGCGATGGCATCCATGTCATAGGAAGAGACTTTGGGCAGCAGGTCGGCAGCCGTCAGTCCATCACCGGACTGGGCCACGTAGTTGAATGTAAGGGGGGCGGTGATGCTTGCTGTTGTCCCGTGGGTGGCGAGCCATGAACGGGAACGCAGCTGCGAAGGCGAATAAGCATCATAGCCAATGGAATTCTCCTTGAGGCCCAAGACCTTGCCGACCTCCCCTGCCATCAGGACTGCAAACAGATCCTTACGCACGTCAAGATCGTTGAGCGATTGCTGGATTCTTCGGTCGATATGCCGGCATTGCAGATAATACTGAGGCAGCAGCTCGTTGAAGGCAGCATCCATCACATTGATGCGAGCTGCAAGGATCTCCCCGGACACCGGATCGGTGATCACCTGATTGTTGAAACCACTTGCTGCAATTCCCCAGCGAACAAGGATATGATTATACGTCAGCGACGCATCCGATGCGTCGGACGTGAATCTGAAGACCTGTTTATAGCCGATAGCGGAAAAGGCTTTATTCCACATCTCGAAGCCCTTGCGTATGGACGCGACGAAAGGCTTGGGGGTCACAGGATCGATATATACGACAATCTGCCTGTTGGCTTTCAGGTTCCAGTGGCAAGCGTAATCTGTCCTGCGCGAGACATAGGTATGCGTATCATATTCCTGACGTGTCACGACGTTGAAACCATAAAAGGGATTATCCGTCTTCATGACCTGCCGACGCTCGGGCAGCAGCTGGAGGAGCAACTGAATGCCCAATGTGGTTGCCACTTCGGCCTTATCGGTCATGGTCACATTCTGTTGATCGGTCTGCGATCGATAGAGACAGAAGCAAACACCATCAGTAACCGGATTGACCACAATCAGCCCCGACCGGGACGGATCGGGATGACTGAGCGCTGAATTGCCGCCCATGCCAAAGAGCTGGCCATTGCTGTAGACCTCATTTGTGATATCAATGATCAGTGATTTGCCACCCTTCCCTTCGGACAGAATACTGAAAGCCATATCCACGGGCAGCAGGTTGCTGCTGCGGATGGCTTCCATCATATTGACCTCCGTCGAATCCTTCTGGACATCGACAGATCGATTGCGGGTCATGAACAACGTGTGGATATCGTTCCCGGCCCTGAAGCGGACGATCCCCGAGGCATTGGAGACGAAAGCGGAATAGCCGCTCACGACCTGCCCCGTGACAAGGATGTCGCGGTCCAACGCCTTTTTGGGAATCTCCAATGCGATCCGGTCTTTCAGCTGATAGACGGTGAATGCTGTTGAGAACGTTGTCTTCAAGCCTCCCTGCTTGACAAATCGCTCATAGGTAAAAGGCAGGGAATCCTTCAACTCCTTGTGCCTGTCAGATGGAAATGCTTGCAGACTGCTGCTTGCAAGCATGAGTAACATGATAGAATATTTTAATTTCATAATTGCTTAATTATCCGATAAGTCAGAAGTTCCATTCTCAAGGAGACTGCTGTTTTTGCCCGTCAACCATATGGAAATGAAACTTGCCATATTCTTCTGATGGCTTATGGTAAGCTCATCCTTGGCCTGCCGGGATGCCGCTTCAGCATGGGACTTGATCTGTTCCAAATATTTCTTGAACTCCAATGATGCGCCTACGCCAAGGTTAGATGGATTTTCCGCACTCAAGGTCAGATCCATCAGGAAAGCACTCTGCAGGTTGCGCTCATAGATGGAAAGCGTCTTGTCAAACGGCTGACTCAAATAGACCTTGTCAATTAAATAATGCAGCAGTTCTTCCGCCGTAAGGGCGTTATTGTCCTTGAGGCCTCTCAGGGATGAATGCATCAACATGGCAATGCCCAATTTGTTTCTGGCCGTGGGGAAGTTATAGCTCCAATCCACGCTGGTTTTCTCCATCAAGTCTGGTCGCCAGAGCCACTTCTGATCCTTGATGAGATACTCATTGAGAAAATCAAGCGCGCGTTGCTGCTGCTCCATCGGAACTGGCTGATGCTTATTGAAGGCCTCTCTACGCTCCGGACGATCACTGTAATGACCTCCTATATATTTCAGTACATGGCCTATATAATTCCAGTATTGATTGATCACGGAAAGATATCTGCGGCGTAAAGGGTAATAATCCTTGTCCTCCGTCTGTGTCCATTGCTCCAAATGATCCATGACATACTGAAGGTTTTTCATCCCATAGACATTCGCCCTGATATCATCGTCACCCGCATCCTCGGCCTGGACTCTCGGATCACCTAACTCGGTCTCAAACAAGAACATATGGCGCTTGTCGGCAGCGCGTTGGGCTGTTACCCATTCATGCAGCCTTTCGTAGGTTTGTTTTGGATTCTCCTTGTCATAGTAACGATATCCCCACTCGATAGCGAACTTATCATATTCGCCAATGCGAGGCAACAGGTCATCCAAGCCCATCTTGTCCGAAGGCTGCGGAATGAAATTAAATCGCTGATAGTCCATGATGGAAGATCCCAAACCATTCTGTCGAACAAATGATGCGCTCCGCAATGAATCGACTGGATAAACGGTACTCCCGACAAAATTGTGACGCAATCCAAGCGTGTGGCCCACTTCATGCGTCAGCACCGTTTCAGCCAGTTTCCCGATCAGGTCCTTAGATAAAGGATATTCGCGTGAACGGGCATTGACGGGGGAACACATCACAAAGAACCAGCGCTGGAGAAGATCGAGCACAGAATGGTAGATTCCGATGTGGGACGTGATGATCTCGCCCGACCGGGGGTCCACGACCATCGGGCCGTAAGCATTGGGAATCGGGGATGCTTTATAAGAGATCAAGGGATAACGAATATCGCCTTCATCATAATCTGAATCTTCCGGAACCAACTCGGCATGGATCGCATTCTTGAACCCAGAACGCTCAAACGCAGCTTGCCAATTATTGACAGCCTTTATGAAGAAAGGACGAAGATATTCGGGAACGGTACGACTTATGTAATAGACAATGGGCTTCTTGGGCTCCACCAATTCTCCTCTTAAATACTTGGCCCGATCTTCTTCCTTCGGCTCAAGCCGCCACCTGGCGGCGATAGAAGCAATGGAAAATCCATCTGTGGAATCGATGGATAACCCCTGTTGACCATATGTAAAGTAACCAACTCTATTGTCTGCCAGTCTTTTAGGCATCGGATCCTTGGGAAGCAGCATCCATGAAGCCGACACTTCATACTGCGCATTGGGCATCTCACCCTTTGCCAGATCGGTAATGGAATAGCTTCTTAAGGAAAGGAAATTGATGTTCTGCGGATAGGATCTCACAGATTCAATGTTTGTAAAGTTTGACTGATAAGGACCTAATTTCAGCTTGCTCTGAGCCCCCGACAGGGAGAACAGCTGCGAATCAGACATCAATAGTTGGGTAATATCTATCAACCAGGCGTCAGAGCGCTGCGCAACAACGGGCAGAGACTCCAAGATGTCTTCAGGCAGAGCCGCATAATAGGAATAATAGATATTGGCTGTATCCCTACTGACATTCTTAGGAAGCAATATTTGAATATTATTATCTTTACGGACAAAGCGGATCATCCTGTCAAACATAGAATCACCACCATAGCCAAATCTCATTTCTCCGTTCCTTTCTTGCCGATAGGCACCCTTCGTGATTGTGATCGTTACAAGGATGTCCCTGTTCAATGCGCTCTGTGGAATTTCAAGGTAATGGTGACCTTGCTGCTTGTAGTAGGTCATGAATCCGACAGATCTGACAGCTTCATGCTTGATGAAGCTGTCAATCTGAACCGGAGTTTCGTCAGTCAATGCCGACGATGTCGTAAGGGCATTGATCTGAAGAGGAAGGAGGAGGAATAAGATCCCCAAAGATCGTTCGAATGTTAATCTGAGCATATTACAATTGATTTCCGACGGTTTGCAGGTCCATGTCATAGTGATCAATGAAGAACTGTCTGACCATTTTATAACGCTTCATCAACAATCCCATCGTATCTTTCTTTGCATTGAGTATACCATGATAATCCGTAGACTCGGTCCAGTAGTAATCCGAGCTCCAGGACGACCACGAAGAAATATCACCCGGATCTTCTGTCAGATACTGATAGCTGTAGCACATGAGCATGATCATGAAATGCTTCCAGTCATTCAGCGCCGATGCATTATAGCCGGCAGAAGTGATTCCGGCCGCACAGCACTCCTTTGGAGAATACAGCTTGGGGATCGAAGAGCTTGAGGAATAATCGACGGAGGATGAAAACTCAGCGGTGGGAGTTATCTTATAGGTCATCATATATTCAGTCCAGGAACGGGCAATCTTGCTTGCCAAATATCTTACCGTTGACTCATTGGCATTCACAACATTGCTATTGCCATAGCTCACAGCTATATTATCATAATTGCAGCGGGCGCCAACCGGCACCGGAGCAAACTCCATGTGGAAACTCGGACTAAACACATAAGTAGTTTTCATTGAATCTATCTCGGAGCAAAGCAGTATCTTCACCGGCAAGAGTTCGCTTAATATCTTGTCATTGTATCTGCTGAACCATGCCTTATTGATAAGCTCCAACTGCTGTCCGACGTAATTTTCATCAGCCGGAGTGACCGCATAGCCCGTCTGACCGGCATCAGACTCCGTCGTGGCTTTACCGTATATCCAACCCGAAGGTGTCCAATAGGCATCCTTGTCACTGAACTTATAGAGTATATAGGAACCATATTTTTGATAGAAATTTACGATTACCTGGTCGTAATCATGTATGCCCTGAGGTACCTGATAACTCGTTGTGACTCCGGAAGGTTCCAGACTATCCTCACTATAGCTACAGCCTGTGAGCACCAGCGCATTCATAGCCAAGAGAAACAAATAACATTTCGTCTTCATATCGATTATATCTTTTTACCGTGGATTCTGAACTAAATTCTTATTTTTCAACAATGCGTCATTAGGAATTGGCAAAGCATAGAGAAGATCCTTTGACTTTAACACATAGTCCGTCTGCAACCCGTTTGCGTCAATGTAAGTGTGTGTCACACTGAATCCAAGTCTCTTGATATCCATCCAGCGGAACCCATCTTCCCAAATCAATTCCCTTTGTCTCTCCTCAAGAACGAAATCCAGCAATTGGGAAGCATCTGTAAACGCGGCTGGGGTATAGGTTCCGTTCTTGTAGCGAGTTTCCCTGAGGGTGTTGATATCCTCAAGTCCTTTGCTGATATCGCTCTTGCCGGCTATCGACAGTCGTGCATTAGCCTCTGCGCGGTTAAGGTATGCCTCGCTCATTCTGATGCCATGGTCTCCGTCATACGTAGATGAGCGCGATGCCTTTGTGATATAATCACCAGTGCTGGCAGATTTCTGGACGTACAAATATTGGCTTCTTAGGTCGTTGGTCTGGTCATACAGAGCCACTACTTTAGAGGAAGCGGACCAAGGCAGCATATAATTGTATAGCTGATTCAAATCAAAATAAGCCGAATAACAAGCCCTTCCTGCGTAATTCCATACCACTTCTGTGCTATAATCACAATCATAAACACTACGGTATTTTGACTTGAGATAGTCGAAATCGGTCAGTTCAGGGCCTTCGGAGATTGCTTTCGTGGCATAATCAACACAATTTTCCCACTTCTCTTCGTACAGATACAAGCGTGACAGCAGTACATCTGCTGCGGTCTTCGTGACACGATACTTGGTTGTCGGCATATATCCGTCCAACTCCTCCGCAGCCTTCATGAGCTCGGACTCTATGAAATCGTAAGCCTGGCGCAACGTACTCCGGGTAGGATACTGGTCAGTCACATGTGAAGAAGTAATGAGCGGCACTCCTAAGTTTGTGTCTGGGCTACCGTTATTGAACGGCTGACAGTAGATCATTGCCAATCTCAAGTAGTAATATGCCCTCAGGAATCGCGCCTGCCCTTTCATGTACTGCTTCTTCTGTTCATCCCCAGTCATGTCGTCGGCATAGTCAAGGATGACATTGCAACCTTTGATCAGTTCGTAGTACTCTTTCCAGGAATTCTCGTCTGCGATAAAGGATTCAATCCCGTCAAACATCTCTGGGTTGTAGCAGAAGACCTGCTGTCCTACCTGCATACGGGTGGCATAACCGTCATACTTGAGTCCGTTGCACTGCACTTCATCAGTCAGCAGAATCAGGTAATCGTCAACGGAAACATTGTATGGGTAGGCATCCGCATACAGGACTGCAGACAAGTCCTCCACCGTGGAGGGTTTTATCTCATCCTGACTGGACTCGTCAAAAAAGTCTCCACAGGACGTGAAGCCCATCACCAATGTGACACAGAAGGCTCCAAGTAACAGGCCATTTATCTTCGACAGTATATTATATATATGTTGTTTCATAACTTGTTTTGTTAAAGATATATCTGATGGTGTTTAGAAAGAAACATTCATATTCAACGATGCAGATCTTGTTCGCGGCTGTTGACCGGTTGCAACTTCCGGATCACGCCCATGGAAGTCCTTGCTGACGATTGAGAAAATGTTGCTGGCACTGGCACCTAAAGACAGCGACTTGATGTGCAGATGCTTACGCAACCACTGATCAGGCACATTATAGGACAAACTGATGCTGTTGCATCGTAACGAAGAGGCACTGACAACGCGTGCTGTACTGTAATTATACATCTCATACAGCGTGGAATAAGAACCGTTTGGAAGTTTGATGTTGGTCAGCGCGTGATCGGGCAAGCCAGGGAATGCGGCAGACACATTTGTAGGTGTCCACCTGTTAAGCAATTCTGTCGAAAGGTTCATATACTCTGTGGGCAGGATCGAAGACTCATAGGCCTGAGCCAGGAATTTCTTTCCTCCCAACTGCAGATAGAAATTGGTGGACAGGGACAGTTGCTTGTAGCGGAAGGACATGTTTAGTCCACCGGTGAAGTCAGGATCCAGTTTGCCCACACATTCCATGAAAGAGGTCGGGTCACTTGTGTCTGCCCCTTCTGGCGTTGTAAGGTCAATCATTGGATATCCTGTTTCTTTGTCAACACCTTCAAACTTGAACGCCCAGAACGACGTTGCAGCATAACCATCCTTAAAGTAAGATCCGCTGGTGGAGGTTCGCCAACTGATGTTCTGCATACCGACCTTTTTCACTTCGTTGAAGTTCTTGGAAGTGTTGAGACTCACATTCCAAGTGAAATCCTTCGTGCGTATGGGCGTGAAGCTCATGCTGAGTTCATAGCCACTATTGGTTACACTGCCACTGTTAACAGGCATGTTCTCGATACCATATTCACGAGGGATCGCCACATAGGATATCATGTCCGTACCTTTCTTATAATAGTATTCGACCGACAACCGGATCTGATTGTTGAACAGACCCAAATCCATTCCATAGTTCTGAGAAAAAGTCTTCTCCCACCGCAGATCATCATAAGGCAGATTGGAAACATAGAGCAGGTAGTCACCAGTACGGAGATCGACAACCTTCGAGTTCGCGGAACTGCCGGAAGGAATACGGACGATCAGCGACGGACTGAAGTTGGAGGCCATGTTACGCTGATATCCGTAACTCGCACGCAGAGATGCATCAGAGACGACATGCTGGCGGCCGAACCACTTCTCACGGCTGATGTTCCAACGCAAGCCACCGGCCCAGACCGGATTAAATTTCTCGTTGGTATACTGTCCGAAACGGTTGCTGGCATCACCACGCACACTCAGGTTGGCGACATAGCGATTGTCGTAGGCATAGTTGAGTGTGAGATAGAGCCCCATGTTGTTGGTCTTCGTATCTGTAATTTTCGGAGAAGAACTCGTGACCAATGGGTTGTCCATCAGAGAGCCACTCACCGAATTGGTACGTGTGGAAGGAACGACGGCGAACGACTTACCCCGCTCGGGCAGATAGCCATATCGCGTATCATCGTAGCCGTCATACTTGGAACTTGTCATCTCAATGCCGAGCATGGCTGTAAACGCATGCACCTCATTGAAGAGTTTGTCATATTGGATGGAGTTGCGCCAGCTCCAGGTAAATTGATTGGTATTCGAGGAATTGTATTGGCCTCCCACCGGTAGCTGCGACTGTTTATAGGCAGCTGAAGTAGGAAGCTCCGTCCCATATTCATACCCACGGATGTTGGCGATATAGTTACTGTGCTCGGTTGCCCAGCTCTCACCTTTCACGCTTGAAACACTGACGCTGAAAAGCGTGTTGAACTTAATGTCCTTCGTAATGTCGTAATAGGCATTCAAGCTGGATGTCAACTGCAAGGTCTTGTTCTTGTTGCCTGTATTGTCACGTTCATTGATAATGTTGAACTGTTTACGGTTGACCGCCTCTTCGTAATAGAACAAGGCGCCCGAATCGTCATAAGCCGGAATGGCCCGGTTTGTATTATAGGCATAGGTGTAGGGGCTGATCGTATAGAAGCCATTGGTAATTCCATAGCTGCCACCCATATCAAAGGATACGCGGAACTTTCTCGAGAAATCCATGTTGATGCCGGTATGTGTACCGAAACTTTCCAAGTCATTGCCGATGGCCGTACCATTGCTCTTGTTATAGGAGAGCGAAGTGTAATAGCGGGCTTTCTCAGACCCACCCGAGAAACTGACACTGTGACGGTGACTTACCGGATTTCGGAAAAGGATCTTAAACCAGTCGGTATTCGTAGTCTCCAATTTGGCAACCTGGGCCTCAAACTCCTCGGCGGTCGTCTTATGAAAAAGATAATCGCTCAAGGCACCTGCATAACCGATATTGTTGTTTGTCCAGGAAGCCGTAAGCCCCCGGGAGAAGATCTCCTTCGATACTGCCACACGGTCAAGTGAATTCATTCGTTCCAACGCATGATAGCTGACGCGTTCACCGAAGGTCACGCCGCCCGAATAAGAGACTGCCAGATTGCCGATCTTACCGCGTTTCGTATTGATGACGATTACGCCATTGGCGGCCCGGACACCGTAGATGGCTGTTGCTGATGCATCCTTCAGTACCGTTATGCGATCAATGTCGTTCGGGTTAAGCCATGATATAGAGTTACCGACAAAGTTGCGGATGTAGTCGAAGTTGTCTTCCGTGATGCCGCCTTGTGTGTCAAATTCTGTTGCCTTGAACGGCAGCGGGTCTTCCTGAATCACGCCATCAACGACCCAGATCGGCTCCTGGCTGCCCAACAGCGTAGACGTTCCGCGGACGCGGGTTTTCTGTTTCACACCCACCAAGCCGCTCTCATTCTGGATGGCCACACCAGCCAGCTTGCCCTGCATGGCCTGTTCGAGCGTGTTGGTTCCAGTGAGATCAAGATCTTTTGAGGTGATTTGGCTAACGGCACCTGCCACTCTCGACTTGTCAAAATCCTGATAACCGGTCACCACCACTTCATCGATGTCAGTCGCATATTTCAGTTCGACATTCTTATAGATATCAGCATTGCCGGCCTTGAAGACGTCCGTCTTCTTGTGCATCCCGACAAAGGAGTAGTCAACCACACAGGGACCTACCGGAATATCCAATGCGAAGCTTCCGTCCGTACCGGTTACGGTGTAGATCTTCATATCTCGCACCCGAACCTGGGCACCGACTAAAGGTTCCCCCTCTATATCCCGAAGCACGCCGGTCAGACGGCGCGTGTTGTCCTGAGTGAATCTACCGCGTATCGAGACCATACCATTCTCGATGTGATAGATATACCCTAACTTGCCCAGAACTTTGTCCAACACGGTCTCTACGGGCTGGTCGTTCTCATGAACGGTCACTTTCGGAGCATTGCGCTTCTCTTCAGTCGTCATCAGGAAGTTCAGTCCGCTCTGCTTCTGGATCTCTGAGAAGAACTGCCCGATCTCTACAGACTGCAGGTTAATGGTAACCCGTTTCGATTTGTTTTGAGCATGAAGCTGCTGTGTCCATATCCCTATAAAACACATAAACAAAACGAACAAGATCAACATCCGACGTAAAACATAATCATCTCTCTTTTTCATTTGTCTCTCTTAATTAAAAATAATAATGATTTGTACCTATTTGTCTATGATTATCTTCCCTGATTCAAGACCTAAATGGATTCCAGTCGCGAACTCGATAGCCTTGATGGTCGTTTCTAAGTCATTGTATTTGTCTATATTTCCGCTGAATTCAATGCTCCGGACGGATGCATCGCGGAACTCGACTTCATATCCACTCCACTTCGAAAGCACTTGCATCAGACGGTCCAGCGGGCATCCGTCGAAAACATAATAACCCGTATTCCACGAGACATAGGGCGTGGTGTCGATGGCCACGAGCTTTCCCGTTCCCGCAGAAGAAAATTCTGCCATCTGTCCGGGACGCACCATGATCTCATGACCATTGACCGGCGTTACACTGACACTGCCCGAGACGAGCACCACTTGGGTATGCCCGGACCTTTCTGTCGTATTGACATCGAAAGACGTACCATAGACTTTCACGACGCCTTGGTCTGTGATAACCCTGAAAGGTCGGTCTGCATCCTTGGTCACGTCAAAGTAGGCTTCTCCACGGAGATAGACGGTCCGCTCGTCAGAATCAAAGCGTACTGGATATTTCAGCGTGGTGTTGTAGTTCAAGTGCACGCGGGTACCATCGTCAAGAGTCACCCAAAATTCCTTGCCTTTCTCGGTCTCTAACGTATAGCGGTTGTCAAAGTCTGCTTCGGTCTGCATATTTTCACTCTCGGCAAGCAGTGCCTTTTCCGAACTGACGGCTATCCTCCGGCCTCCGACAATGAGCGTTGCCTCCTCCTTTTGGGTCTGATGCGAGCGGATCATTGCCGTTTTCACCTCTGCGGTCAGCACTGGCTTGACCACTTCATGCTGCCTGAAGAGCAGCGGCGTCATCACGATCAGCAGCAAGGCAACAGCAGCCGCTGTGTAAAGATAAGGACGCAAACGGTGATGCTTATCGGTGATGAAATACTGGTTGCGGAACAGGTTCCAGGCCGTATCATGATTAATGCTGGAGTAGATGGCATATTCGCTGACAAGATCGCCACGCTCCATGAGCTGCTCATAGTCAGCCGGATGCTCGCTGATCCAACGGTTCAGTATTTCAGATTCCTCCTGCGTGAGGTCTCCCGTCAGACGCTTGCGAAGAAGCACATTGATTGATCGACTGGATACTGACATATATTTGCTTTTAATACATATTCGTATTCAGAAGAAAAGTGAGGGACAAGAAAACAAAAAAAATATAATAGAATGATCGAAAAAAACAAATAAATCTTAGCAGATCTGCACATCCGGAGACCCGAACATGCAACTTTTGTCAAACGACTGTTACGCCGAAAAGAAGCAAAGCAACATCACATATGACTTGGGAGACATCTTTTGTCTCAGCATAGCCATAGCCCGCTTCTTCTGAGTTTTCACCGTTTCGAGCGAAATATGCAAGGCATCCGCGATCTCCTTGTTCTTCTTACCGTCCATATACATGAGAAACACTTCACGTTGACGGTGCGGCATCCGGTCGATGAACATGAACAGCTCGTGGTAAAACTCCTCCCTGAACAGCCCCTCTTCACCATCCTCATTCAAGGGATAGACATGACTTTGCTCCGTTTCACGTAGAATATACGACTGCTCCACGTTCTTATGTCGCACATAGTCCATGGCAGAGTTGCGGACGCTGTTGTACAGATAGGCATTGAGGTGGGCAACGCTGTCAAAGTGAAGGCGCGATTCGTAGATCTGTGAGAAGAGTTCCTGTACCAAGTCTTCAGAGATGTCCATGACGCCCGTTATCTTTGAGGCATAATAAGTAAGCGCTTTATAATAACGATCATAAAGCAGATAAAAGGCATGCTCATCCCATCTGCCAATGGCTTCTATCGAAAAGTCATCTTGCTCCATCATAAGGATTTGATGACAAAGATAGCAAAAAATAAGCGAATCCGATGATCATGCCGGTAATCTTTTTTGAATATCAATTCCTCGGAACATGATCCTCGGCCTGATTCTACACCATAAGAAAAGCCACAGCCAGTACATACTGCCATCGGCGACTGCACTGACCGCAGCCTTTATGCTTTAGTCCCTACAATTCAACGGCATACACATCCGTGTGTCCTTCAAAGTTGGCGCGGAAGATGATCCATTTCCCGTCGGGCGAGAAATGGACGTTCGGCTCGAGCGCATAGTCATGGTGCTTCATGTTGACCAACTTCGTGGTCTTCATGCGGTCACCGTCATAGTCGAAGCGGAAGATCCACTGGTTCTTGTCGGAGTGGGCTACAGAGGTGGGACTGCCGCCGTCACCGACGATGAAACGCTCGTCCCAGGACGTCGTGAAGTGTACGGACCACTCGTCACGGGAGATCCGGAAGTCCTGTTCCGCACCCGTCCCGAGGTCCACGCGACCGATAAAGAAGTTCTCCGACTTGGGCTTCTGCAGGTCGAAATAAATGTAGCGGCCCAAGGCGCCGAACCATTCATGTCCGGCAATCTCGTTTTCCATCGTGCGCCGGTGCATGAGCCGGGCCTTCGGCTTGGTGACATCGATGTTCCAGATACGGTCCACGCGATGCCATTGGCCTTCATGGCAGAACATGAGCAGATGCGGATCGCGGGGCGAGAACTGCAGGTGGTTGAGCCACGCCACCTCACGATAGAAACGGTCTACGCGCCCCGTGCGGGTATCGATGGTGAAGAGCGTACGCTCGTAAGGATGATCGGTGAGCATGTTGAACCATTCATGACGGGTCGGATGATCACGAAACAGCTGGTCTTCTTCAGCCGTGGAGAAAACCCCGGCCAGCAGTGTGCCGTCGCAATTGACACAGTTGATGGTCCCGTGACCGCTCTTGGCCTCCAAGCGGGTGATGAACCGACGGATGCCGTTGTCGGTGTTCAGCGCGAAGACACTGTCCCCATGCTGGAAGAAGATCTCATGGGTGGCGGCACAGGCAATCTCCGTCCGGACGGGATAAGGCTCTCTCGTCACCTGCCGGATGCGCAGCGTCGAGAGGTCTACGGCAAACATCTGACTGTCCCGGGTGCCGTATCCACTGCTGCCGGCAAATAGCATCTCATTGCCGATGAACGGATTGTTGTGGAAGTAGAAGCTGGTGTTGTCACCGGCGCGCCGGGTGAGCTTGATCACCTTATGGCCCGTGTCGCGGTCGATCCATGCGTCGGGCATGTGGTTGGCGCCGGTCTCCATGACGGGCACTTGCTGGCCCTGCACGCACCATGGCAGCAACGTCAGCATGATAGAGACGAATATTCTCAGGCTTTTCATGATTTTGTTTTGTTTACGAATTAGTTTTCGGTTGTAAAGATAGACTGTTTTTCCAACATCACCAAATATTTGAAGCATAAAAAAGAGCTGCCTTGCGGGGCAGCCCTTAATTTGCGATGCCGGTACCATCATTGGTTATAGCCATAGTTCTGATAGGCATTCTTGGCTTCGGCAGACAGTGCGTTGCCGTTCTCATCTGTCAACAAGTCGAGGAAAGCCTGTGGGAACGGCTTCAGCGTCATGTAGTTCTGAAAGTAGCCCTTGGGCTGTCCGTCCTGTCCGGTGGAGGCTGTGGTGTTATCCGAACGGTCCCAACTGCCGGCCTTATAGGTCGTATTATTGGCGTTTGAAGCGATCTGATGATGCCATTGAATGCGCTCGGCCTGCAGTCCGGAGTGGTGAAGGACTTCGTAATAGACGAACTCCTGGTTGAACTCACGACAGTATTCGTTGTAGATAAACTCTACGAAGCGCTTCAGATTGGTATTGGCCGTGGGCGGGTAATTCTCCATCTGCGACTTGGCAGAAGTGCCGTCCCAGTAGCTCTCATCTACCTTCACCTTGTCATAGGAGTTGCCGGCAGCCTTATAGGGATACTGTTGTTCGGCGGCAGAGAGTGTCTCGTGCCCTGGATAAAGCCGCGCGAGGACTTCGGCGCGCACTTGATCCTGCTTGAAGGCTGCGCGCTGGCGCAACTGATTGATATCATTCACGGCAGCAGCGAAGTTACCTTTCCGGCCATAAGCCTCGGCACGGAGCAGGAACGTCTCTGCATATCTGAAGACAGGAATGTCACGTGTCCCGTATTCTGCATTGTAGCTGCTGCGGTTGGGGTCCTGATATTTGGACGATCCGGGTTCGCCAATCGTCATCGCGTTGCTGATGGTGAGCTGTTCCAGTCCATAATGGTTGGCCGAAACACCATTGGCATTCACGAACGAGTAACTGTCGCCGCTGCCGACCAGTACGGGCCGATAATAGTACTTTCCATCCTTTTTCATCCAGCGCGCAAAACAGACGAAGGGCTGGGCGTCGGCTTCTGCCACATCGATGGCCGTGGCTTTCGTGTTCTCGATAAATGCAAAGGCGAGATCGCCCTTGCCCATTTTGTGCTGTCCGGCTACAGCCTTCCGACCTCCCCATGAGGCCCGTTTGTAGTTGGGCAGTATGTTTGCGTTGAAGTAATTAGCCTGGTCAGCCGTCCATTTATAGGTCTTGTTGCTGGCGTCATCGTATGGATAGTAATCCAAATCTGCTGCGGGAGACGAGTGCGTACCGCCCGATAAGGAGGTGCGGTATTCTATATTGAACGAACCTTGATAGCGAGCGTCGTTGATCTTATCGGTGAATACGTCGAAACCCCAGTCGTTGTTCTCATATCCCATAGAGATCTTTGTATCATACTGCCACGTCCAATCCGGGATTCCCCAGTTAGTGTTGACATAGTTGGAACCGATGAAACTCAGCGTGCGCTGACCATACCGATAGTTGTCAGTTCCATTTCCGAAGAGGGCCGGAAGAATGATCTCCTTGCTCCCTTCGTTTGACCAGTCTGCGATACCGCACTTGAACAGATCGGCGTAATTGGCCTCCATCGCATACTTCCCGCTGTTGATCACTTGCGAAGCATAATAGATACAAGAGTCCAAGTCCGTGGAGACGTTACCCTTGAAGAGCATTCCGAGATAGGATTTCGGATTGCTCGTGTCAATCGAACCGTCGCTCTTGCGCCCGTATTCGGCCGTTCCGTATTCCGCTCCCTGTGCCCGGTTCAGATAGAGACGTGCCAAAAAGTGGGCGGCGGCATACTTTGTGATCCGCCCGAACTCAGCATCTCCGTAACTCTCTGGCAGATGCTCGAAGGCATAACGCAGGTCACTGATCATCATGGACCACAGTTCTGCTGACGGCCAACGCGTGTAATAGAAGTTCGATGGCAGCGAGGTCAGGCTCTTGGTTGGCACATAAATATCGCCCAAAAGCGTGTTCAGGCTGTACAGCACATAGGCTCTGTTGAACAAAGCTTCCGAAAGCCGCCGCGCTGCGTATGCCTGATCGGAGGCATACCTGCCCACGGCGTTGCCGCTGCGGATTGATCCGATGGCCTTGTTACAGCAGTCGATGACCGGATAAGCATTGATAATGAATCCAGACTGGGCCTTCGACTGTGTTCCCATAAACGTGTTCACGAAACCGGCGATCGAGTTCCAAGGGCCTGTAGACGTCCATTGAGAGGGCGAGAACTGATTCAGTTCGTTTTTGTCAGTGACCATTCCACAATCGTGGCCCACCTCAAACATGTGACCCCCTTCTTGAAATCCGTAGCGCAGACGCTCCGCATTATATGTAGACACGATCAATTGGTCTATGCCTTGTTCCGAATTAAAATAGTCCTGAGTGATGGTCGACACCATCTTCTCCTTCAGGAAGTCGTCAGAACAGGATATGAATCCTATAGCCAATGTACTTAATAATAGATATTTAATTTTCATGATTGTATTCCCATTAAAATTTTTAGAAACCTAAACGGACACCGAGAACGAAGCTTCGGGTAATGCAGGTGTTGTTGGTCTGGCCACCAAAGAGACGGTTGTCATCCCAACCTGTGATGTCATCGGGATTGATACCGGCCTTGACGAGTTCTCCGCCCCAGAGGAAAGGATTCAGCACCTGGGCATAGACCTGACCGCTCGTGCCGCCGAAGGAGGCCAACCAGCGATGAGGAACCTGATAAGACAGTGAGATGTTACGCACGATGACCATATTGCCCTTGGTGTAGTTGCGCACATAATCGTATTGGGTCGTCCGGCTGATGGTTGTCGGCTGGGCAAACTTGGCACCAGTGTTGGTCGGGCTCCAGATATCACTTTCGATCCGCCTGTTACGCACCGAGTTGGAGTTGACGGCACCTGCGAGCGTAGGATAAGTTTGGGCCAGACCGTAGTAAGCATTGCCGAAGCGCCCGAAGATGAAGAAACTCAGGGTCCAATCCTTATAAGTAATAGTATTGGTCAGACCGCCTTCCCACTTCGGACTCTTCTGATAAGTCACCTTGTCAGCATTGTTAAAGACACCGAATCCGTTGTTTGCATAATAGTAGTCCTTGCCATTGTAAGTGAACTTGCGGGCACCCTCAGTCCCGGCATCTACGAGCACCATCGGCTGGTCCTGGATTTTGTACTGGCCCGGGAGAAACACATTGCCGGAAGCCTTGTATGCAGCTATCATCATCTTGTCATCCTCGTTATCCTGCCAAATACGGTCATACTTGTAGTCGTAGAAAACGTTCAGCGGCTTTCCGATGAACCAGTTGTTGGCCGGCATGTCTTCCTTACCGTTGACCAATGACACGATTTTCTCCTTGTTGGTTGTAAAGGAGAGATCCGTCTGCCATGTAAAGCTCTTCGTCTTCACGTTGACTGACGAGAGGCTAAGTTCAAAACCGTTGTTCTGGGTCTTACCGATATTGGAACGAATCTGGGCATAGCCCGTGATGACAGGGATCGACCGGTTCATGATGACATCTGAAGTCTTGGCGACATAATATTCGATGCTACCGAATATACGATTGTTGAGGAACGAGTAGTCGATACCAAAGTTGGTTGAAGCTGTCTTCTCCCATCCTAATTCATAGTTCGGAATGACGTCGGGTTTCGTACCATTGGTGTTCTGGACCGATCCACCGATGCCGAACGGAATCTTCGCATTGGCAGACGTAACGGATCCTGCCGTGGAGTAAGGAGATACGGAGGAGTTGCCCGTCACACCGTATCCGACACGCAGTTTCAGCTGGTCTATCCAGCGGATATCGCGCATAAAGGCCTCGTCGTTGACCTTCCAGGCCACTGCAGCAGATGGGAAAAAGTCCCATTTATGTCCTTCGGCGAGCACCGAAGCACCGTCATAACGCCCGGTAACCGTGATCAGATAACGGTCAAGCAACGAATAGTTGAGGCGGGCCATGTAGGATGTGCGGCTCCAGGTAGAGAAGTTTGTGCCCCATCCGAGCTTGGCCCTGTCGCTGTTTCCAAGGTCATACCAGAGAGATGAAGGATAGACAATGTTATAGCCGCGGATATTGATACCCTCCGTGCGGTATTTCTCTGCACTCTGCATCAGGGTGACGCCGAAACGGTGGATGCCTACTTTCTTATCATAGTAAAGGAGGTTCTCGAGCGTCCATGACAGACTGGTATTCTGCTCGTCATAGCCTACTAAAGGTTCGGTAAATGTCAGGCCGAGCACGTTCGACCATCCTTGGGCATAGAAACTTCCATAACGTGTCTGCCGATACTGTGCACCGAAGTTAGTGCGCCACTTCAGTCCGTCAAGCGGACTCCATATTTTCCCGAACTGAATTTCAGCAAATGAACTGAGATTGAAACCGTAGTTGCGGAATTCGTTGGTAGCCTGATCGATGTCTGAAAGCACGTTGTGTCCGGCCTGCCCCGTAGCCGAGCCTATGAGATAGGTACCATCATCATTGTAGGCAGGCACCCAACGGAGGATGTTCATAGCCTGTCCGTAGGAGTCTTTGGCCACCGTATTGTCGAAGTTACGGACCACGCCGTAGTTCTGCTTGGAGTAGGAGGCGTTCATGCCCATGCCCACTGTCAGCCAGTTCAGCGCCGTGATCTCACCGTTGAGATTGGCCGTGAAGCGTTGATAGTTCTGGTCCCGGGCCGTCGGGTTCTGGTTCAAATAGCCCAATGAGAAATATAATTTCGACCGATCCGTACCTGCAGAGAGCGAAAGCTGATGGTTCTGGGTGAAACCGGTGCGCTTGACGAGGCTGCCCCAGTCGGTGTCTGTCATCTTTGAAGCATCATAGACGGGCACCGAGGCGGGGTATCCGAGCGTGTTTCTTTCATAGTCGGTGGCACTCCGCATCATGACGGAGCCATCACTGTTATAGCTGTAGGCGCTCTGGATGACCTTGTTCGCCCAGTCTTCATTCGTGAGGAAAAGGGCCTTGTCACGATCAGGGTCAGGTGCATTGCCATAGGATCCGTTGTATGTACCGCCATTGATGGAGGCCTGACGATAGAAGTCCATCAACGCTCCTGCCTTCATATAATCGGTCAGAGAGTGCAGCGAGTTCCAAGAGAAACTGCCATCATAATTGATGCTGACACGGCCCGCCTGCCCCTTCTTACTGGTGATGAGCACAACGCCGTTCGCGCCGCGGCTACCGTAAATGGCAGTCGCCGACGCATCTTTCAGCACTTCGATGCTCTCGATGTCACCGGGGTTGATGTCGGCCATGGAACCAGAGGTGAGCGGAATACCGTCGACCACGTAGAGTGGCGTGTTGTCGGCCAGCAGGGAACGGTTACCACGAATGCGCACATCGCCCAGCTCACCCGGACGGTTGTTAGTGGTGATATCCACGCCCGGCGTCTTTCCCTGCATGGCCTGCAGCGCGTTCTGCACGGGGCGCTCCTCGATGGTCTTGCTGTTGATGCGGCTCATGGCCCCCGTGAGGTCGCTCTTGCGCATCTGGCCGTAACCGACAACGACCAGTTCGTCCAATGTTTCAGCGTCGTCCTGCAGCTTCACGGTGATCTGCGTGCGCCCGTTGACAGCTACGTTCTGCGTCTTGAAGCCGATATAAGAAATCACGATCGTACCCTTGGCAGGCACGTTCGGAATCGTGAAATGACCGTCAATGTCCGTCACGGAACCCTGCGTGGTGCCCTGAATGATCACACTGGCACCGATGACGGGTTCGCCTTTCGGGTCAACAACAGTCCCGCTCACTTTGTTCTGCGCCATCGCTCCGATTGAGCAAAAGGCAAGAAAAGCAAGAAGCAACAGACGATGGAGCATGCTCCGCCTTCTGCTTTGATTTGTCTCTGATTTGTCTTTCATGTTGAAAAAAATGTTATTGGTAGCAGATAAAAAAAGTTCGTCTTTGATGGAGTAGATTAATTCAGTGACAAAGGTAAATAAATTATTAAATAAGATATCAAATTTTAACAACTTTTTTTTTGTTAAATATTTCCACTTCCGACAGGCTTTCCTGCTGCCGGAAGACACCGGCGCCTGACGCAGTCTGTCCGACCCTGAACGCAACGTGCACCTTACGCGGGAGACAGGGCGGCCCGCATTGGCGAAGACCGGGGTCCTATGTTCCGCGCGGAGCAACGTGTCGGCCCGGCTACATGAAAACAACAGGAAAAACAGGGCGGTGAGAGGGCGAAAAAATAGAAACAAGAAAGACGGAAGACTGCCATGGACCGAGATCGGGGCTGCGAGACAAAAAGCGAGTGAAAGGAATGGGAAGGGGGATTGCCGGCAACGGAAAGCGTTGGGGGAAGCGTTGGAAAGAGAGGGCAAGACCTATGGAAAGAGAGGATGCCAACGACACAAAGGGGCAATCGGGTTGCATGGCTTCCCGACTGCCCCATGGCGTTTTCGCTGGCGCCCTGCGGTGAGGGCGCGGCGGATCAGTATCCCTTGTTCTGCTTGTAGAGTCCGGGGATGATGCCCATCTGGTTGGATGGGATCGGATAGAGGTAACGGCCGTCGGCCACGTTGCCTGCATCCGTACCCGGAGGATTGTTGTAGCTGTTGAACTTGTTGATGATATCCTGCTTCCAGGAGCCATAACGCACCTGGTCAAACCAGCGCACTCCCTCACCGCAAAGCTCGATGCGGCGCTCGCGCTTCACATAGTTCAGGGCTGTGGTGGCATCGATGCCGGCCGTCGGAACAGCGTCCACGCCAGCGCGGTTGCGGATTTCGTTGACCATAGCCATGGCCTCCGCGATCTTGCCCTCACTCACCAAGATCTCTGCATAGAGCAACATCATGTCCTCGATGCGGATGACCGGATAGTTCACTGGCCAGTCGTCGTAGTTGGTGATGCCGCTCTCGATGTTCTGGTCGATGCCGAATTCTGCAGCCTTGCGCTTCGAAGCCATGAACTTGTAGTTGATGGCGTTTGCCGGTTGTGATGTGGTCACGCCGTCCACTGTGACATCCTCTGTCAGACGGGTGTATGTGGGCCACTGGTCACTCTCATAGTCATAACCGAGGATATAGGTGTAGCCCTCGCCGCGGAGGTCCTTGTTGCCGGTCTTCTGCTGACGCTCAAACTCGTACATCAGGGCCTTGTTGGGCCAGATGCCGTTACCGAAGATGCGGACGGACGTATAGGAGGGCGGCAGGCCGGGGCTCATCTCGAAGATCGACGGGTTGCCGGAGCCGCCCGAAGCATACTGGATAGCGAAGACCGAATACTTGTTGGCGTAGGACGGCATCCACTGGCGGCGCCACTCGGAGATCGTCGGAGCCCAGTACTGAGACTTCTTGGCGAGCAGCTGGGTGAGATATGTCTTGGCCTTGGCAGCGGCACTCTGGTCATTGAAGGGATAGCCTGCAAGCTGCATGTAGACACGGGCCAGCATGCCCTGGGCCGCGCTGCGGTCGGCACGGCCGGTCACTGTCGCGCCGAGGCCGTTCTTCAGTCCGCCCTTTTCAGGCAGGTTGAGGGCAGCCTCCAAGTCAGGAATGACGACCTGGTCAATCACCGTACGGGCCGGAGACTGGGCCGTGTTGTTGGCCTCCGACACTGACTTCGGCGCCGTGATCATAGGCACATCGCCGAACAGACGCACCAACTCGAAGTAGGCCCAGCCGCGCAAGAAGCGCGCTTCGTTGATGAACTGCTCCCGGATACTCTCGTTCGTGAACGTCGTACCGGGTATTTTGGCGATCGCCTGGTTGGCATCATAGATGAGCTTGTACCATTCGTTCCAGGCCAGCTCGAAAGTTGTCTCAGCGGCGGAGGCACGGAACGTGCCGATCTCCGAATAGGAACGCTCGCCGTTGGGCTGCGGTTCGACCCACATGTTGTCCGAACGGACCTCTGACATCAGCCAGAACTCGTTGGTCGTGAGCTGACGCAAGTCGGCATAGATGCCTACGATGCCTTGGTTGCATTGTGAGGGTGTCGCATAGAAACCATCTGAAGACAGCTGGTTGCGGGGTGGCGTGTTCAGGTAGTCATCACCACATGAGGAAGCGCCGGCC
>JALFRV010000317.1 GCA_022778905.1 Prevotella sp. | reverse complement strand
GATTGCCTGCGGGGGGATCCGAAGTCGTAGCGGGCTACGTCGAGGATGCCTGGCAGGCAAGATGCCCGGCAAGCGGACGAAAGCAGCCGGAAAGCTTGAAACAACAAGAATAAATGTGTCGCTGTGGCTGATGAACGATTTGGGTTTTAACCGCTTTTATCCTTTCAGATTTTGCAGATCGTCGGAAAAGCCGTATCTTTGCAGTTCAGAATCAATGATTTATTAAATAGGTATATGTTATGGCAAAGAAAGCTTTATTGATGATTCTCGACGGATGGGGAATCGGTAAGCACGGTGAGGGAGATGTGATTTTCAATACACCGACACCCTACTTGGATTATCTCAACGCCGTTTCGGCCCATTCACAGTTGATGGCCAGCGGTGAGGATGTGGGGCTGCCCGACGGACAGATGGGCAACTCGGAGGTGGGACACCTCAACATCGGAGCCGGCAGAATCGTCTATCAGGATCTCGTCAAGATCAACCGGGCCTGCAAGGATGGCTCTATCCTGCAGAACAAGGAAGTCGTTTCGGCTTACGAATATGCACAGAAGACCGGCAAGAAGCTGCATCTCATGGGACTGACCAGCGACGGCGGCGTGCACTCTTCATTGGATCATCTCTTCAAGCTGATCGAGGTCGGCAAGGAATACGGATTGCGCAGCACCTTCGTCCACTGCTTCATGGACGGTCGTGACACCGACCCCAAGAGCGGCGCGGGATTCATCCGCGACGTGCAGAAA
This sequence comes from Prevotella sp., assembly GCA_022778905.1. Classification (GTDB taxonomy): domain Bacteria; phylum Bacteroidota; class Bacteroidia; order Bacteroidales; family Bacteroidaceae; genus Prevotella. Next base: position 11,867 of record JALFRV010000317.1, on the reverse strand, counting down.
GTGTGCGACGCCAACGGAGCGCACATCGCAAGCATCGTCGGACGGTTCTATGCCATGGACCGCGACAAGCGCTGGAACCGTGTCAAGGAGGCCTACGACCTGCTCGTGGAGGGCAAGGGCAAGCAGGCTGAAGACATGGTCAAGGCCATGGAGGAAAGCTATGCCGAGGGCGTCACCGATGAGTTCATCAAGCCCATTCACAATGCAACGGTCGACGGGACCATCTCAGAGGGTGATGTCGTCATCTTCTTCAACTTCCGCAACGACCGCGCGAAGGAGCTGACCACCGTCCTCACCCAGCAGGATATGGCCGGGGAAGGCATGCACACCGTCAAGGATCTGCAGTTCTATTGCATGACTCCCTATGACGCCAACTTCAAGAACGTGCACGTGCTCTTCCCCAAGGAGAACGTGGAGAACACGCTCGGCGAATATCTCTCAAAGCTCGGCAAGCGCCAGCTGCACACCGCCGAGACAGAGAAATATGCCCACGTGACTTTCTTCTTCAACGGCGGCCGCGAGGAACCCTATGCCGGCGAAGACCGCATCCTCGTTCCTTCGCCCAAGGTAGCTACCTATGACCTGAAGCCCGAGATGAGTGCCTATGAGGTGAAAGACAAGCTTGTCGGCGCCATCAACACGCAGGAGTATGACTTCATCGTTGTCAACTTTGCCAATGGCGACATGGTCGGCCACACCGGAATCTATCATGCCATCGCCAAGGCCGTATGGGCCGTGGATCATTGTGTGCACGACGTCATCGAGGCTGCCAAGGCCAACGGCTACGAGGCCATCATCATCGCCGACCATGGCAATGCGGACAATGCCGTCAACCCAGACGGATCGGCCAACACCGCACACTCGCTGAACCCCGTACCGTTCATCTACGTGACCGACAACAACAGTGCGACTGTCCGCAACGGGCGCCTCGCCGACGTGGCTCCCTCTATCCTTCACATCATGGGATTGGAGCAGCCGGCCGACATGACGGGCGAGAACCTCATCGAGGATCATTGTTAAGGATCAGGCAGAAGGATGCTTCCGATCATGGACGTGAAGATAGAAGACAGTTGGAAGGAGCGTCTCGGCGCGGAGTTTGACAAGCAATACTTTGTCGATCTGACACGGTTGGTGCGCGAGGAGTATCTCCGCCATCCGTGCTACCCGCCCGGACGCCTCATCTTCAATGCCTTTCAGCTCTGTCCGTTCGACAAGGTCAAGGTGGTCATCATCGGTCAGGATCCCTATCATGAGCCCGGTCAGGCGATGGGACTGAGTTTCTCTGTCCCCGAGGGGGTGCCCGCGCCGCCGTCGCTCATCAACATTTTCAAGGAGATCGAGATGGATCTCGGCATCCCCGTACCGTCAAGCGGTGACCTGACGAGATGGGCCGGGCAGGGCGTGCTGCTGCTCAACGCGACGCTCACCGTGCGTGCCCATCAGGCCAACAGTCATCAGCAGTTGGGGTGGGGGACGTTCACCGACGCGGCCATCCGCGCGCTCAACGAGGGCCGGGATCATCTGGTCTACCTGCTTTGGGGCGGTTTTGCCCGAAGCAAGAAATATCTCATCGACACGGGCAGGAATCTTGTGCTCGAGTCGGTACATCCCTCTCCCTTGTCCGCCAACCGCGGAGGATGGTTCGGCAATCATCAGTTCTCACGCTGCAACGCCTATCTGGAACAGCATGGGATCGAACCCGTCAGATGGTAAGCGATGGGACAGGAACTGCACATTCTTCAGGTGGGAGACGTATTGGTCTCTCCCGACATCTTCACGGTTAAGTTCTGCTGCGACCTTGAGGCCTGCCACGGAGCCTGCTGCATAGAAGGCGACGCCGGAGCCCCCGTGTCCATGGATGAGATAGCAGCCATCGAGGAGACGCTCGACACCGTCTGGCCCGCGCTGTCGGCATCGGCACAGGCCGTCATCGACCGTCAGGGCGTGGCCTACGTCGACCGTGAGGGCGACATGGTGACGAGCATCGTGGGCGGCAAAGACTGCGTCTTCACCTGCCATGAGGGCGGGACGTGCCTCTGCGCCATCGAGAAAGCCTGTCGTGAGGGCCGTTGCCAGTTCTGCAAACCGGTCTCGTGCGCACTCTATCCGATCCGCGAGAAGCGGTTCGGCGACCGCCTCGTGGGGCTCAACTATCATCGATGGAAGATCTGTGCGCCTGCCGTCAGGCGCGGCGAGGAACTGGGGCTGCCGCTCTATGTCTTTCTGAAAGAGCCGCTGATCCGCCGTTTCGGCACGGAATGGTATGCCGAACTCTGTTCCGTAGCCGGTCAGCTGAAGGAGCAGGGCCTGCTTTAGGACCTGCGGTATTTTGAGGGCGACATGCCTACATGTTCCTTGAAGAATTTTCCGAGGAAGCTTTGGTTCGGAAAATTCATCTCATTTGTGATTTCCTTGATGCTCTTGTCGGTGTTGCGCAGGAGCACCCGCAGTTCGAGGGTGACGAAATAGTCGATCCACTCGTTGGGCTTCTGGTGGCTGACCATCTTCACCGTCTCGGCTAAATATTTGGCAGACAGGCCTAACTGATCGGCATACCAGCTGACGCGCCGCTCCGTGCGGAAGTGCTGTTCGACCAATTTGATGAATGAGGAGAAGATGGCTTCCGCCCGCGTCTGCTTCTTGAAGCCAAGGTGCTGGATGCGATAGAGGGCGTTGCTGAGATCATAGATCATCGTCATCACCAACGAGCGCACGGTGTCCTTCAGGAAATGGTGATCGCGTTCTTCGACCTTTTGCTTGAGCGCATTGAAGTAGGCCAAGATCGTTCTCACTTCCTTGGGAGTGAGCGTGAACACGGGATGCGTGCGTGAGAAGATGAAGAGGGAGGCTAATTCGTGCACGCCCTGAATGATCTCACTGAAAAATTCGTAGCTCATCACGATCGCGATGCCGCTGCAGTCGGGGCTCAGGTGAAAGTGATCGGTGATCTGTCCCTCGTGCAGGATCATGATGTCGTTGGGACAGACGTTGACCCCGACGGTGTCGTAGCTGTAGCTCACCTCGCCTTTCAGACACAACGCGAGGAGCAGGCAATCCATCCTGCGCGGCTCTTGGGGCAAAGGCACTTCGGCGATTTCATCAAAGAGAATGATGCTGTCACCAATAAAACTGCCGTCATATACTTTCTTGACGGACGCGATTGAAATCTCGTTGAGCGATTTTAGGTCCATTTTCGTATCAGGTCTGCTGCAAATATACGTATTTATTCTTGAACTCCCATCTGCTGTTAACCTATTTTTGCACTTTGTATTGCCATCGTAACGATTCGCGGTAGTCACAGGGGGATTTAACCCGCATCAGTCATTAGACCGCAGCGTTCCATTCATTCTTGTATTTTCATGCTTTCCGACTGCTTCCGTCCGCTTGCCGGACATCTTGTCTGCCGGGCATCCTCGACGTAGCCCGCTACGCCTTCGGCTACCTGACAGGTCATCTGTCCGACCATCTGACGAAATCCGTTCGGACGCTAATGACTGATCCGGGTTCAACCGGAAGTGTAAAGCGCTTCAGGAACAAAGTAAAAAACATGTGGACCAATTCAGTAACAGCAAACCAAACAGTGTGAAGTAAAACCAGGCAAAGTCATGAACATATGTTGGTTGGCCGATGAACATATGTTCGTTGACCGTTGAACATATGTTTGTTGACCGTTGAACATATGTTTGTTGACCGTTGAACATATGTTCGTTGGCCGATGAAGTTAACTTGGTTGACTATGCACATCTGTTGAGGAGGTTATTACCGCTGAATGGTGACTCGCCATCGTTTGCTGACCTGATCTTGCAGTTTTTCGCGACCGTTTGTAACATGTTCATTTACAACAATTTATCTCTTTGTCCGAAAAGGCGGTCCGTCGGCCTGCGCATATGTATGCTTTGGGCCGTCCATATGATAGCTTTGGAGCGCCCAAAGCATAGCTTTCGGCGGCCTAAAGGATAGCTCTGTCCGGACCGTACCATAGCTATGCTTTTCGGGGAGGAAAAATGCGGGTGTGACAATCGGTCACAATGGCATTCCGGAATGGTTCATGATGAATGGAATGCAGGGGCGTCCGTCGTATGGATGTGGGGTGAAACGTGTTGACCGATTGATGGTCGGGATTGTTTTCATGATGCATTCCGTTGATGAGGTTGCATGACCGAAGTTCAGGCCCTTGACTACTTTACAATCATTGCTCATCAATGCTACAATGCCCGCCCGCAATGGATCGCATGCTCATCCGTAATCGGCGGAATCCGTTCGGGATGTCGGCATCCCTCCCGTCGGAGTGACCGCGGGGCACAGTCAATATTGATAACTGCGGTGATAGGATGGCCGGATCTCGACGCCTTCGACGTTGAAGAGCTGCGAGGGGCTGAATCGGGCGTCGCCGGTGACGGTCACCCGGCGGCAGTGGGCTAAGGTGAACTTGCGGCAAGCCTGCTCGTCGAGCTTGCCGTTACAGATGTATTCGAGGTCGTCGATGCGGATGCGCTGGCCCCTGCGGGTATTGCGCAGCGTCACGCGGACCCATCCCGTGAAGGCTTCGGGAAACTCGTAGATGACGCTGTCAGCCCGTGTGTCGACCACGGACGGGCGATGCAGGCGCGTCACGCGCATGGCCGGATAGAACGACGAGACCTCCTTGTAGCCCGTGCTCACCGTGTCGCGTACGGCCAGGACCGGTCTCCAGCGTGCCGCCTCGATGGGAATGGCGTTCCAGAAGGGATCATGGTCGCGTCCGTCCACGCGTTCGCTGCCCTCGGGGGTGATCACCCTGTTGGCCGGACGGCACAGCCATCCCGGGTCGCTGACATGCGAGAAGCGGGTGCCGTTGGGCATTGTTCCGCTGTAGGTCACCGTGATCTGCCGGCGCTCCGTGCGTGTCGAGGCAGGTGCATACCACACGGCGATGACGTTGCTGTCGGGCCGGAGGAATCGCGTCACGTCGTAGGTGACGGCCTTGATGCACGCATCTCCCGGGGCCCGGAATGGGGCGAGCACGTCCGTGCTCACGTTCCACTGGTTGACATAGAGTTCGAAATTGCCTGCCGAGGCGACGGTGACGGTGGCCTGCGCGGGGCGTCGGGCTGTGAGATAGGTCTGGCGGAACCACACCTGCGCGGTCGAGTCGGCCTGCGGTGCGGCGATCCAGTGGGTGCCGAAATCCTGTGCCGCGGCCGTCAGGACGCAGATGCACAGGCCGAGAAGGAGCCTGACGGATTTCATCGGACGACGGTCTCCTTCCCTTTCTTGACCTTTACGACACGCGTTGATCCGTTTATCATGAGTTTCACCTTTGCCTTCCGGCAACCTTGGATGCCCGCTTCGGTGACGCGTCCGCCCTTCCATGCAAAGCGGAGCGTGTAGCCGCCGCGCGCCTTCACACCGCTGACCGCCCCCTCGGACCACGCGGCGGGCAGGGCGGGAAGCAGCTCGATGGCGTCGCCGTGGCTCTGAATGAGCATCTCGCAGACACCTGCCGTGCCGCCGAAGTTGCCGTCTATCTGGAACGGAGGATGCGCATCGAAGAGGTTGGGATATGTTCCGCCGGACCGGCGGCGGTCTTTTCCCTTGTAGTCATCAGGCGATACGTAGGTCAGGAGCTTGCGATAGAAGTGGTAAGCCTGCTCTCCGTCGTGCAGCCGGGCCCACAGATTGATGCGCCAGCCGGTGCTCCAGCCCGTGGTGAGGTCCCCTTTCTGGCGGAGCGTAGCGGCCGCCGCGCGCGCCAAGTCGGGTGTCCGGTCGGGCGTGATGTGGCTTCCGGGATAGAGGCCGATGAGGTGCGACTGGTGCCGGTGCCTGATGTCCCAGTCGTCCCAATCATAATACCACTCGTTGAGATCGCCATTTTTTCCGACCGTATAGGGGTGGAGGCGGGTCAGGATGCTGTCAATGCGGAGCGTGTAGGCCTTGTCCGCCTCGGCAATACCGGTTCCGGAGGCGTTCCGCCGTGTAGGTTTCGGGCTCAGTGCAGCGATGGCAGCGCGTGTGTTGGCCAGCAGCTCGCGGATGATGGCGAGGTCAGCCGTACCGCCATAGCAGGTCGTTCCGTGGTAGCCTTCGGGCGTCTTGTATTCGTTTTCGGGCGACGTGCTGGGGGCTGTGATGAGCTCTCCCGGTCTCTTCGGGTTGTCCACGAGCCACTCCATCATGAAATCGGCGGCGCCTTTCATGAGCGGCAGGGCCGTCAAACGCAGGTACTCCTTGTCCTGGGTGAACTGATAGTGCTCCCAAAGCGTGTTCACCAGCCAGGCCCCGCCCATGTTCCAGTTGGACCATTCGGGGCTTTCGCGCTTCTCTCCGACAGGGTTTGTCATCGCCCAGATGTCACTGTTGTGGCTCGAGCACCATCCCCTGTCGATGCCGTAGTAGTCGCGCGCCGTGTTCCGACCGTTGATGGAGAGGGCGCGGACGAATCCTTCCAGGGGCATGGCCATCTCCGGCAGGTTGGCCGTTTCGGCCGGCCAGTAGTTCTCCTCGAGGTTGATGTTGACCGTGTAGTTGCCCCGCCAGGGCGAGAAAAGGCGTGTCGCCCACAGCCCTTGCAGGTTGGCGGGCACGCCGGGTGTGCGTGATGAGGCGATGAGCAGATAGCGTCCGTATTGGAAGTAGAGCGTTTCGAGGTAGGGATTGTGCCCTCCGCCGTCGGTATAGTCGAGCAGTTGGCGGTCTGTAGGGCGTGTCTGGTCGGGCCTTCCGCTGCCGAGGCGCAGGCTGAGACGGGCAAACAGCGCACGGTAGTCGGCGATATGGCGGTCGCGGAACAGCCTGAACGTGCCGTTGACCGTATGCCATGCCCTGTCCATGGCACGCTCGAGGTAGGGCGCCCCTTCACGTACGGGATGGCGGTTGAAGCCGTTGAAGCTCGTCGCGTTGACGATATAGACCGTCGCCTCGGTCATGTCGCGCAGCGTGAGCGTGCTGTCGGAGGCCTCGATCGTGCCGTCCGGATGGTCCACACGCACCACGGTGCAGAAGTGGATGCTCTCTTCCGCCTTCCCGGTGGCATAGCCCGTCATGGTCAGCTGCCCGTTCTTCGAGGCCTTGACCTGATGGGGCACCTGCGCGGAGAGCTTCACCCGGAAGTTGAGCTGCGCCTTCCCCGACGCCGAGAGATGGATGGCGATGAGGCTGTCAGGATGACTTGCGAGATACGTCCGTGTGAAGCGGACGCCGTTGCGCACGTATCTGTCCGAGCAGAGCGCACTGTCAAGATCCAGCTCGCGGTAATAGCCGCCGGTCTGTCCGCGGTTCATGTCCTCGATGAAGAGTGTCGCCAACGGCTGGTAATATTGCGAATTGGGGCCTTGGACATAGTGCTGGAGTGAGTCGGCCGTGCGGTAATCTTCGCGGAAAAGCGCCTCGCGGATCTTCGGGATCCATTTGTAGGCGGCCGTGTCGGTACGCTCCACAGGCTTCCCCGTCCACAAGGTGAGGTCGTTGAGACAGACGATGTCGTTGTCGGGGTCGCCGTATACGAGTGCCCCGAGCGTGCCGTTGCCGATCGGGAGCGCTTCTTCGAAGTGGGTGGCCGGCTTGTCATACCAGAGTTTCAGCGGCATCTGCTGCGCCTTGACACACGGGGCAGGCAGCACGGAAAGAAGGAGTAGGGAAGCTGTTCGCATGATCCGGTTCGTAAAAAGATACAAAAAGGGCGGGACATGATGTTCCCGCCCTTGATTCTGATATGTTATGCGTCGATGTTAGCGTAGGTCGCATTCTGCTCGATAAACTCCCTGCGGGGCTCCACGTCGTCACCCATGAGCATGGAGAAGATCTCGTCTGCCTCGGCCGCATTCTCGATCGTCACCTGCTTGAGCAGGCGTGTCTGGGGATTCATCGTGGTCTCCCAGAGCTGGTCGGGATTCATCTCGCCGAGACCTTTGTAGCGTTGGGTGTGGATGTTCTTGTCTTCCATGCCGTTCGCATACTTGTCGATGAACATCTGGCGCTGCTGTTCGGTATAGCAATACTCGCTCACCTTGTTCTTGAAAGAGCACTTGTAGAGTGGCGGTGTGGCGATGTAGAGATGGCCTTCCTCGATCACTTTAGGCATGAAACGATAGAAGAGCGTCATGATCAGCGTGTCGATGTGGGAGCCATCGACATCGGCATCGGTCATGATGATGATCTTGTCGTAGCGCAGCTTGTCGATGTTGGCCTCCCGGTCGTCTTCTCCTTCGACGCCGAAGCGCACACCGATGCTCTGGATAATGTTCATCACGGACTCCGCTTCGAACACTCTGTGCCACTGAACCTTCTCCACATTGAGGATCTTGCCGCGCAACGGGAGGATCGCCTGTGTGAAACGGTCGCGCCCCTGCTTGGCCGAGCCGCCCGCGGAGTCACCCTCCACGAGGAAGATCTCACAGTCCTTGGGGTCCTTGTTGGAGCAGTCGGCCAATTTGCCGGGCAGCCCTCCGCCGCTCATCACGCTCTTGCGCTGCACGCTCTCACGTGCTTTGCGGGCTGCGATACGCGCTGTGGCGGCGAGGATGACCTTCTCACAGATGCGCTTGGCCTCGTTGGGGTGCTCCTCGAGATAGAATGAGAGTGCTTCGCCGACGGCCTGTTGCACGGCGCCGGCTACCTCGCTGTTGCCCAATTTGGTCTTTGTCTGGCCTTCAAACTGCGGTTCCGCCACCTTGATAGATATCACGGCGGTCAGCCCCTCACGGAAATCCTCGCCGGCAATCTCTATCTTTGCTTTCTCGATCTGCTTGGATATGACCGGATCATTGTCGGCATAGGCCTTCAGGGTGCGTGTCAAGGCGGCGCGGAAGCCGGTGAGATGGGTTCCGCCTTCTATGGTGTTGATGTTGTTGACGTATGAATGGATGTTCTCGGTGTAGTCCGTATTGTAGACGATAGCCACCTCGATGGGAACGCCCTGCTTCTCTGTCTTGAGATAGATCACGTCGTCCACGAGGGGTGTACGGTGCCTGTCGACATAGCGTACGAATTCTTTGAGTCCGTCCTTGGCATGGAATGTCTCCTGCCGGATCTTGCCCTCGTCGTCGGGGCGGTTGTCAGTGAGGGTGATGCGGATGCCTGCATTGAGGTAGGCAAGTTCGCGCATGCGGCTCGCTACGATATCCCACTTGTAGGTGGTCGTTGTGAATATGGTCTTGTCAGGCCAGAACTGCTGGCGCGTGCCGCGCTTTTCGGTGGTTCCGATGACCTTGACCGGATAGAGCGCCTTGCCTCTTTCGTATTCCTGCTGATAGATGTTGCCGTCGCGGTAGACCTGCGAAAGCATGTGGGAAGACAGGGCGTTGACGCAGCTCACGCCGACACCGTGGAGTCCGCCTGACACCTTGTAGGAGCCCTTGTCGAATTTTCCGCCCGCATGGAGCACCGTCATGACGACTTCAAGTGCAGACTTATGGAGTTTCTTATGCTCGTCGACGGGGATGCCGCGACCGTCATCCTCGACCGTTACTGATCCGTCTACATTGAGCGAAACTTCAATATTGTTGCAGAATCCGGCCATTGCCTCGTCTATGGAGTTGTCAACAGTCTCGTTGATCAGATGGTGCAGACCCTTCTCGGATATGTCGCCGATGTACATGGCGGGCCGTTTGCGGACAGCTTCAAGCCCTTCTAAGACCTGGATGTTGCTGGCCGAGTAATTGCTCTCGTTGTTTTGGAATTCAGACATGTTTTGTTTCTCGTATATGAATATGCAAATTTAGTGAAAAAAAGTCATACTGCGAAATTTTTGGGTGATAAAAACGCACATCGGGCGGGGTCTTTTTCTTTGGCCGACAGCAGCTTCGCGGGTGGGATGGGCGCATGGGGCGGAGCGGGCGGAAGGGTGCTCCCGGCGGGCCGGACGGGTGGGCCGGAAAGCACAAAGGCCGTGTCACGACGGATGACACGGCCTTTGTGTAAAGGTCTGAGGGGCAGGCTGATCAGCTCAGCTTGCTGATATGGAGAGCCAGGCTTGACTTCAAGTTGGCTGCTTTGTTCTTATGAATGATATTTGTCTTTGCCAATTTATCCAACATCTTCTGTACTTGGGGATAGAGCTTCACGGCCTCTTCCTTGTCGGTCAGTGCGCGGAGCTTGCGCACAGCGTTACGCATGGTCTTTGCATAATATTTGTTATGCAGCGTCCGAGTCTTGGTCTGACGGATACTCTTGAGAGTTGATTTGTGGTTTGCCATCTTCTATTTGATATTTTATTCTATAAGTAGTCCCTAGCAGAGTCGAACTGCTCTTTAGAGAATGAAAATCTCTCGTCCTAACCGATAGACGAAGGGACCGGCGCTCAGATTTGCGGATGCAAAGGTAGACCTTTTTTCTTAACCGCACAAATTTTACAGCCAAAATTTTTATTAAATGTCTGTTTTTATGTAATTTTGCGTCATTATGGAGCTTACAACACGTGCCATTGTGCTGCGAACGATCAAGTATGGAGATGCGCAAGTCATCGCTGACCTCTTCACGGAGCGGTCCGGAAGGCTCTCCTTTATCTGCCGCATTCCGAAGACGGCGAAAGCGAAGGTCAGGAAGCAGTTCTTCCAGCCGCTCACTTGCCTGGAGCTGACTTTCGACTATCGTCCCAATGTCCGGCTGCAGCGCCTGCGCGACGTGCGGATCGCGCATCCTTTCGGCTCGATCCCGTTTGATCCCTACAAGCTGTCGGTCTCCCTTTTCATGGCCGAATTTCTCTACCACGCCACGCGCAACGAGCAGCAGAACGTGCCGCTCTTCCAGTATGTCGAGGACAGCATCCTGTGGTTGGACGGCTGCATGCGCCCTGTGGCCAACTTTCATTTAGTCTTCATGATGCGCCTGTCGCGTTTCCTCGGCTTCTATCCCAATCTTTCCGACGATGTGCCCGGCTGTTTCTTCGATCTCCGCAACGGCTCTTTTTCTCTCGAATGTCCCTCGCACCCCGACGTCCTGCCGCCTGTAGAGGCCGCGCGGATCAGTACCCTGATGCGCATGAACTTCGAGACGATGCACCTCTTTGCCATGTCACGGGCCGACCGCAACCGCTTCGCCGAGACCGTCCTGGCCTATTACCGCCTCCATGTGCCCAATTTCCCGGAGCTGAAATCATTCGAAGTGCTGAAGACCCTGTTCGTGTGAAGGGGATGGGGCATCGGTCCGCAGAGGTCTCCTCCGGCCTCACCGGGGGGAGGGGAGATGGCCTTGGATGAGGGCGCTGTTCATTGCGGGCGGGCAGTCGGCCCATTGCGGGCGGATACGCGGATCCGCCCCTGCGGCCTTTACCATCGTCCCTGCCTGCCATTGCTCATTTCCCATTCCTCAATTGCCCCTCATCCGTCACTTGATGCTTCTCATTTCTCATTCATAAAACGCCCGTCCCGGCATTCCGTCCCATTTTTCCATGGGACAAAATGGCCCGCTTTCTTTCGTGCTTTGTAATGTTCTGATAATCAGCCACGTATGCTCGTCTTTTGCCATATCATAAATCTGCCTTGCGCAGAGCTATGCTTTGGGCGCCCGAAAGGATACATATGGGCGGCCAAGAGCTATGCTTTGGACGGCCGAAAGGATAGCTCTGCGCCGGCCGTTTTCATGCGATGGCGGGATGGGATGATAATGGATTGTCTGTCAGACGTTTACGGAAAAGAAGACGGCCGTCGTCCGACAGCAGGGAGAAATGGGTCCCCGCGGTCGGATGACGGCCGTTGATGGATGGGCTGGAAAGAGGCTTGCCTATGCGAGCAGTCGCCTGACGACGGCAGAGATGGCGCTTCCGTCGGCTTTGCCTGCCAGTTGCTTGCTGGCCAAGCCCATCACCTTGCCCATCTCCTTCATGCTCGTGGCACCTGTCTGGGTGATGACCGCGCGGACGGCCTGCTCGATTTCGGCCTCGCTCATGG
>JALFRV010000310.1 GCA_022778905.1 Prevotella sp. | reverse complement strand
TGTAAGGGCGAAAGTGTAACTTTGTCATAACTTTAATAGGATGCCTAAAGTTACAAAAACTTTGGGAAATAACAAAGCCCTGGCTTGAGAAAGTCGGGGCTTTGTGCAAAAAAAAGGTGTGCCTATTTTGACACACCCTCAGTCGGCATGACAGCTCGCCGCTCCGGTTTGCTGCTGCAAATGTACGCCAATAATTTGTTTTGGACAAACTTCCAGTCCGGAAAATCATCCCGAGGAGCGTATGCAGATGCACTTATTCCCACCTTGTCGTTCGGCCGGATCCGGACCGTCCTCGGCCCAGATCATGCCCTGGTCAGAACCATCCCATGGTGTGGAAGAGGAAAGAGAGGGCGTAGCCGGCGATCGTTGCCGTGACGACGTGGATCATGCCCGGTGCCATGAAGGAGTGATTGAGCAGGTATTTGCCGATGACAGTGGTCCCGGAGCGGTCGAAGTTGACCGTGGCGATGTCCGAAGGATAGTTCGGAATGAAGAAGTAACCATAGACCGACGGCATGATGCCCAGCAATACCCAACCTTCAATGCCTAACGAATAGGCCAGCGGAAGCATCGAGACGACAACGGCCCCCTGCGAGTTGATCAGCACGGAGACGGTGAAGAAGGCAATGGCCATGGCCCAGGGATACTGCGTGACGATCCCGCTGAGCATGCTGTTCATCTCCTCCGTGTAGTTGTCAAAATAAGTGTTGGACATCCAGGCGATGCCATAAATGGCAACCACTGCCACCATGCCGTTCTGCCAGACGGCCCCGTTCATGGCCTTCTTGGGACTTGCTTTGCATAGGATGATCATCAGCGCGGCAGCCGTGATCATGACAATCTGAATCAGGATGTTCATCGAAAGATGCTTGGTGACCATCTCCGTCACCCCCGGAACGACCACGCCGGCCTTGGCCAATTGCTTCGCCGTCTCAGTCACACAGCCGGCAAGCGTCACGCTGGCGGGACCTCCCTTGACGGCCTGGACCTCGTCCCAGGCGGGCAGAATGTTCGTGCCGGCCATCTGGAAGACGGAAATGATGACGATGGCGAGCAAGGCCATCAGGAAGATATAGACGGCATTCTTGCTGTCCTTGGATATTTCCTTGTCGAGCGTCGTGGCCGAACTGCCGTAGATATAGTTGTACTGCACAGGATCCAAGATCTTTTTCTGGAAGGCGGGATCCTTGTCCAAGTCCAATCCACGATGCCAGCTATAGCCCACCGCGATCAGAATGCCGATCAGACAGGCAGGAATCGTGACCATGATGATCTGGATGTTGGTGATCGCGAATCCGTTTTCGGCCGAGATGGAAGCAAAGGCCACGACGGCGGCAGCAATGGGCGAGCAGGTAATACCGATCTGAGAAGCGATGGAAGCAATGCCGCACGGCCGCTCCGGACGGATGCCTTTCTTGAGTGAAATGTCGCAGATGATCGGCATCAGGGTATAGACCACGTGCCCTGTACCGACGAGGACGGTCAGCAGGAAGGTGGTCAAAGGCGCCAATAAGGTAATGCGGTCAGGATGTCTTCGCAGCATCTTCTCCGCTATCTGGATCATCCAATCCATGCCTCCCGAGGCCTGCAGCATACCTGCACACGTGACGGCAGCGATGATGATATAGATGACATCCGTCGGAGGAGTGCCGGGTTTGAGTTGGAAACAGAAGACCAGCACGGCTAAGCCGATGCCGGAGATGGCACCGAGAGCTAACGAACCGTACCTTGCACCGATCCAAAGAGCTACGAGAACGACAAGTAGCTCAACAATCATTTGTAATGTCATAAGCGTTATTGTTAGTTTTGCAGATTGTTATTCCAGCCCTGTCAGTACTTGCAGTCTGTCATGCTGTTACTGCAAAAATAGCGAATTCTTAACATCTTGCAAACAAATGGAATGCCTTTTTGCATTTCCACAAAAAAATAAATGCTGTTGCCGTGCACACGACCAACCTGCTTCCGTCAATCCGGATGAGACCCCGCCATCCTCAATTGGCCAATCGAAACATGCAGCGCACTGTCTTCTAATGATCCGGGTGGTCAGCCGAAAGGTCGAAGTTCTGCAGTTCGCAATATGTTTCATAACCGCTGCCGTATAGGCAGTGCATGGCCCCCACAAGGGCTGTGCAGTCATCCCTTGGAAAGTTGATATCATTGATTCAAGGCCTGACATTCAGCTCGCTTTGGAAAAAATGGTTTTTGGCAAACACGCTGAAGCTGTTATCTTCTTGACGAACATGTTGACAATCCAGGGACTGTACGCCTTGAGTGAGATGTGTGTGAAGATTCCAGACGATCTTGCCGTCATCGGATTTAACCGGAATGTCGCCTTTGACCTTTTCAGTCCGAAGATTACCTTTATCAAGCAACCGCTTGAACGTATTGCCGAACACGCCATTAATACCTTAGTAAGTCATATAAAAGATAAAAATTATATAGATAAAATCTTTTTAGAACCAGAATTGATCATAAGAAAATCATCTCTGAGCGTTTAATAGTTGTCGAATCATTTTTTTATTGCATAGCTAAATCGTTTTAGTAAAGAGTATTTGTAAAGTTATAAATTAAATTAAACCATGGAAGGATCATTGAATGGCATAATCGTCCCACTTGTCACCCCATTGTTGGATAATGACAAATTAGATGTAGAAGGATTGGAACGACTCGTTGAGCACGTAGTGGACGGTGGTGTCAGTGGCGTGTTTGTGTTAGGGACAACAGGTGAATCACAAAGTATCAGTTTCAGTCTCCGTGACGAGATGATATGCCGAACCAGTAAGTTTCTCGGCGGAAGGCTGCCATTGCTTGTCGGTACATCAGACACTTCCATGAGCGAAAGCGTGCGTTTGTCTTCAGTTGCAGAAGCGCATGGAGCTTATGCCGTAGTTTCAGCACCACCTTATTACTTTGCTTCCGGTCAGCCTGAACTGATCGACTTTTATGAAACGCTGATACCCAAATTAGGGTTGCCGGTATTCCTTTATAATATGCCGACCCATACCAAAGTGTCGTTTGCTCCGGATTCCTTGAAGCGCATTGCAGACAACCCTAAGGTCATCGGCTTTAAAGACAGCTCGGCCAATGGGGCTTATTTTAACCAGGTGATGTATGAAATGCGGGACAGACAGGATTTCTATCTGTTTATAGGGCCTGAAGAAATGACAGCAGAGATGGTTATGATGGGAGCGAATGGCGGTGTGAATGGCGGAGCCAACATCTTCCCGAGATTATATGTCGAAATGTATAAGGCAGCCTCTGTGGGAGATATTGCCAGCGTACGGGCCTTTCAAAAGATTATCATGCAGGTATCGTCAACTATCTATAATCAGGGTAAGTTTGGCTCAAGTTACTTGATGGGCTTGAAGTGTGCACTTTCCCTACTGGATATCTGCAGTGGCGAATTGGCAAAGCCGTTCTCAAAGTTCGGAGAACAAGAAACTGCCCAAATTAAGAAAGCGCTGGATGACCTTAGAGCTTATCCACTTTTGAAGCAGCCAGACAAGGTAAGGAATAATCGCTCTTTAGTTGAAAGTTTAAGCTTTTGATTCGTGAATTTGCATGGTGTTGAATCTTTTAAATTGGTTAAGGTATCGATGATGAAATAGCAATGTAAGAGGATCAGTCTTTATAAGAAGTTTTCCATTTGAATGTTTTTTTAAAGTAGTATTTATAATCTTAATATATCATGAGTTATCCTAAAATTGGCATCCGGCCTATTATTGACGGAAGACGGGGAGGTATTCGCGAATCATTGGAAGAGACCACGATGAAGCTGGCTAAAAGAGTTGCAATGCTGTACAGCGAAACATTGCGGTATCCTGATGGTTCACCAGTTGAGTGCATTATTGCAGATACCTGTATTGGCGGGGTAAACGAGGCAGCGTTGTGTGCAGAGAAGTTTGAAAACGAAAATGTGGGGTTGAGCCTTTCTGTAACCGCATGCTGGGCTTACGGATCGGAAACGATGGATATGAATCCGAATATCCCCAAAGCAATATGGGGATTTAATGGAACAGAGCGTCCCGGGGCTGTCTACCTGGCAGCGACGTTGGCTGCGCATACGCAGAAAGGTCTCCCTGCGTTTGGGATTTATGGAAGAGATGTCCAGGACGTGGGTGATGAAACCATTCCAGAAGATGTAAAAGAAAAGCTATTAAGATTTGCGCGTGCCGGGTTGGCCGTGGCTTTGATGAAAGGAAAGTCTTATCTTGCTATCGGTAGTGTTTCGATGGGTATCGGAGGCTCTATGGTTAATCCTGATTTTTTTCAGGACTATCTCGGAATGCGTACAGAATATGTGGACTCAAGCGAGATCTTCCGTCGTATACAATTTGACATCTTCGATCAGGATGAATATAAAAAGGCTTTGGAATGGACACGTGCCAACTGTCATGAAGGTGACGACTTTAATGCAGAACACTTGAAACACAGTCGTGCGCAAAAAGACAGAGACTGGGAGTTCGTGGTAAAAATGACGATGATCTTCAGAGATCTGATGAAAGGTAATCCAAAACTCCATGAAATGGGATTTGGCGAGGAGGCGCTTGGACATAATGCGATCTTAGGTGGCTTTCAGGGGCAACGCCAATGGACAGATTATTTCCCAGATGGAGATTTTTCAGAAACGATGCTTAACTCGTCTTTTGATTGGAATGGCATCCGGGAGCCTATCCCGTTTGCTACGGAGAATGATTGTCTGAATGGCGTCAGCATGCTTTTCGGTCATCTCCTGACCAA
>JALFRV010000300.1 GCA_022778905.1 Prevotella sp. | reverse complement strand
CATTCCGAACAGAGAAGTTAAGCCTGCTTGCGCCGATGGTACTGCAATGCAATGCGGGAGAGTAGGTAGCCGCCTTTTTTTCAACAAGCCGAGGGCCTCGATTACGAAAGTAGCCGGGGCCCTCTTTGCGTGTAGGGGGGGGGATGATGAGATGATGAGGGGATGAAGAGATTAGGGGATGATAGGATGATAAGATATTTATTTGTATGGAAGAAGCTCGATCTTAAAAAGACGGGTTGCATGAGCGTGGATCCTTGTTTTGAATCCTATAATTTGATAGCCAGTATTCGTAGCGTCAAAAGATTTACTACCGGTCGCCTCATAGTGGAATAATTCTGTATTCGGAGGCAGTATGACTTGCATTTTTTTCGTACCTATCTTTAATAGAAACCCATGGTCAGTCTGACTGAGTTTAGCGTTAGTGCATAGTCTGAACGTTAAGTTGTGAGTTTTTTTGCCCCCAACAAGCAGATCCAAAATTTCCAGTTTGTCTTCTGCAAGTGTAAACGTCCGCTTGTAAGATGCTATATCTTGGTATAAGCTTGTACAATCGAACTGTGCGGATTGTGTTTCTGATGTTGAGATTGTATCTGTCAAAACGGCGCGTCCATTTACCCGGAACAGACTGTTGTCTACGGTCATTACGTTATGCGCAAAGTTTGTGTTGCGATAGACTTTCCATCTATCACTCTGCTGACTGACATCCCATATCGAAAGCCCCTTTTGTTCGACGGAGTTGTAGTCTTGTGGTCCCAAGTCTGCGATCCATCTTTCCCCGAGAGCATCAAATACAAACGATCCGCCGTCCATGTGCGTATGCGTGTTATCGGAAGGTGATCCACCTTTGGCCGCACAGTATAGTGCTTGGGTACTTCCGGAAGTCCTCATCAACCAGACCGGAATTTTCTCAGATGCAACAAACTGCGTAGGCGTTGTAGAGGCAAGTTCTTGAAAGTCCATATCCTTTCCGAAGAGGAATATCGTAGGCAAAAAACGCCAGTATTCATCATAGTCATATTTCTGTTGATGCAACAGGAGTTGGAGATCGTTTCGGACCAGAGCGTGGTTGCCAGTGCGCTTTGCAAACCAGAAAAGCGAAGTATTCAGCCTCTGTCCTCTGCCTGAGTCGCCATAATTGAATGGTAGTCCTGAAGGTCCTATCATATTAATGAGAAATGATCCGGTTTGCATGAAGCCTGATGTAGCGGCAAGTCCGAAATCGTCTGCAAACAAATATTGCAGCTCTGCCAACATCATCACGTTGTAGGAAGTGCCATATTGCCAATACCCGTATCCCTCTGGATATGCCCCGTAAGGGCTGTAGTTTGTCATCGGTACCTGTATTAACTTCAAGGAACGTTCCAAAATAGTCATACTCAGCTGAGGTTCCTTGTCCATCAATACGATAGCTCCGTAGGCGAGAGCCGTGTTGCAGACCTGTGCCCAATTGTTTGTTCGCTGCAGAAAACCGTTATATTTAGCATCCATCGAAGGACGCAGGCCTTTGTCAAGAATGGCTTCTTGGATCTGTTTCCTGTTGCGTGGCGACAGTTGACAATGGAGCCAGTCGTAGCCTATGGCCATAGCAGTTGTCATTTCTGCGACGTCAAGGAAGTGGGACGGATTCCAATTCTCGAAGCTGGCATAGGCCGTCATTTCCTGTTTCGCCTTGTCTGCGTATTTTCGATTTCCGGTGTATCTGTAGGCGTAAGCAAGCATGAAGATACGGTATAAGGCTTCGCGGGAAGTGCTGAGCATCCGGATGCCCACCATTTCTTTTTTCAGAATTGGTTGTTCGAGCAGTCTATCGCAAGCCTGCAGGGTGCGTGTGTTGATTTCTTTCCATATTTTATCCTGCCGGCATCGCCTCCTGATGGCCTGAAAGTCGGCTGCGGACGCCAATAAACGCGGATGGTCTTTCGCCTTTACCTGTTGAAAGTCTATCGCATGACAGTCAATGAACATCATGGCGGATAGAATGAGGCACACAATTGTCTTTTTCATGATCTTATCGGTTTAAACTGTGAAAGTAGGTTGCCATATCAGCTCCCAATGTCAATATTGCCCCCAATCCTCTCGGATCATTCAGCAAAGTCTTCCGCTGCCTGTAGTGAGCGGGCTCTTCATTCAAGTCAGTACTCCCGCATATTCCATCAACGCTGCCATCCGATCCGATGTATTGACAGACTGCTGTCCAGGCGGATTCCAGCTGATGGCGGTAACTTGCGGGTAGCCAGTTGTGTCTTAAAGCTGTACACAAAGCAATTGCGATCATGGACGTTGCTGATACTTCCGGATAGGATGTCGGGTCATTGATGATCTGATGGAACATGCCTTTCGTGTCCTGATGATGTAATATGCCCTTCAGTCTGTCTATGAAAATCCGCTTTGCGGCGTCATATCCTTCGGTGCGTTCAGGTGTTTCGGACAATGCCGTGGCGATTGCCCAAAACACCCAGCCGTTGGCCCGGCCCCATGCAACCGGTGTCTGTTGTCTGCCATTGTCAAGGCTGCCATGACGATATACGCCCTTAGAGGAGTCATACAGACAGCGGTCGAATCGAATGATGCCTTTGATGGTTTCGCACGAAAGCGTGTCATTCTTTTTCAAGGCTCCCATAATGGCCAGGAATGGTAATGACATGAAGGCGTCGTCTGCCCACACTGCCCCTTCTGAAGGTTCATGACGGCAGAAGGTGCCATCACTCA
This sequence comes from Prevotella sp., assembly GCA_022778905.1. Taxonomy (GTDB): domain Bacteria; phylum Bacteroidota; class Bacteroidia; order Bacteroidales; family Bacteroidaceae; genus Prevotella. Next base: position 3,713 of record JALFRV010000300.1, on the reverse strand, counting down.
ATCGGCTCTGACTGTGCATAACCTGCTGGAGGCAGTGACAGATGATACTTTGCTTCTTACTGTCAGATGAATGTGTTGCCGCATAGGCCGCATAAGCCAGTCCTGGCCCTCCCGTATCATCGAGCATGGCACTTCTGAAATACTTATAGAATGCTCCCCGGACGAAATGATCCCTAAAATATTGCATGGCTGCACAGTCCAAACTTTCTGCCTGTGCATTCAGGTAACGGTCAATGAACAGCCGTTGAGACCCATTTCCGCTCAGCCGTGCCAGATTGATGAGCCCGTAGAGCGTGATCCCATTGGCATAGTTCCAGTCAAAAGAAAAAAGCCGTTTGTTGTCGGAATTCGTCTTGATGTAAGTTCCTATATATGGGGGCTGAAACATTGGCTGCCCATGCGACCGGGCAGTCTGGAGCAGCCAGTCGCTGTCATAATGTCCGTTACCGATTTTTGGCACAGAATCAATGTGTTCATCTGGCTGCAGGAAAGCGCATAGAAAAGGTATGTTTTCCCTATCGGGTTCGTATGTCGCAGACAGTGTATTGATCCCCTCCTGAAGATAGATATTGAGTCGGTGGGCAAAACGATATCTTTCGTAGGCGTATTCGATACATTCGGGCCCCCGAGAGGTTTCATTCAGGACGTCCATATAATACATCTGCAGCCGGAGTCTTCCCTTATAGGAAAAACCTAAGCTATAATGCCCTGATCGGGGCACTGTGATATTGATCTTTGCTTTGATGGCAGACCTGTCTGAAGGACGCTGCCGCGTAAGTCGGACAAGACCGCCATTATAGCGCACCGTATCCTTCCTCAAGCCGATGACAGCGTCTGCGATCAGTCTGTCTGCGATTCTTCCGCAGATGTTGAGCGCTTCGTCCTCCTTCGTCAAGTTGCGAAAGGGAATGACGGAACCCCATACGGTCATCGGCTCCCCGTTGAGTCCGATGGGTCTTTGCCGTAAGACAATGCTCAGGTATGGGGCAGCGATCTTCTGCCTGGCAATCAGCGACAGCTGGTATCCTCCGTCGGAGACGATCACGCTGTCAAAGAGGTGGATGCCATCCTGTTGCCGATAGCCAAATCCTGAAGCCGTTACCGATTCCTTTCGGATCGGAACCGACAGCCAGAGCCTGACGTCTTTCGGACCTATACGGCTCTTGACGATCATCGGCTTTTCTCTTTCAGGCTTCTCCGGACCCGGATCTAAGTATCTGAAAGTTGGCCCTTCAATCAATTCGTCATCATCGTAAGCGCCGATATCTACCGTATCTTTCCTCGTCCCAATCGGAAAGTTGAATGGTTTCAGTCCGGCATTTCGGCAGGGTGAAGCCTTCTGGAGGCGGAAGTTCCCATGATTGGCATCAACAAATAGAGGGTCGGCAGTGAGGTCAGGCCATGCAAATCGACTGGTTATGCGGTCTGGGAAGGGCACATTCGAACAATCGGAACCGAACCTGTTATCTTCGCCCAAATAGGAAACCCCGACTGTGTCAGCCTTGGAGATATAATAGGCGTTGTTGAAATGATAGACGTGTGCATTTGTCCAATATGGATCCCGGACTTTCCCGTAGATGGTAGAGTCGACATACCAGCTGTTGTTGAATATGTAGACAGGACGCGTGAAGGGTCTCTCTTTCCCGCTGATTTTATAGATGGTCCATCCATCCTTGCAGTCGTCTGCCTTGATTCCGGTATTGCCATAGATGTAAAGATCCCCGCCTCCTACTTCGGTCAGCGAGATGAATGCATGGCTGTTGACCATGTGGTTGTGGAAGAAATGAAGGTTCTTGCAGTAGACTTCAGGTTCAAAGGCATTGTCTGCACTGTTCTCTATGACATTGTCGTAGATGAGTCCGTTGCTGCAAGCCAGTGAGTCTTGCTCAACTCCCTCCATGGCCGACAGCCGGATACCATTGTAAACGTTGCGTATGTAATTGTTGCGGATAATGAATGACCCGCTGATGCGTCTGCCCTGGAAGATGCTCCCGTTATAGCACCTGTATTTGCCATGATGCAATTCGGCCCAGGTATAATCTCCTTCCTTTTTCCAGACCTTCTCATCCTGTTCCCAGATACAGTTCTCCACGAGGAAGTGATGGCTTCTTCTGCCTGTGGCAAAGACCAAGCGTCTGCTTCCTTTCACATTCAGCTTTCGGGCTGTGATGTAGCTTGATTCATCGACCCGAATAGCATCCGTCCAACTGTTTCTGATCGAAAGGTTTTCGATCGTGATCCATGAAGAGTGGCTGACGGATATCGCATAAGCCTCCGCCACATTTGACGGTTCCGGGCATCCACCGTTAATGAGCGTTCCGTCCCGCCGTTCGCCCGCTATGACGATAGGATCATCGAGATGCCCGTGCAAGTTGTTAAGCTGCAAGTTGACATGAAAGGTACCGGATTTTAGCAAGAGTGTGTCGCCTCCCTGCATCCGGGCTGCCAACCTGTTGGCTTCTTTGCTTGAAACGGAGCTGTCAATGGTGATGGTCCTGGCATGTAGCCCAAGAGCGACTATCATTAAAGAAAACGGCATGAAAGATCTTTTTCGCAACATAACCAGAGACATGACCGATGAATTGATGTTTGGGGTATAGTAGTAATCGGGTACATAGGCAAAGGCTCGAATTGATAGACGGATCAGAAGCACTTGATTCGGGTAAGGAAATGTAGTTGGATCTTACAGATAGGAAAGAGCACTTTCGTGAATTCGCTGACAAGTGGAGGATACCCTTCATGCTATAAGAGTATCCTCGCACTTAAACGTTCATATTTAGAACTTGTACGTGAAACCACATCTTCCATGGCATCCATTGTACTGGATGTTATAGGCGCGGTTCTCATCTCCGAAGTAAGAGTAGGCCTCACTGTTCAGCACATTGACAGCCTCAACCCAGAAGGAAAGCCCCTTGGTGATTTTCATACTTCCGTTGACATCCATCTGCCATCTTCCGTTGCGCCAAATGTCGCGTTCGGCGTTGGAGCCTAACGACTCGATGTAAGCACCAATGTAGTTGTAGGCCACCTGCAATGTGAAGCGTTTGCTCGAATAGGAAAGGGCTAAGTTGGCAGTCGACTTGGCTTGTCCAGGCAGTCGCATGGCTTCACGATCCTGTGTGCTCTTCGCCTTAGAGTGAATATAAGTGTAGTTTCCTGTGAACAGCAGATTCTTCAGAAAACCGGGTAGGAACGTCAGGCTTGAATTGACAGTGATCTCTGCACCGTACAGGTTTGCTGCGTCACCGTTCATCGTCTGGATGAGCTGCCAGTGGTAGAAAGGATCGTTGGCATCATCGATGATGCCTTCCTTCTGGTAGATGAAGTTGCTGATATGCTTATAGAAAATGCCGCCGGAGAGTATACCCACATTGCTCAGATAATGTTCGAATAGGAAATCCAAGTTGTGTGCGTAAGCTGATTTGAGATCCGGATTACCTCGCGTTACACGCTGGATGTCCTGGGTGACGCCTTGTTTTGGAACCAGATCGGCTACATTGGGACGTGCGTAACCGGTTGTCCATGCTAAGCGGAAGATCGTGTTGTCGGTGAAATCATATTTGAACTGAACATTCGGGAGAAATTTCGTATAATCCCTAAAATCCGCAACTATCATCCAATACACGATTAAGGGTAGATTTATGAGTCGTTAGTAGCAGCTTTCAGTAAAAAGCAACAGCACAACATCAATATGTAGCCACCATCCCCTTACC
>JALFRV010000299.1 GCA_022778905.1 Prevotella sp. | reverse complement strand
TGCCGGATTGCATCGGCGCAGTCCGGTAGCCATGGAGGCGGTCCGTCAGAAACGGAAACCTACCTGAATGTCGACCATCTGATAGTTCGGATCCACGAGGCCCTTGTTGTTCACGTGTACAAACTCGCCGCTGATCTGCATGTTCTTGGAGAATAAGTAATCCAATCCCACCTCATACTGGGTGATCTGCTTGGATGAGTCGCCGGTCGGCTGATACATGTCGTAGCGTGCCTTTGCATGCAACCGTTGCCTGATGATCGGTGCGATGACGAGGGCATAGACACCCTGTGACTGGTCGCCATTGTTGCTGAGGTTGCAGTCGGAGGCTGATGCGTCGTTGGTGTTGTTCAGCGCTTTGGCAAAAGCAAGACCCGTGGAGTGGGCATATTCCGACCGGAAGGTCCAGTCGTTGATGAGATACTCGGCGGAGAAGGCATAGCGGCGCTGCTGCAGCTTGCGGATGCCGGAGTGGGAAGTGCCGTCTTCTGTCCATGTGCCTTTGCGGGCGTAGCTGCCCGTCCAGCCGAATGCGCCGACGCGCATGCCGGCAACCGGCATCACCCAGACGCCGCCGATGAGGTTCTTCTGCTCATCGACGTCCTTCATGTTGATCCCCTGTCCGTTGAAGACCCCCACCTGATAGTGGAGAAGGTTGCGCCCGTTGGCATTCTTGAGGAAGTCGCCCTGGACCTGCAGACCGATGTCGCGGCCGTTGCTGGAGTGCGCTCCGGCCCGGTCATTGAATCCGGCCAGCTTCATGATGATCTGTGAATAGCTCATGAATCCCTGATCCAAGGGGTGCATGGGGTTCTCAAACGTGAACGGGTTCTTATATTGGCCGATCTTCACCCTGAAGAATTCGTACTTCTGCCATTCCACAAACATGTCCACGATTTTGGGTGCCGAGCCGAGCGTCGAGGTGTTTCCGTTGACCTGAAGCTGCATCTTCCAGTACCAGTCGGACAGGATCCGGCCGTCCAAGGATGCACGGACCAACCGCAGATTGAATGAGTTTGACTTTGCGCCTTCTTGTCCGCTGTATTGGTATTGGGTAATTCCGTAGCCGGACAATTTCACGTTGTTGATCCAGGTTGTCTTCTTTTCCTGTGCACCCGAGACCATGGCGAACATGGCGGTAAGTGCAATGATGATCCCCTTTTTCATAGTTTCTTAATTCCTGATTATTGTGTTTATGTTATGTTTAGATTCATGATTATGGTGGCAAAGATAGGGAAATATTTAATAAAAATATAATGATCAGTATATTTTTTTGCCTATTCGCCCCGTCTTTCCATTAAAATGACATTCTCCACGTGTGTTGTCTGTGGGAACATGTCAACCGGCTGGATGGCCACGACCTTGTAATCGGCGTCCAAGGCGGCCACGTCCCGTGCCTGCGTGGCAGGGTTGCAGCTGACATAGACGATCCGTTTCGGAGCTGCCAAGAGGATGGTCTTGACGACATCGGGATGCATGCCGGCCCGTGGGGGATCGGTGATGATGACGTCGGGACGCCCGTGCCGGGCGATGAAGCCGGTGGTGAGGATGTCCTTCATGTCACCGGCGAAGAAGAGGGTGTTGCCGATCCCGTTGACCTGGCTGTTGACCTTGGCGTCCTCGATGGCTTCCGGGACATATTCGATGCCGATCACCTTGCGGGCCTTGGCTGCCACGAAGTTGGCGATCGTGCCTGTTCCGGTGTAGAGGTCATAGACGAGTTCCTGGCCCGTCAGCTGTGCAAACGAGCGCGCGACGGCATAGAGGTGGTAGGCTTGGTCCGTATTCGTCTGGTAGAAACTCTTGGGGCCGACCTTGAACTTCAGGTCTTCCATGGTTTCCCAGATATGGTCCTCGCCCTTGAAGACATGGACGGGGAGATCCCCGAAGGTGTCGTTGCCCTTGTGATTGTCCACATATAATAAAGAGGTGATCTGCGGGAAGCGGTCGCCGAGATGACTGAGCAGCCCCATGGCCTGTCGCTGCTCGCCGTCGCCGCCGATGCAGAACTGCACGATCACCATCCACTCGCCGCTGCGGGAATGGCGGACAACCACGTCGCGGAGCAGTCCCCGCTGCTCACGGATATCGAAGAACGACAGGGCGTTGGCGAAGGCATAGTCGCGGATTTCATTGCGCACATCGTTGCAAAGGTCGTCCATCAGCCAGCATTTTTCGATCGGATAGATCTTGTCAAATGCCCCCGTGATGTGGAATCCGATCGCATTCATGTTGTCGAAGACCGTCCCCGACGCCACTTCCTCTTTCGTCAGCCACCGCTTGTTGCAGCAGCCGAACTCGAGCTTGTTGCGGTATCCGAACACCTTTTCGGATCCCAAGATCGGCGAGATCTCCGGTATCTCGATCTTTCCGATGCGGGTCAGCTGGTCGAACACCTGCTGCTGCTTCGCTTTCAGCTGTTCTGCGTAGGGCAGATTCTGCCATTTGCAGCCGCCGCAGATGCCGAAGTGGGCACACTGGGGCGTCACTCTCAGGTCGCTTTGCTTGACATAGCGGATCACCTCCGCCTCACAGTAGTGGTGCTTCTTGCGGCGCACCTGCAGGTCGACGATGTCACCCGGCACGGCGAAAGGTACAAAGACAACCATGTCATTGACCCGCGCCAAGGCTTTCCCTTCTGCTGCGACGTCGGTGATCGTTACGTTTTCGAGTATCGGTAGTGGTTTGCGTTTCTGGCTCATATGCATGTTTTTGAGTGCAAACTTACAAAAAATAGCCGAAGAAAACAAAGAAAACGGACGGATAATCCCGTATCTGTCATTAGAGTCCGAACAGATTTTGTTCCATGGCAAGGCAGATTGCCTGTCTGGGATCCGCAGGCGTAGCGGGCTACGTCAGGGAAGTCCGGCAGGCAAGATGTCCTGCAAGCGGACGAAAGCAGTCGGAATGCATGAAACAACGAGCAGAAATGTGACGCTGCGGTCCGATGACTGATTTGAGATCATGACGACCGTCTGCGATGGTGGTGGTAACGGTCTGTCTGTCAGTGGGTTACGAGATGGTTGGCGCGGAGCTGTCTTGCGTGCTGCGCAGAGCATAGCTTTGGGCGGCCGAAAGCTATCATATGGGGCGCCAAAAGCATAGCTCTTGGCCGCCCAAAGCTATGCTCTGCGGACGGCATCATTTTGCCCTTGCCGACCGGGAGTTATGGTGCGGGTCCAAAATACTTTATGAAATGACGTTTAATTGATTGTAATAGAATGGATTATATCATTGTAAAGTCCTGTCCTCTCTGCGCCGTTTGCAGTTCATAGTGCCACTTTCATTCCGACGTTGAGAAACCCCTGGCAGCCATACCCCAATTCGGAGTAGAGCCGGATGCGCTGATGGCCGAACTCGATGCCACCCACCGTGACATGGTAGGTGAACCGCTGGTAGGTGTGATAGATGGATTTCAGCTCATCGACGCGTTGCGGGTTCATGTCCCGGTCGGGTCGGAAGTCGCAGACCTGACGCATGTATCCGAGCGCTACTTTCGAATAGCAGCGGAATACCCGGTTGTCTGTCACATACCAGGAATAGCGTGCGAAGGGCAGCATGTAGAAGGACCGGCTGAGCAGATGACCGGTGCGGAACGGCAGGAAGTACGTCTTGTCGGTCGGATTGTCCGTCTGTGGGTTGTCCGGGAAATTGTAGTCGGCGAAGTTGCCGCCTCCATAGCCCCATCCGAAAAGACCTCCGGCAGCCCATCGGTGGCTGAAGCGGTAGAGATAGTCCACGCTGACGGTGCCGTGAGTGATGCCGAACAGACCGGAATCTGTGAAGTCTTCTTCCATCTGGTACTTGTCTGAGAGCAGGTCGATCATGTTATTGACCTTCATGTCTGCATCATTCGGGCCGCATCCAATGCTGATGCCCACTTCGTGCCGGCGTGTTTCCTGCGCTGCGGCAATGACCGGAAGGAGCGTCAGGAGGCAAATGAGAACTTCTTTCATCATATATCATTTTTAATTTTATATCTTTGCATTAGTTAACAACATCAAGATGTGGAGCAAGACCGAATTTTCATTAGTCGTAAGACTGTAAACCATGTTCAGTCCCCGCATCTTCTTACATCCGAATCCGGATAG
>JALFRV010000280.1 GCA_022778905.1 Prevotella sp. | reverse complement strand
AGCTATGCTCCGGGGCGCCCAAAGCTATGCTTTCGGCAGCCCGGAGCATAGCTTTTCATAACGCATTGATAATCAACGCATTTTATGAGTACCAAATTTGAAAGCAGCATCAGGCAGATCGCCTATGCACAACAGGCAGTTTACGAGAAGCTGAGTGACCTCAGCAACCTCGAGAGCGTGAAAGACCGCATCCCGCAGGACAAATTGGAGTCGTTCACGTTTGACAGTGATTCCATTTCGATCAAAGTCCCCATGGCGGGCGACATCAAACTCCAGATCGTGGATCGGGAGGCTCCCGGGACCATCAAATTCGAGACCGTCAAGAGCCCCATGCCGTTCAACTTCTGGATACAGCTGCTGCCCACCGGCGAGACAAGCTGCAAGATGAAGCTCACCATCAAGGCAGAGCTGAACCCGTTCATCAGGGGCATGGTGCAGAAACCGCTGCAGGAAGGCATCGAGAAGGTGGCCGATGCGCTGCAGGCGATCAGTTATGAATAGAGAGGAAGAATTTTATCGTAGTTGAAGAAATCAGGAGGCGAAGGCACATGGCAAACAAACTCTGGGAAAAGAACTTTGAAGTGAACCGGGAGATCGAACGCTTCACCGTCGGCAAAGACCGCGACATGGATCTCTATTTGGCCAAATACGACGTGTTAGGGTCCATGGCCCACATCACCATGCTGGCCTCCATCGGACTCCTGAAGGCCGACGAGCTGACGCCGCTGCTCACGGAACTGAAGCGCATCTACGCCAGCTGCGAGCGCGGCGAGTTCCGCATCGAAGACGGCGTGGAGGACGTTCACTCCCAGGTAGAGCTCATGCTCACGCGCCGGTTGGGCGACATGGGAAAGAAAATCCATAGCGGACGCTCACGCAATGACCAGGTCCTGCTCGACCTGAAACTCTTCACGCGCCATCAACTGATGGAGATTGCCGAGGACGTGAAGACCCTCTTCGACGAGCTGATCAGCAAGAGCGAGCAGCTGAAAGACGTGCTCATGCCCGGCTATACGCACCTCCAGATCGCCATGCCGTCGAGTTTCGGACTCTGGTTTGGCGCCTACGCCGAGTCGTTGGCAGACGACATGCTCTTCCTGCAGGCCGCCTACCGGATGACCAACCGCAATCCGCTCGGGTCGGCGGCAGGCTACGGCAGCTCCTTTCCGCTCAACCGCACGATGACGACCGAGCTTCTCGGCTTCGATTCGATGGACTATAACGTCGTCTATGCACAGATGGGGCGCGGCAAGATGGAACGCAACGTCGCCTTTGCCATGGCCTCCGTGGCCGGCACATTGGCCAAGCTGGCCTTCGACGCCTGCCTCTTCAACAGCCAGAACTTCGGTTTCGTCCGGCTTCCGAAGGAATGCACGACCGGATCGAGCATCATGCCGCACAAGAAGAATCCCGATGTCTTCGAACTGATTCGCGCCAAAAGCAACAAGATACAGAGCCTGCCCGCCCAGGTGATGATGATCATGAACAATCTGCCCGTAGGCTATTTCCGCGACTTGCAGATCATCAAGGAGGTCTTCCTGCCCGCCTTCGACGAGCTGAAAGACTGTCTCCACATGACCGCATACATTATTAATAAGATGGAGGTCAACCGTCACATCCTCGACAATCCCATGTATGACCCCATCTTTTCGGTGGAGGAGGTCAACCGGCTGGCCGCCGCAGGCATACCGTTCCGTGACGCTTACAGGCAGGTAGGGCTCAGCATCGAGGCCGGCACGTTCCATGCCGACCGCGAGATCCACCACACGCACGAAGGCTCCATCGGCAACCTCTGCAACGACCGCATACAGGCGCTCATGCAGGAGACCATGGACGGATTCCACTTCGAACGCATGACCGACGCCGAAAGAAAACTTCTCGGATGAAAGCATCTATCTTCCGCCTCATCCTGCCGGCCCTTCTCCTCACCTTAGAGGCCTGCAACGGATCGCAGTTTGAATACAGCGACCGGAGCTGCTACGTGCTTTTCGACAACGCGACCTATCTGGATCCGACGATCGCAAGTGCCATGACGCCCTACTCCAACGTGTTCGTGACCATCTCGGAGACCGTACACGACGGCGCCCGCTACTTCCGCTTCGCCTCCAACCAGGGCGGTGCGGCCACCGAATCCATCTTCAACGCCATCGACCAACGCCACAGCATCATCATCGGGATGAACGGCGGACTGATCGTAGGGTATGGCGCCCTGAGCGACCCATTGACCTTCTACGCCTTCGACCGCGAGTGTCCCAACTGCTTTGATCCCGCCCGTCTGCCCGTGCGGAGCTATCCGCTGCAGACCGCATCCAACGGCATCACCACATGCGCCACATGCAAGCGTCAATACGATCTCAACAACATGGGAATCATAGTCGCCGGAGATCCGGGCAACAAACTGACACGCTACCGCGCCGAGACCACCGGTCCGCACGGCGTACTCTTCGTCCATTAAAATATTAAAATGTGTAAATTCGTTTGGCTGTTCGGATATTTAGCTATATCTTTGCAACAATGTTGACGGCCTGCCGAACGTGACCGGAACAGCGACAGACATCCTCCGCGACAGCCTCTGTCAGCCTGCAGAACCGTCACAGCTGCCCTCCCCGGCAGACGTGACATCCATCGGCAGCCCCCAGAGCAGCACGCGGCAATAGCTCAGTTGGTAGAGCGCGACCTTGCCAAGGTCGAGGTCGCGGGTTCGAGCCCCGTTTGCCGCTCTCTTTTTTGATTATTCCCAAAGCCGCAATGGTGGAATTGGTAGACACGAGGGACTTAAAATCCCTTGGCCAGTAATGGCTGTGCGGGTTCGAGTCCCGCTCGCGGCACACATCCAAAATCCAAATATCATGCACAAAAAACTAATTCTTACGATCCCCGTATGTACACTCCTTTTGCTCCCTTCCTGCAGCAAACTCGGACCGTTGGCATCAGATCATTTCACCGTAACGCCCAACCCGCTTGAGGTTCAGGGCGGCCAGGTGCCCGCAACCATCAACGGCGCATTTCCCGAAAAATACATGAAGAAGAAAGCCACCGTCACTGTGGTGCCCGAACTTCGCTACGGAAACGGCCTGACAAAGCGCGGGGAGAGCGCCACTTTCCAAGGAGAGAACGTCTTCGGCAATGATCAGACCATTTCATATCGCATGGGCGGCCATTACACCATGAAGACCTCGTTCACCTATGAGCCTGCCATGCAGAAGAGTGACATGTATCTCACGTTTGACGCAAAGATAGGGAACAAGAAAGTGAACATCCCTGCGGTGAAGGTAGCCACCGGCATTATAACCACCGCAGAACTCTATAAGAAAACCCTCATGAATGCAGGCGGCTGCATAGCACTGGACTCTTTCCAGCGCGTCACAGCCCAGAAGCAGGAAGCCAACATCCGTTTCCTCGTCAATCAGGCCAACCTCAGAAAGAGCGAACTGAAGAACAACTCGATCCAGGAGTTTGTCCAGATGCTCAAAAAGATCAATGCTGACCGCGAGCGACTGAACATCCAGAATGTCGAGGTGCAGGCTTACGCTTCGCCGGAAGGTGGCTTTGCCTTCAACGACAAGCTCGCCAACAAGCGCCAGAACGCCTCGGAGGGCTA
>JALFRV010000271.1 GCA_022778905.1 Prevotella sp. | reverse complement strand
GAGCACTTCATCAAGTACCTCCGCAGCAAGCAGATCACCGAGACGCAGCGTGACGCCTCTATAGACCCGTTCGGCGTGCAGAAGATCGGCGTGCCGTCGATGGGCGGCGTGATCATCATCGTGGCCATACTGATCCCGGTGGTGCTGCTCGGCCGACTGCGCAACACCTACCTCCTGCTGATGATCGTCACCACGGTGTGGCTCGGTTTTCTCGGCGGAATGGACGACTTCATCAAGATCTTCCATCGTAACAAGGAGGGACTGAAGGGCCGTTACAAGATCGTAGGCCAGGTGGGCATCGGTCTCATCGTCGGTCTGGTGCTCTGGGCAGCGCCGGATGTGAAGATCAATGAGAACTTAGCCATCGAACGGCAGGGGCAGGAGATGGTCGTGAAGCACCGGGCCGTGGCCCACAAGTCGCTCAAGACGACGATCCCCTTCGTGAAAGGGCACAATTTGGACTATTCGCGCCTGATGTCCTTCTTCGGCAAATACAAGACGGCCGCGGGCTGGGTGCTCTTCGTGATCATGACCATTTTCGTCGTCACAGCCGTCTCCAACGGCGCCAATCTCAATGACGGGATGGACGGGATGTGTGCCGGCAACTCCGCCATCATCGGCGTGGCGCTCGGCATCCTGGCATATGTGAGCTCGCATATTGAGTTTGCCGCCTACCTCAACATCATGTACATCCCCGGCTCCGAGGAACTTGTGGTCTTCATGTGTGCCTTCGTCGGCGCGCTGATCGGATTCCTCTGGTACAACGCCTACCCCGCTCAGGTGTTCATGGGCGACACCGGTTCGCTCACCATCGGCGGCATCATCGGCGTGGGGGCCATCATCATCCACAAGGAACTGCTGCTCCCCATCCTCTGCGGAATCTTCTTCGTCGAGAGTCTCAGCGTGATCATGCAGGTGTGGTATTACAAGCTCGGCAAGCGCAAAGGCGTCAAGCAGCGCATCTTCAAGCGCACGCCGATCCACGACAACTTCCGTACGCAGGACTCGCAGCTCGATCCCGAGTGCCGCTATCTGATGAAGAAACCCCACTCGGCGGTACATGAATCGAAGATAACAATACGCTTCTGGATCATCACAATCATCCTCGCCGCACTGACCATCATCACGCTGAAAATCAGATAGCATTCATGCGGGTTGCGCAGAGCTATCCTCCGGACGGCCGAAAGCATAGCTCCGGGCGGCCGAAAGCATAGCTCTGGAGGCCCGAAAGCATAGCTCTGCGGAAGGCACTTTGCACCATTAGGAAAAAGAAAGACAAAATATATGAAAAGAATAGTCATTTTAGGGGCCGGCGAAAGTGGTGCCGGCGCCGCCGTACTGGCCAAGAAAGAGGGGTTTGACGTATTCGTCTCAGACACTTCGAAAATCAATGACAGATACAAACAGCTGCTCGATGACCATGGCATTGCATGGGAGGAGGGCCGGCACACGGCCGGGAAGATCCTCAATGCGGATGAAGTGATCAAGAGTCCCGGCATCCCCAAGGAGGCCCCGATGGTCAGACAGCTCATCGGGCAGGGCACCCACATCATCAGTGAGATCGAATTTGCGGGCCGCTACACGCAGGCCAAGATGATCTGCATCACAGGCAGCAACGGCAAGACCACCACAACTTCGCTGATCTACCACATCTTCAAGTCGGCCGGCTACGATGTCGGACTGGCCGGAAACATCGGCCGAAGCCTCGCCTTGCAGGTCGCCGAGGACCCGCATGCGTACTATGTCATCGAGCTGAGCAGCTTCCAGCTCGACAACATGTACGACTTCCGCGCCAACATCGCCATCCTTCTCAACATCACGCCCGACCATCTCGACCGCTACGACTACAACTTCCAGAACTACGTAGACGCCAAGATGCGCATCATCCAGAACCAGACCAAGGACGACAGCTTCATCTACTGGAACGACGATCCGGTCATCCGGAAGCAGTTGGAGAAGTATGACATCAAGGCCGTACAGTGCCCCTTCTCCGAACTGAAGGAAGCCGGCTCGATCGGATACATCGAGGAAGGACAGTACAAGATCGAGAAGCCCACGCCCTTCAACATGGAGCAGGAAGCACTGTCCCTGACCGGCAAGCACAACATCTACAACTCCCTGGCCGCCGGCATCGCCTCCGACATCTCCGGAATCAAGAAAGAAGTGATCCGGAAAAGCCTCAGTGACTTCCCCGGAGTGGAGCACCGCTTGGAGAAGGTCTGCATGGTGGGAGGCGTGCAGTATGTCAACGACTCGAAGGCAACAAACGTAGACGCCTGCTGGTACGCCTTGGAGAGCATGAAAACACCCGTTATACTCATCATAGGCGGCAAGGATAAGGGCAACGACTACAATGAGATCAAGCCGCTCGTGCAGCAGAAGTGCGCCGGACTGGTCTATCTCGGCGCCGACAACAGCAAGCTCCACGCCTTCTTCGACGGCATGGGCATCCCCGTGCGCGACACCCACAGCATGAAGGACTGCGTGCAGGCCTGCTACGAGATGGCCCGCCCGGGCGACACGGTGCTCCTCTCCCCCTGCTGCGCAAGCTTCGATCTCTTCCGGAATATGGAAGACCGCGGCGAGCAGTTCAAGCATCTGGTCCGCAGTCTGTAATCCTCTAAGTATGACAGCATGATCAACAAAACCTTAGGCAACATCTTCAAGGGTGACAAGGTGATATGGATGGTGTTCTTCTTCCTCTGTATCATCAGCGTCGTCGAGGTCTTTTCGGCCTCCTCGGAACTGACCTACAAGGGCGGCAACTACTGGGCCCCGGTGCTCAAGCACATCGCCATCCTCATCATGGGCATATTCTGCATGGTCGTCACGCTGAACATCAAGTGCCGCTACTTCAAGATCATGACACCCTTTCTGCTGGTGATTTCGGCACTCACATTAGTCTGGGTCTACTTCGCCGGACAGTCCACCAACGGGGCGCAGCGCTGGGTGAGCATCGTCGGCATGCAGTTTCAGCCGTCCGAAATCGCCAAGGGCACGATGGTCCTGGCCACTGCGCAGATCCTGAGCGCCATGCAAGGCGTCAACGGAGCAGACCGGCAGGCCTTCAAGTTCATCCTTTGGGTGTGCGCGATCATCGTCCCCCTGATCATGTTGGAAAACCTCTCCACGGCCGCCCTGCTGTGTGCGGTGATCTTCATGATGATGGTTCTCGGCCGCGTACCGGCCCGGCAGTTGGGACGCCTGCTCGGAGTGGTGGCGCTGACCGTCGTCTTCGTCCTGACCATGGTCATGATCATGGGCACCGACAAGGCTGAACAGAACCCCGACAGCACGCTTACGGAGCAGACGGAGACCAAGGCCGAAGAGCCTGGCATGCTCTCCAAGCTCTTCCACCGCGCCGACACGTGGAAGTCGCGCATAGACAAATTCATCGACGGAAAAGAGGTCGCGCCCGAGGACGTGGACCTTGACAAGGACGCGCAGGTGGCACATGCCAACATCGCCATAGCCTCCTCCAACATCATCGGACGCGGTCCGGGCAACTCGGTGGAGCGGGATTTCCTCTCCCAGGCATTCTCCGACTTCATCTATGCCATCATCATCGAAGAGATGGGCATATTCGGCGCCTTCTTCGTAGCCATGCTCTACATCATCCTGCTCTTCCGTACGGGCAAGATAGCCAATCGGTGCGAGAACAACTTCCCGGCCTTCCTCGCCATGGGACTGGCACTGCTGCTTGTCACGCAGGCACTGTTCAACATGTGCGTAGCGGTCGGACTGGCCCCCGTCACGGGTCAGCCGCTCCCCCTCGTGAGCAAGGGAGGAACCTCTACCATCATCAATTGCATCTACATAGGTGCCATCCTGAGCATCAGCAGATCAGCACAGAAAAGAACATCCGGTGACGAAAGCAGCGACGCACCGGCCATGGCCGTCGCCGAACAAAGATAAATAGTGCAAAAAAAGAACAAATACCGATTTTTTTGATTACTTTTGCGAAATAAACAACACAGGTCTCATGGACAAAGAGTTAAGGGTTATCATCAGCGGAGGAGGCACAGGCGGACACATCTTTCCGGCCATATCCATCGCTAACGCCATCAAGGCCAAGCACCCGGAAGCCAAGATCCTGTTCGTCGGAGCACTCGGACGGATGGAGATGCAGCGCGTTCCGGCCGCCGGATACGAGATCAAAGGCCTCCCCATCAGCGGCTTCGACCGCCGCCATCTGCTGAAAAACATCGTCGTGCTCTATCGCATCTGGAAGAGCCAACGCATGGCCCGCAGGATCATCAGACAGTTCAAGCCGATGGCGGCTGTGGGCGTCGGCGGCTACGCAAGCGGCCCCACGCTCAACGTCTGCGCCGATAAGGGCATCCCATGTCTCATTCAAGAGCAGAACTCATACGCCGGAGTGACCAACAAACTGCTCGCCAAGAAGGCCGACAAGATATGTGTGGCCTACGAAGGGATGGACAGATTCTTTCCCGCAGACAAGATCATCATGACCGGGAATCCCGTCCGGCAGAACGTGCTTGACGCCAATATCACGCCCGAAGAAGCCCGGAAGCACTTCGGACTGGACCCTCAGCGCAAGACGGTACTGCTGATCGGCGGCAGCTTAGGGGCCCGGACGGTCAACGAAAGCGTCATCCGCCACCTCGATCTGATCCGTGAGAGCGGCGTGCAGTTCATCTGGCAGACCGGCAAATACTACCATGCGGAAATCCTCAGGCAGCTGAAGGAGCAGCCCGAGATGCCCATGCTCAAGGTCACCGACTTCATCAGCGAGATGGGCATCGCCTATCAGGCTGCCGACTTGGTCATCAGCCGGGCCGGCGCAAGCTCGATCAGCGAGTTCTGCCTCATCGGCAAGCCGGTCATACTCGTGCCCAGCCCGAATGTCGCAGAAGACCATCAGACCAAGAATGCCATGGCGCTGGTCAACCGGAATGCCGCCATCTACGTCAAGGACAGCGAGGCCCCGGAGGTCCTCCTGAGGCAAGCGCTTGAGGCGGTGAACAACGATGAGAAACTGAAAGTATTGAGCGAGAACATCCTGAAGCTCGGTCTGAAGAACTCGGCCGACGCCATTGCCGACGAGGTAATCAAGCTCGCGTGGGGAAACAAGTAGTTTCCGAAATAACAAGAAAATGGAACTGAAAAATATAAATGCCGTTTATTTCATTGGTGCAGGTGGCATCGGCAGGAGCGCCTTCGCACGTTACTTCATCCGATAAGGCCGTGTGGTGGCCGGTTATGACAAGACTCCATCCGACTTGACACGTCAGTTGGAGAAGGAGGGCATGCTGATCCACTACGAAGAGAATCTCGACGAGATCCCCCATACATGCAAGGACCCGAATCACTGCCTTGTCGTCTACACGCCGGCCATCCCGTCCGACCATCAGGAACTTGCCTTCTTCCGCGACAACGGATTTGAGATCGAGAAGCGGGCACAGGTCTTAGGCACGCTCACACGTACCCACAAGGGACTGTGCGTGGCCGGCACACATGGCAAGACCACGACTTCCACGATGTGCGCACATATCATGCACCAGAGCCATGTGGACTGCAACGCGTTCTTAGGTGGCATTTCCAAGAATTACGGAACCAACTATATCATCAGCGACACGAGTGATTTCGTCGTCATAGAGGCCGACGAATTCGACCGCAGTTTCCACTGGTTGAATCCGTGGATGAGCGTGATCACGGCCACAGACCCCGATCATCTCGAC
>JALFRV010000253.1 GCA_022778905.1 Prevotella sp. | reverse complement strand
CTCTACGGAAAATATGAGCGTCCGGATGTGAACGCCGCAGGATTGTTCCGCGACAGCCTCTCGCTGACCGATACGCTTGCCGCACGTGACACTTCGAGCTTCGCCAACATACCCTGGCGGAGCGTATTCACAGATCCTCAGCTTCAGCAACTCATCCAACAGGGATTGGAGAAGAACGTGAATCTGCTCAATGCCGTATTGAACGTGCAGATGGCAGAGGCCCAGTTGAAGGCCGCCAAGCTGGCTTTCCTGCCTTCGTTTGCCTTCACTCCGCAGGGAACAATCGCCTCATGGGACGGCAACAAGGCCACCAAGACCTACAGTCTGCCCCTCAGTGCGAGCTGGAATGCGGATCTCTTCGGCAACCTGCTGTCTCAGAAGCGGGCCGCCCAGATGGCGCTCCTGCAGGTGAAAGACTATCAGGTGGCCGTCCAGACCAGCCTGGTCTCCGGCATTGCCAATATGTATTATTCGCTGTTGATGCTCGACCGGCAGCTCGAGTTGGTGAAAGACATGGAGCAACTGACCAAGGATACCTGGGAGATCATGAAGCTCCAGAAGGACGCCGTGGCAGGTGTGCGGTCGACAGCCGTGCAGGGAGCCGAGTCGAACTACTACTCGGTGCTCACCCAGAAGGCAGATATCAAACGCCAGATACGCGAGACGGAGAACAGTCTCAGCCTGCTTATCGGACAGTCGGCACAGGCCATCGCGCGCGGCAAGTTGGAGGACCAGAATCTGCCCGGGCAATTTGCGACGGGCGTGGGGCTGCAGCTTCTGCGCAACAGAGCCGATGTCCATGCGGCCGAGATGAAACTTGCCCAATGTTTCTATGGTGTCGAAACGGCCCGCTCACGGTTCTATCCGTCGCTGACGGTCACTGCTACGGGGGCCTTTACCAATAGCGGCGGCGGTCTGATCACCAATCCGGGCAAGATCCTGCTGAGCGCTGTGGGATCATTGGTGCAGCCCATCTTCCAGAACGGAAAGCTCGTCGCGGGTCTCAAGGTGGCCGAAGCGCAGTACCAACAGGCCTACAACACGTGGCAGAACAGCATCCTCCAGGCCGGCAACGAGGTCAGCAACGCCCTCGTGCTCTATAATACGTCGGCCGAGAAGAGTGCCATCGAGGCCAGGCAAGTAGAGGTGCTCAAGCAGAACGTCATTGATACGAAGGAACTGATGGCCAGTGCCGGAAGCACCTATTTGGAAGTGATCACGGCCCAGTCGAGCCTTCTCAACGTGGAATTGTCCAAGGTAGCCGATGACTTCTACAAGATGCAGGCCGTCGTGAATCTCTATCAGGCGCTCGGAGGTGGCGCCAAATAACAATCCATCATACATCATTCAATAATCAACATTTGTTATGGCAAGCGATATCAGTCCCAAAGCAGTGGTCTCTCCGAACGCAAAGATCGGTAACGGCTGCAAGATATACCCTTTCGTCTACATTGAGGACCATGTGGAGATCGGTGACAATTGCGTCATCCATCCATTTGTGAGCATCCTCAACGGGACCAAGATGGGCAACAATAACAAGATCCATCAGTGTTCCGTACTTGCTGCGCTCCCCCAGGACTTCGCGTTTACGGGAGAGGAAAGCGAACTCATCATCGGTGACAACAACATCATCCGCGAGAACGTAGTCATCAACCGGGCCACCCACGCAGGCGGCCGGACGGTGATCGGCAACGGCAATTTCCTCATGGAAGGTGTGCACATCAGCCACGACACAAAGGTCGGCAACAACAACGTCTTCGGCTATGGAGCCAAGATAGCAGGCGACTGCGAGATCGGCAACGGCGTCATCTTCTCCTCGTCGGTCATTGAAAACGCGAGAACGCGTGTGGGAGATCTGGCGATGATACAGGCCGGGACGACTTTCTCGCGAGATGTTCCGCCCTACATCATTGCAGGCGGAACGCCCGTCGCTTACGGCGGACCGAACAACAAGATGATGGAAGCATGGAACATAGACGAGAAGGTCCGCAAGCACGTAGCCAACGCCTACCGCCTCATCTTCCATGGTCAGAACAGCGTCTTCGATGCCATTCTGCAGGTCAGGGATCAGGTGCCGGACAGCCCTGAGATACAGGCCATCATCCGGTTTGTCAAAGCCACGAAGCAAGGAATAATCTGTAAGATGTAGCGCATACCTATACATCCTTACACTTTCCGTAGATGGGCCTGCTGCGAAGCGGGCCCATTGTTATTTTATGATAAAAATGCGGAGATGCTGCGCGCCATCTCGTGGATTTTGAGTATATTTGACTGACTATCCCGAAATGCGTATGAAATACCGGATCATACTTCTTGCACTCCTGTCGCTGACGGCTTTTGCCGGCCGGGCACAGCGCAAGGTCATCGTCTATGACCTTGAGACGCGCACCCCGTTGCGCAGGGTTCTGATATGGGCAGACAGGCAGTTGGCCGACTCGACTGACTATCGGGGACAGGCGATGCTGCCTGCACGCTTCGACACACTCCTCGTCAGCCGCCCCGGCTACATCGCCTTGCGGATACCGGCCAAGTCGGTCAGCGATTCCATTCCGTTGCTGTCGAAGATGAACAGCATCAGTGAGGTCATCGTCTATGGTGAAGATCGGACCAAGGCCGTGCAGGCTGCAGTGGACCGATGGACCAAGGAAGAACGGGCCGAATATGCGCTGCGTCACCCCAAGACCGGCGTCTCGTTTGATCTGCAGCGCCTCTTCGACTTCCGCGGACGTCGCGCTCGCAAGCAGCGTAAGCGGATGGAGCAGCTCTTCCGGCAGACGGATGCCCGCGAGAACGATCCCATCATCCGGGCCTATCGGGCCACGATCAAGGAAGTGCAGCCGTAGTCTGCTGCTGTCGTTTTGCAACTGTCTGCAACCCAATACTTTCACCCGGTCAGTGCAGCAGATGTCTCTTGGCCGCCCGGACGATCGCTTTGGCCGGCCCATATGATACCTTTGTGCCGGACGGCGATTGCCTGTGGTCTGAAAGGAGGGCGGGTTCATGGCACGGGAAAGGTGTCTGAAAGCGTGGAGCCCCTCTTGTTTTCGAGATCCTGTCTTGTTCAGTTCGCTTGTTTTTCGTATCTTTGTGCCCGTTATGGCCATGGATTCCATCCCGCTGATGGATGCGGCCCATCCTCAGGATCACAAGTGGAAATACAGTAATTGTATGAAACTCAACATGAAAAGAATCTCGTCAGCAATCGTGTCGATGGCCATAGCGCTCTCCGCCGATGCCCAGTATCAGGTCCGGAACGCTGGTTTCGAAGCGTGGGAAACCGTGACCTACAATTCTAAATCAGGTGAGGAGCCAGTCCATTGGAATTCTTTCCTCGACGGAACAGGCGGTTTGAAGGGTATCGCCGGAGCCAGTCAGACCGTTTCGTCGACCGATGTGCGCCCCGGATCCGCAGGTTCACGGAGTGCCAAGATCTATAGCCGGGATGTCATGTTCGGCATGACGGCCCAGGGAAACCTGACCTCCGGCTGTGTCAACATGGGATCGATTTCGGCGGGGGATGCCAAGGGGAACTTCAATTACACCAACCTTTCCGTTCCCGGACAGAACATGCCGTTCACGGGCAAGCCCGATGCGATGCACGTGTGGGTGAAATTCACCGGCAGCACGTATAAGGCCAAGGCCACGACCCTGCTGCATACGGCAGGCACGTATCAGGATCCTTACAGCGACGCGAGCGATGTCATGAAGAACGCGACACAGAAAGCACAGCTTGTGGCAACCGCTACCAATACCGAGATCGTCAGCAAGGACGACTGGCAGGAACTTACCATCCCGTTCACCTATGCCGATGCTTCGCTGACGCCCGCCTATGCCTTGGTGTCTTTCGCTACCAGTGCGCAACCCGGAAAAGGAACAGCAGGTGACGCGATGCTGATAGATGACCTGACTTATCTCTACTATTCCGAACTCGTGTCAGTCACCTACGAGGGGCAGCCAGTCACCGTCTCAGCAGAGATGACGGTTGACGCGCCATTCGATGAAGGCTTGCTCAGGCTGCAGGCCAATGGCGTGGGGGCAACCGTGGAGACGGCCTATGAAGAGGCCTCGGGTGTGCTCACCGTTACCGTCAAAGGCAATGACTACAATGAGAATGCCGCCAATCAGCATGTCTACCGCATCCGCTTCCGCACCGACGTGGAAGCTTTCACGCTGGCGGACGGTGCGGATCTGCGCGTCGCGCATCGGTTGTCGACCTCCAAACTCACCTATACGCGGGTCTTTGAAGCCGGTCAGTATGCCACGTTCATGCTGCCTGTTTCGTGTGCGGCCGATGCCGTCAACGGTTCTGTCTATGAGCTGACCGGCATGACGAATGATGCCATTGACTTCTCGTCAGTCACCCGCATCGAGGCCAACAAGCCCTATATGGTCAAGCCGGAGGGCACGAGCCTGTTCAAGGAGAGCGGACCATTCACCATCTGCCCGGTCACTCCGGAGACCACCGGTGAGGCTGCTGCTTCCGGCATCCGTCACATCGGTGTCTGTCGCCAGACCGTTTTCACGACCGATGCCGATACCCGTTACTACGACTGTCGTGAAAGGTCGCTCGCGCTCGGAAATGCGCTGACCGTTGCGCCAGGCCACACCGTGTTCGCCATACAGGCTTCGGGCGAAGCCAAGTCGGCTTATCTGCTCCGAGTAGATGGGGTGCCCACGGGCATCGCAACGGTCAAGAACGGTCAGCTTCATGTCACTCCGGCGGAGGCATACGACCTTCAGGGCCGCCGGGTAGCCCCCTCTTCCCAGGGCATACGCATCATTGGTGGGCGCAAGGTGATCGTGCGCTGAACGCGGTAACAGCCATCTTGACGAGCGGCGCCAAGCCTTCTTGCAACCTGCTTCCGGTATCTGCCGGGAGCAGGTTGCTTGTTTGAAGGCAGTGCAGGGTGTCCTCGCTGTGATCGGATAAGGCTTTTGCCGTTCCCGATGATCGGCTGTGGGCAGACTTACTTTGCCCTGCGTCGGATCGACCGGGAGAGGGTGGTTCCCGCGCAGCGGAGGGACGGAAGGGCAGGGGATGACAGCAGGAAGACATGCAGCGGTAGATGATTGACCATGGAAAACTTGTTTGCTACGAATAAAATGGCTATATTTGTCCTCGACGTGCTTCATTCGTCAGGCACGGACGAATGGAAAGCCGTGGGCGGAGCAGGACACAGCGGGGCACGGACCATGAAAACAGATAAGCAATACCTAAAAGATGGAAAGGAAAAAACGATGATCGAGTGGAGAAAACTGCAGAATGGCTCCGACATTCGGGGCGTGGCTCTTGAAGGCATAGCGGGAGAGCAGGTGAACCTGACGGCTGACGTGACGGCTACGATTGCAGCCGCTTTCGTCAGATGGTTGTATGAACGCACGGCCGATCGGCCCGTGACGGTCGCGGTGGGGATGGATTCCCGTCTGTCGGGACCGGCGCTGAAAGCGGCTTTCATCGAAGGTGCCGCCCGTGCAGGTGCCGATGTCTGCGACTGCGGCATGGCTTCCACGCCTGCCATGTTCATGTCGACGGTCGACCGGGAGAATCCTGTGACGGCCGGGGTGATGATCACCGCCAGCCACCTGCCTTTCAACCGCAACGGGCTGAAGTTCTTTACGCGTGACGGCGGATTGGACAAGAAGGACATCACGGCTATCCTCGACTTTGCGGCCGGACCTGTTCCCGGAGAGGCGGAACAGCGGGGCACGGTCACCTCATCGGATCTCATGGACCGCTATTGCGCGTCGCTCGTCGACTATGTGCGACGCAACGTGCGGATTGCCGATGGGGAGCGGCCCCTGCAGGGCATGCGTATCGTGGTCGATGCCGGCAACGGGGCAGGGGGCTTTTTTGCCGACCGAGTGCTTCGATCGCTTGGTGCCGACACCTCGGGAAGCCAGTTTCTCGATCCCGACGGTCTTTTTCCCAACCATATTCCCAATCCCGAGAACCGGGAAGCCATGCAGTCCGTGTGCAGGGCCGTGAAGGACAGCCATGCCGACTTGGGCATTATCTTCGATACGGACGTGGACCGCTCGGCCATCGTAGACGGCAGCGGCGAGCCCGTCAACCGCAATGCACTGATTGCGCTGATCGCCGCCATCGTGCTGCGAGAGCATCCCGGCAGCACCGTCGTTACCGATTCGGTCACCTCGGATGGTCTCACAGCCTTCATCGAACGTCTCGGCGGGCATCACCAACGCTATATGCGGGGCTACAGGAACGTGATCAATGAGGCCGTCAGACTGAACGCGCAAGGCACGGAGAGCTGGCTGGCCATCGAGACATCCGGTCATGCCGCTCTCAGGGAAAACTACTTCCTCGACGACGGCGCCTTCCTCGTGGCCAAGCTGTTGACCGAAGCAGCTCACCGAAAGGCGCAGGGCAAGACGCTCGTCTCGCTCATCCGCGACCTGCAGAAACCCGTTGAGAGCCGCGAAGTGCGGTTCCGCATAGCAGACACAGACTTCCGGAGCTATGGCCTGCGCGTGCTGGAGCATGTCGGGAACGAAGTGTCGGCGTCGGCCGAAGTGGAGATCGTGACGCCCAACTACGAGGGTATCCGCGTCCGTTGTCACGCTCCCGGTGAGCAGGGATGGTTTCTCATCCGGCTCTCACTCCATGATCCGGTGATGGTGCTCAATATGGAATCCGACGTCACGGGCGGCACCGGGCTGATCGAGGCACGTGTGCGCCGGATGTTGTCTGCCTTCAACGGGTTGGCATAAGCGTCCGTTTCGTCGTCCGTCTCCTTGCCTATAAACGGAATACAAATACAGAACATGCGGGCGGGACAGATGCCCCTCCGCATCGAAAAAGGCCAGAAGCAGTCTGATTCCGGCCATTAACCCACGTTTGGGACAGTGCTATGAGGTGGACAGTCATCCCTTTTCCCTTTCCAGAAGGAGAATTATGGGAGCCATTTTACGGGCACATCCTCTTCCTCCATGTGTATGGCCTCCATGAAACGTCTGATCACTTCCGGCTTCCCCG
The DNA here is from genome assembly GCA_022778905.1 of Prevotella sp. Lineage (GTDB taxonomy): Bacteria > Bacteroidota > Bacteroidia > Bacteroidales > Bacteroidaceae > Prevotella. The sequence goes on along the minus strand of JALFRV010000253.1, from coordinate 2,493 downwards.
TGTGCTTCCCCTTGTCCTCGGAGAGTTTGCAGGTGTCGTTGTAGAATGGCCATGCCTCCGTGATTTTGACCGCTACTAACTTGATCACAATGTTCATGGGACGGATGCCTGCGAAGTCATTGGAGAAGTGCGTGCCGATCCCAAATGACGGCAGGCACAGTCCTTTGGCTTCGCGCTGGATCTCTATCGCCCGGTCCGTGTCCAAGGCATTGCTGAAGATGACCTGTTTTGTGGCCGGATCGATGCCGAACGACCGGTATTTGGCAGCGATCTTGTTCAGCTGGTCGATGTTGTCGCCGCTGTCGACACGCAGTCCTTTGAAGAGGTTGGCAAAGTCTTCGGAGAAGTTCAGAGCGAAGATATCCCAGCCGAAGCTGTCGTAGAGATAGGTCCCGAGTGCTCCGCGGAACGTGTTTCGCCATGCGTTCATCGCCAAGTGATTGGCCATTTGCGGGCCGAACATGCCCCCAATGGCGCAGACAAACTCATGTGCCATTGTGCCAACCGGCGTCAGGTCATGCTTCATGGCGATATATACATTGCTCGTTCCGACAAACTTTCCTGGCCATTCACGGCTCTGACTGCACTCCTTCATGGCTCTGACCGCCGTGTCTTCCGCATCGAACGAAGCTCGCCGGCGGGTGCCGAAATCGGAAAAGACGCAGCCTGCCTCGAGCAGTCGTTCCGCCTTTGCCCGGCTCTTGCGGTAATAGTCGTCATAATCGAGCTTGTCCGTCTGTCCCGTGACAATATAATAAAGTTCGGACACAATGGCAAGCACCTTGACCTCGAGCAGGATGGTGTCTGACCAGTTGCCCTCAAATTCGATATGCAGATGGGCCGCCTCGTCCTGCCAGATGTGCATCCACTCATGGTTGAAGCGGTAGCCCCGCAGGTACTTGTAGAACCAGTCGGGGATGTAATAGCACTTGCGGCGCATGAAAGCGATCTCTTCGTCGGTGATGATGACCTGCTCCAGCAGCTCCACCTGTTCCTCCACCAATTCCGCAAAGCCCTTGGGGTAGACGGTGTTGTTGCGGTCGACGAACTCGTATTTGACCTGTGCGCGTGGAAAATTGTCGATGACGGCGCAGCACATGGTGAGTTTGTAAAGGTCATCGTCCGTAAAATGATTGATAATCTGTTTCATATTGTCTGATCGCTTGATAGCTGTAACTTATGCGCAAATGTAGGGTTTATTTCTGACATTGCCATAAGAATTGCCGCTTTTTATGCCTTTGGATGGGCCAAATGGCCTGAATGGGCGATGCGGATGAGTCTTTCTCGTTGTCCAAAGCTTGACAATGGCTAACGAAAAAGGCGCATCCGGAACCTCCTCCCTTCACGGGAGAAAACTCCTGATGCGCCTTGAGGCAGACACAGACTGTGTCAGTGACTGTCCAGCTTACTGCTCGGTCCAGTCAGCATTCTGGTCTATGCCATGGTATCTGATCTCAGACCATGGGATCGGATAATAATATTGGTTGGGCCGGAACACACGTTCGGAGCTCTGACTTTTCAGGTCTGATACGGTGTAAGTCATCGTTCCATCAGCCATCTTCACGACTTCCATCTTCCGAAGTGGGTTGGTCGAACCGTTGAGCTGGTCGAAAGCCGTACCCAATCGGAGGTAATCCCAATAGATGCTTTCCTCGAATGCCAATTCGATGCGACGCTCTTTGAGGATCTGTTCCAATGTGATTGTCGTGAAAGGATCCATGTGGGCCCGGCTCCGAATCATGTTGACCGCTTCCAAAGCCTTTGCCGTGTTGCCGGTGCGGAACTCCGCTTCGGCGTAGTCCAGCAGCACTTCGGCGTAGCGCCAGATGATGTAGTTCTGCTTACTGCCGTATTTGCTGTCGCCGAAGAGTGTGGTCGTAGGATCGAGGAACTTGCGCATGTAATAGCCCGTGCGTGTAAAGCCGGCTGAACGGTTGGTTCCATAGTAGGTCAGATCCACGCCGGCTTCTTTCTTGGTGCCATTCATGGTGTAGTGAATGTCATATACATGCTTGTTGTAAGTGGACCCGTCATACGAGATGTTGGCATAGAAGCGATAGTCACGGTTGTCATACGGATGGTTCGGATCAAAGGGCTTGCCGTCGCGCATTCCATATTCGTCGACATGATTCTGCGTCGGAGAATAGGCGCATGTGGTGCCTGCGAAGAACGGTGACGCAGCATCTTCGTCCAAGCGATGGCCGTATTCCTCGACTATTCCGTCTGCACTGTGCTGGATTTCGTAGATGGATTCCTGGCTGTTGCGCGTCCTGAAGATCTTGCCGTAATTCTCTGCGATTTCGTCTTGGGTAGTACCTCCGACGGGCACGAGTGAGTAGTAGCCGTCACGCATGAGCTCTTCATAAACTGCGATGGCCTTCTGCATCATCTCCTTGGAGCGGTCGTTGGTGAATCCGTAATAATCTTTGCTCTTGTTCTGGAATGCCGGAGACCCGACCCAGAAATACACCTTTGCCTTGAGCATCAGGGCTG
>JALFRV010000232.1 GCA_022778905.1 Prevotella sp. | reverse complement strand
TTGGTTGAGAACCGGATGAATTCTCTGTATCTCTGGAATGGACATCCTTTCGCCTCATTAGTAAAGCTGAAGGACTATCCATTTGCGGTCGAAGTGGACGATGCAACCTTTGAGAAGAACAAGGATATCTTTTCTTTCCTGACGCATGAGGCCGACAAAAGAGGCATCTATGTGATCCAGATGTTCTACAATATCATCGTCAGCAAACCTTTTGCCGAACACTACGGCATCAAGACACAAGACCGCCATGTCAAGATCACGCCACTTCTGAGCGATTATACGCGCAAAAGTATCGCTGCCTTCATTGAGAACTACCCGAATGTGGGATTATTAACGTGTCTCGCGGAAGCCATGGATACGGATGAAGATGATGTGGAATGGCTGACCAAGACGATTATTCCGGGTGTAAAGGATGGATTGAAAGCCCTTGGCCGAACAGACGAACCGCCCTTGCTCATTCGTGCTCACGACACGAATATCAAGAAAGATATTGAAGCTGCATTGCCCCTCTACAAGAACCTCTATACCATGTGGAAGTACAATGGCGAATCACTTACGACCTACCAACCACAAGGACCGTGGGCCGAGCGTCACCGTGAGATGGCTGCGTTGGGTTCTACCCATATCAGCAATGTGCACGTCCTTGCCAACTTGGAGCCGTGGCGATGGGGGGCACCTGACTTTGTCCGCACGTCTGTTATCGCCATGCACGAAGTCCATCATGCGAATGCCTTGCACCTATATCCGCAGGCTTCGTACTGGGATTACCCGTATACGGCCGACCGATTGGCTGATGGCAGCCGTCAGGAGCAAATCAAGCGCGATTGGATATGGTACAAGGAGTGGGGACGCTATGCGTGGAACTGTCACCGGGATCAGCGGGATGAAGTCTCTTATTGGAACGGGATCTTCTCCGATTATTATGGGCTCTCGAAACAGGATGCCGACAATGTTCGTGTCGCTTACGAAGAGAGCGGGGAAATCGCGCCTAAACTGCTGCGTCGATTCGGGATCACCGAGGGCAACAGACAGACGCTCTTGTTGGGCATGTTTGTCAGTCAGTTGCTCAATCCGTATAAGTATACCGTCTATCCGGACTTCTACAAGAGCTGCGGTCCGACAGGTGAGTTGCTTATAGATTATGTGGAAAAGGAGTGGAAACATCAGCCGCATATCGGCGAGTTACCGCTTGACATCGTTGCGCAAACCCAATTACATGGTGACAAAGCCGTAGCATCGATCGATGCCATTGCCAATTCCGTGACCAAAAACAGGGATGAGTTCAAGCGGCTCCAGAATGATATGCATTGCTATCAGGCATTCGCTCATTCGTTCGGATGGAAAGTCAAGGCTGCTCAGCACATCCTTAACTACAAGTGGGGGAAGGATATCGGCGAGTTGGATGCAGCCGTTCCGCTGCTTGAGAAGAGCCTTGCGTATTATCGGCAGCTGGTGTCTCTGACGAAGAACACGTACCTATATGCCAACAGTATGCAGACTGCACAGCGTAGAATCCCCATCAGTGGCGCTGGCGGACACATGAAGGAGTGGTGGGAGCTGTTGCCTCAATACGAGCAGGAGCTAGCAAATCTGAAGAAGAACATTGCCATCCTGAAGATGAAAAACAATGCTCCGGCCGGGCCAAAGCAATCTTCCGTCCGTGCGCTTACGCCTTCCGAGGTGCTCCTCGCTGATGGCTTGCCGACGGTAAAGTTGGAGAAAGGTGCGCAACTCTTTGCGGATATGGATCATAAGGTGACCGACCTTGCGCCCGAACTGAATGGCCTGACTGCCTGCGTCTTCAACGGACAGGCACAGAGAGACGGTGGCACGAAGATCGAGTTTACCACGGACAAACCGGTATCCTTGCTTGTCGGCTATTTCAAAGATGATCAGCGGAAGTATGCCGCAGCACCTAAGTTGGAGACAGATGCGGCAGCCAACAATTACGGACAAGCCGACCCGCAGTTGATTTCGGCACTTCGCATTGACGGGATGCCATTGGTTAACGTTCACAAATATGACTTCCCCAAAGGGCATCACGTGCTGAACCTGCCCCACGGACTGCTGGTCGTGTTTGGTTTTACTGCTGATAAGGTCACACCGCGGGAGATCGGTTTGGCCGGCGGAGATGAAACGATCGACTGGCTGATGTATTAGGAGGATGAACGAATGAGAAAGTTATATGTCATTATTCTGCTTTGCTGGGGATTGGGAATCTTTGCCCAACCGATTCCTGATGATGAGATGAGGGCAATCTATGAGGAGGTGAAGACTCCGTATAAATATGGTATGGTCATCGCTCCTACAGACAACTACCACAAGATCGACTGCCCTACGGTCTTCCGGGAGCGTGACAAATGGTATATGACCTATGTGATCTACAATGGGAAGGATGGTACAGACGGCCGCGGATATGAGACCTGGCTGAGCGAGTCAGATGACCTGCTGCATTGGAAAACGCTCGGACGGATCCTCTCATACAAGGATTCCGGATGGGACATGAACCAGCGCGGAGGCTTCCCCTCGCTGATTGACTGGACATGGGGTGGCACCTATGAGATGCGCAAATATCGCGGCAGGCACTGGATGACCTATATCGGCGGTGAAGGAACCGGCTATGAAGCAGTCCGAAAACCATTGAACATCGGCATTGCCTGGACCAAAGGGGACATCGTAAAGGCGCACGAATGGGATTCGGCAGACAAGCCCTTGCTGAGCATTGAGGATCGTGACGCCCAGTGGTGGGAGAAATTGGTGCAATATAAAAGCACCGTCTATGAAGACAAAAGCCGCCGATTGGGCAAGCGCTTCGTCATGTTCTACAACGCCGGAGGTGTCAATCCCGCCAACCGCATGAAAGCTGAACGCATCGGAATTGCCTTGTCCAATGACTTGAAAAAGTGGCAGCGCTATCCGCAAAATCCGGTCTATTTCCACGAAGCACCAGGCATCATCACCGGCGATGCACAGATTGTCAGGATGGGAGATAAGTTCGTTCTTTTCTATTTTTCAGCCTATAATCCGTCCCGGAAGTACGATGCTTTCAATACGTTCTCTGTCAGCAGGGATCTCATACACTGGCAGGACTGGACCGGCAAGGATCTCATCCGCCCTTCAAAGGATTATGACAACCTCTTCGCACATAAGAGCTACGTCCTCAAACACGCAGGAGTGGTCTATCATTTTTATTGTGCCGTCAACCGTGCTGGACAGCGTGGCATCGCCGTTGCCACCAATGTGCCGATGGGCCGTTCGACTGTCCGTTTTCCGGAACCTGAAGCTCAAGGTGTCAGAAGGATCATTGAGCTGAACGACGGATGGTCTGCGCGGGTCCTGCAAGCCAACCAGAAGCTTGTCTACCATGAAGATGAGCCCCACAAAGTCAATCTCCCGCACAACTTCGACAGCTATTACGGATACCGACAACTCAGACATGGCAACCTGCACGGTACGGCCTTGTATGAGAAAGATTTCATTTTGTCAAAGACGGACGGCAAGCGTTACTTTCTCCAATTTGAGGGAATCGGCACCTATGCCACCGTTGTGCTGAACGGGCATACCTATCCCCGCACGGGCGTAGGACGTACGACCTATACGCTCGATGTGACAACGGCACTTCGGAATGGTGACAACAGATTGACTGTCAGATGCGAACACCCGGAAATGATCACGGATATGCCGTGGGTTTGTGGCGGCTGTTCGGCGGAGTGGGGCTTCTCTGAAGGCTCTCAGCCTTTCGGTATCTTCCGTCCGGTCTCTCTCATCGAAACGGCCGAAGTCAGCGTTGAGCCTTTCGGAGTGCATGTTTGGAACAATGCAGCCTGTGACAGTGTGTTTGTCGAAACAGAGGTCCGCAATTACAGCACACGGCCGATGGCGGTTGAAGTCGTCAGCAAGATGAACCTGAAAAGCGGCAAACAATTTTTTCGGCTCTCCACTCCGGTCACCTTGGATCCGGGAGAAGTCAGGACCATACGTCAGCAGACGGCCATCAGCAATCCGCATCTGTGGAATTTGGACGATCCCTACCTGTATTCGTTGGTATCCATGCTCAAAGACTCGCAGGGCCATACGGTCGATCAGGTGACGACCGCTTTCGGAATCAGAAGTGTCAGCTGGCCTTTGCACAGAAAGGATGGAGACCAGCGGTTCCTGCTGAACGGACAGCCTGTTTTCATCAATGGAACCTGTGAATATGAACATCTCTTCGGCCAGAGCCATGCGTTCAGCCGGGAGCAGATTGCCTCGCGGGTCAAGATGATGCGTCAGACGGGGTTCAATGCATTCCGTGAAGCGCATCAGCCTCACAACCTCTATTATCAGCAGCTGATGGATGAGCAGGGCATGCTGTTCTGGAGTCAGTTCTCTGCGCATATCTGGTATGACACGCCTTTGTTCCGTGAGCGTTTTAAGCAGCATCTCCGTCAATGGATCAAAGAGCGCCGCAACTCTCCAAGCATCATGCTCTGGGGGCTGCAAAACGAGAGCGTTCTGCCGAAAGACTTTGCCGATGAGTGCTCGCAGATCATCCGTGAGCTGGACCCGACCTGTGCCGATCAGCGTGCGATCACGACTTGCAACGGTGGGGAAGGTACCGATTGGGACGTGGTGCAGAACTGGAGCGGGACCTACGGTGGCAACGCGTACAGCTATGACCGTGAGCTCAAGCAACCCGCACAATTGCTCAACGGCGAATACGGTGCATGGCGGACGCTCGGCCTGCAGGATGGCTCCAAATATTCCGAACCGTCATTTGCCGATCTCCTGATGACGAAGGCGTTGAAGGCAGAGTCTGTCCGTGACAGTGTCTGTGGTCATTTCCAGTGGTGCTTCCTTTCACACGACAATCCGGGACGGGTGCAGCCCGATGAGTCGATCCGGCGCATAGACAAGGTAGGCCCGTTCAATTACAAAGGCATTTTTACGATCTGGGAGCAGCCTACAGAGGTTTTCTATCGTTATCGCAACCATTATGCTGATTCGACGAAGGACATGATAACGCCCACGGCCGCTAGCCGCAACCGTGACATCGTGAAAGCTGCGCCCGGATACAACTATCTCTACCGTCTGAACTGTGGTGGTGACCGGTATGTCGATTCCTACGGTCAGACCTGGCTGCAGGATGATTCCACTTTCTCCGAATCGTGGTCCCGGCCGTTCGGTCTCAATCCTTATCTTGCCAGTCAAGGGCATCTGTCGGACGATATCCAAGGGACTGCGGACGATCCGCTCTTCCAATATTTCCGCTGGGGAAAACATCAGCTGAAATATCATTTTACGGTTCCGGACGATGGTGAATATCGCGTCGAGCTTTACTTTGCAGAGCCCTGGCTCGGTGCCCGATACGGTGCGGCCATTGATTGTGAAGGGGAACGGATCTTCGATGTGGCCATCAACGACTCGGTCGTCATGGATGACTTCGATCCATGGGCAGAAGCAGGATACGCCGGAGCATGCAAGCGAACCTTCAGCATCAAGGCCCGTGACCGGGGGATCGACATCTCATTCCCGGAGACAAAGGTCGGCGAAGCTGTCATTGCTGCCATTGCGATCGGGTCAAAAAGCCTGTCTGAAGGCAGCTATGCAGCAATGCCTTCTAAGATGAGAAAGGATTTCTGGGCCTCGCAGGACACCGATACCGTGGCTAAATACCCGAAGACGTTGCTGCCGACGGATGTGGAGGCATTTCCGTCGGTGCGTTACAAGGAGACCGGAAAGCATGTATGGACGGTCAAGCCGGGCGTGGCGCGCGACTATATGATCCGCTTCCGGTATAAGAACACCACCGGAACAGCCGTTCGGGGGCGGTTGCAGATCGTAGATTCCAAGCGCACGGTCCGCGAGTACCGTGCGATGACATTCCCCGTAACGCCCAACAAGTTCAAGACCATCGGTACGACGGTCGGGACGCAGATCAATGCCGGACAGTATCAACTGACGGTCAGAGACGCAGAGGGTATAGATTTTGACTATATCGAACTACAATAATCGGAAACAGAAAGCAATGAGCTATCAAGGAATCACAATCGGACTGATGATCAGTTGTCTGCTTCCCGCTTCGCTGCATGCGGAATCGGGGCACGACTGGGAAAACCAGCATGTCCTTCAAATCAACAGAGAGCCGGCGAGGGCCTATTTCATTCCCTATCTTAAACACCCGGGAGATCGCCAGATGAGCTTAAACGGGAAGTGGCGGTTTCACTGGTCCCCGACACCCGAAGGCCGCATCGAGGAATTCCACCGGCCTGATTTTGACGATTCCGGATGGGCACTGTTCGATGTCCCTGCCAACTGGGAGGTCAACGGTTATGGCACACCAGTCTATGTGTCAGCGGGTTATCCGTTCCGCATCCTGCCGCCTTACGTGACGGCAGAGCCCAAGAGCGACTGGACAACCTACAAGGAGCGCAACCCCACCGGGCAGTATCGGCGCACGTTTCAATTGCCGGCTGACTGGACGGGAGCGGGCGCGACCTTCCTTCGCTTTGAAGGTGTGCAGTCGGCATTCTATGTCTGGGTCAACGGCCGAAGGGTGGGTTACAGCCAGGGATCCATGGAACCGTCGGAGTTTGACATCACAGGCGATCTGCGCCCGGGCACGAACCAGATTTCCGTAGAGGTCTACAAATACTGCGATGGGAGCTATCTGGAAGATCAGGACTTCTGGCGTTTCGGCGGCATACAGCGCGACGTACTGCTCTATCACACGCCCGACGTGCAGATTCGTGACTTTGCCGTCCGGACCATTCCGGACAATGGGGTGGGGCAGAATGTCTGGCTGCTTCAGATAGATCCGCAATTACGCGTTTTCAGAGCTGCAACGGGGACTGGCTTTCAGGTGAAAGCCAGTCTGCAGGATCATACGGGCAAGGTGATTGCCACCATGCGGACCGATGCCGAGACCATCCTTGATCCGGATCATCGGGCCGTGAATATGAACACCTGGTTCCCGCAACGCGGCCCCCGAAAGATCAACCGCCTGGAAGCAAAGGTGACAGATCCGATGCTTTGGACATCCGAGACGCCCTGCCTCTACAGGCTGACGCTCTCCTTGGAGGATTCGCTCGGGAGGGTTGTAGAGCAGGTCCGGCAGCGGATAGGATTCCGCTCGGTGGAGATCAAGGATGGGATGCTGCTCGTGAATGGGCGCCAGGTACGCCTGAGAGGAGTCAACCGGCATGAGCATGACCCCTTCACGGCCCGCGTGATGACAGAGGAACGAATGCAGCAGGATATCCGGCTGATGAAAGCGGCCAATGTCAATGCGGTCAGGACCAGCCATTACCCGAACAGTCCCCGATGGTATGAACTCTGTGACAGTGCCGGCATCTACGTCATGGACGAAGCTGACGCAGAGACGCATGGGCTTCGCGGCACGCTCGCATCATCGCCCGAATGGAACGCAGCATTCATGGATCGGGTGATCCGCATGGCCGAGCGGGATAAGAATTTCACCTCCGTGATCTTCTGGAGTCTCGGCAACGAAAGCGGGTTCGGCGTCAACCAGGCTTCAATGGCAGGTTTTCTCCATACGTTTGACGACACCCGCCCCGTTCACTACGAGGGGGCGCAGACACCTTATGCGCCGGCTCCCGACTCCCTGCCTGCCAACCGCAGGTGGACCGAGGCCACTTTCCCCCAGACTGATCCTGCCTGCGTGGATGTCATCTCGCGTTTCTATCCGCGGGTGAAGCAGGAATATCTCAATCCGGGCATACCGGAAGGATCGACGGCAGAGCGGGCAGAGAATGCCCGATGGGAGCATCTGGTCGATATTGCCAATCGCTCCAACGACAACCGACCGGTCCTGACCAGTGAGTATGCGCATTGTATGGGCAACGCGCTGGGCAATTTCAAGGACTACTGGGACGAGATCTACGCGCATCGCAGACTGGTGGGCGGATTCATATGGGACTGGGTCGACCAGGGCATCTATACCCGCGACCGCGGCGTCCTCTATGGCGGTGCCTTCGGTGACAAGCCCTCCTCACAGGCGTTCTGCCTGAACGGCGTCATCCGGAGCAACCGGGAGGTCACGCCGAAGTATGAGGAAGTGAAGGCGGTCTATGCACCCGTGCAGTTCCGGGTGCATGACGGTGAGATCTACGCCATCAACCGCAGCAGCCATCTGACGTTGGATGCCTACCGGTGTGAAGGGACATTCATGCTGAACGGGAAACTGCGCCGGCCGGCCCAAGTCACCTTTTCCGCCGTCCAACCCGGTGACAGTGCCGTCATTGCACGATGCGCCGACTGGACCTACGGACAGCATCAGGATGCCCGGTTGAATCTGTGTGTCCTCCAAGGAAAGGACACGGTCACCGTCCAGCAGATCGCGCTGAACGACCAATTGCTGGCATTCAATCAGAACCGGAGCGCCAAGAAGCCGTTGGCGGTCGATGCGCTGAAATGGACGTGCAACTTCTTCCGGGCACCGACTGACAATGACAGGGGATTCGGCAACTGGTTAGCCAGGGACTGGAAAGAAAGCCGGCTTGACGCGCCAGAGGTCATCAGCCGCTCGGCCGACGTGAAGGAATACCGTTTTGCCAAAGGCTCTGTCATCGTGAAGACTACGTTGAGGCCAAGTGCCGATGGCGCTGTGGAACTGCTGCAGGAATACGAATGCACGGGCCAGTTGCCGCCATTGCCCCGCCTGGGCATACAGCTTGAACTGCCGAAAGCCTACGAACAGTTGACATGGTATGGGCGCGGCCCTTGGGAAAGCTATCCTGACCGGAAGCAGGCTGCACGTGTCGGACTGTGGAACGGTTCGGTGACGGGGCAGTATACGCATTATCCACGGCCACAGGATAGCGGCAATCATGAAGACTGTGCGATGCTTGAGCTGAAGACGAAAGGCCGCCGGCCATCCACGTTTGTCATCGAAGCACTGGATGCACCGTTCAGTTTCAGTGCCTTACACTATACGGCGCAGGATATGGCGGCCGTTCCTTACGATTACCTGTTGAAGGAACGGGATGCGACCATCGTCAACATCAATTGCGCGGTGTTAGGCTTGGGCAACAGCAGTTGTGGTCCCGGCGTACTGAAGAAATATGCCATCGATCCCACCCGGACCCACCGTTTGCACCTCCGGATCTACCGGAAGTAAGCCTATAGGGTACCCGAGAAAATACGATTTTACAACTTTCTGATTTACAACAGATTACAACGCCGTCCGCAGAGCATAGCTTTC
>JALFRV010000231.1 GCA_022778905.1 Prevotella sp. | reverse complement strand
ATCGAGCAGGATGCCGACATGGTGCTCTTTGTGCATCGCCCGGAATATTACCACATCTTCCAGGACGAGAAGGGCAATGACCTGCACGGAATGGCGCAGATCATCATTGCCAAACACCGTAAGGGAGCCACTGGAGACGTGCTGCTCAACTTCCGCGGAGAGTACACCCGGTTCCAGAATCCCGAAGATGCGTACCTCGGATCGGCTGATGGCGGCGGTGGTGAAATCGTCGGAAGCCGGATGAACGACGGAGACCCGCTGCTGCCCCCGTTGCCGTCTGACGGTCCGGTCCCGTTCTGATGAGAGTTTGGAAGTAATGATTATGGGTTTTCATAAAACTGAAAGATAAAATCTATAAAAAGTTTTAGATTCTTTTGTTTGTTTCATTAGAAATGTTTACCTTTGCACCGTAAAATGAACAAAGAATGACAGGCATTATCATACTATTGAGCATTATTCTGGCTATTCGACTGCAGCGCGCAAGCGGAAGTGAAGAGGTGTGCATATAGTATAGGTGTGCTTGATGTCAGAGCCTTTCTCACTTCTAAGAGTGTGAAAGGCTCTTTTCATTTGCGGACTAAACATTTAAAGATCAAATAGAGATTATGAGCGACAGATTATTTATTTTTGACACCACGCTGCGTGATGGAGAGCAGGTGCCGGGATGTCAGTTGAACACGGTGGAGAAGATTCAGGTGGCCAAGCAACTCGAGCAGTTGGGCGTCGACGTCATAGAGGCCGGCTTCCCCGTTTCGTCACCTGGCGACTTCAATTCTGTAATAGAAATCAGCAAGGCAGTTACCTGGCCGACGATCTGCGCGTTGACCCGGGCTGTCGAAAAGGATATCGACGTCGCGGCCGAATCCCTCCAATATGCCAAGCATAAGCGCATTCACACCGGCATAGGGACCAGCGACAGCCACATCAAATATAAGTTCAATTCGAACCGCGAGGAAATCATAGCGCGCGCGGTGGCCGCTGTCAAGTATGCCAAACGATATGTTGAGGACGTGGAGTTCTATGCCGAAGACGCCGGACGCACGGACAATGAATACCTTGCCCGCGTCGTCGAGGCCGTCATCAAGGCCGGTGCGACAGTGGTCAACATCCCCGATACGACCGGCTATTGCCTGCCCCATGAATACGGAAACAAGATCAAGTATCTCATGGAGCACGTGGACGGCATCCACAAAGCACAGCTCTCGACCCACTGCCACAATGATCTGGGCATGGCAACCGCCAACACCCTGGAGGGCGTACTCAACGGGGCGCGTCAGGTGGAGGTCACTGTCAACGGCATAGGAGAACGCGCCGGCAACACCTCATTGGAGGAGATCGCCATGATTCTCAAGTGTCACAAGGGCTTGGGCATAGAGACCAATATCAACACAACAAAGATCTATCCGGTCTCGAGGATGGTCAGCTCGCTGATGAACATGCCCATCCAGCCCAACAAGGCCATCGTCGGGCGCAATGCCTTCTCCCATTCGAGCGGCATACATCAGGACGGCGTGCTCAAGAATGCACAGACCTATGAGATCATGAATCCAAAGGATGTCGGGCTGGATGACAACGCCATCGTGCTCACGGCACGTTCCGGCCGCGCCGCCTTGAAGTATCGGCTCCATACGAACGGCATCGAAGTGGACGATGAAGCAAAGCTGGACAAGCTCTATCAGAAGTTCCTCAAACTCGCGGACCAGAAGAAGGACATCACCGATGATGACATCCTGATGCTTGCCGGCGCTGATATCGCTGACACGCATGCCGTCCGACTCGACTTCCTTCAGGTCACTACGGGCATGGGAGTGAGGAGTGTTGCCAGCATCGGACTTGACATCTCGGGCCAGAAGTTTGAAGAAGCAAGCACCGGAAACGGTCCCGTCGACGCGGCCATCCGGGCCTTGAAGAAGATCATCCAGAAGCAGATGACGCTGAAGGAGTTCACGATCCAGGCCATCAGCAAGGGCTCGGACGACGTCGGAAAGGTGCACATGCAGGTCGAATACAATGGCAACGTCTACTACGGATTCGGTGCCAATACGGACATAGTAACCGCTTCGGTTGAAGCATATATAGATTGTATCAATAAATTTAGGAAGTAATGAACACACTGTTTGACAAGATTTGGGATCAGCATGTCGTGCAGATTGTCGATGACGGACCTGCTCAGCTCTACATCGACCGTCTCTATTGTCACGAGGTAACATCGCCCCAGGCTTTCTCCGGAATGCGTGAGCGAGGGATAGAATGTTTCCGTCCGCAGCAGATTTTCTGCATGCCCGACCACAACATACCCACTCACGATCAGGATAAACCGATCCAGGATGCCGTCGGGAAGCATCAGGTGGACACGCTCGACCGTAACTGCAAAGAGTTCGGACTGACGGAATTCAAGATGAACACCAAGGACAACGGCGTCATCCATGTCGTCGGACCGGAGAAGGGATTGAGCCTCCCGGGCATGACCATCGTCTGTGGCGACTCGCATACCTCCACACATGGCGCTGTCGGAGCTGTGGCCTTCGGCATCGGGACCTCCGAAGTGGAGATGGTGATGGCCTCCCAATGCATCCTCCAACAGAAGCCGAAGTCGATGCGGATCAATCTTGAGGGGCGGCTGAAGGATGGCGTTGTCGCGAAAGATGTGGCCCTTTATCTCATGTCGAAGCTCACGACGTCGGGCGCGACCGGCTACTTTGTCGAATATGCAGGTGAGGTGGTGCGCAACCTGACGATGGAAGGACGGCTGACACTCTGCAACCTTTCGATCGAGATGGGTGCCCGCGGCGGGTTCGTCGCACCTGATGAGACGACGTTCGAATATATCAAAGGCCGCGAATATGCACCCAAGGGCGCCGACTGGGACAAGGCTGTCGCCCGGTGGCAGACGCTGAAAAGCGGAGCCGATGCAGTCTTTGACAAGGAACTGACCTTTGATGCGGCCGACATAGAGCCACGCATCACCTACGGCACAAACCCCGGCATGGGCATCGGGATCACCGATCCGATCCCGACGGTGGACAGCATCGACGCGGCCGGACAGGCCTCTTTCCTGAAGAGCCTGCAGTATATGGGCTTCACTCCCGGTGAGCATCTGCTCGGGCGTCCTGTCGACTACGTCTTCCTCGGGGCATGTACCAACGGTCGGGTGGAAGACTTCAGGGCATTCGCAAGCATCGTCCGGGGCAGGCAGAAAGCCGGTGGGGTCACGGCATGGTTAGTGCCCGGCTCATGGGCTGTTTACAAGCAGATCTGCGACGAGGGCATTGACAAGGTCCTGAAGGATGCCGGTTTCGCGCTCAGACAGCCCGGTTGCTCGGCCTGCCTGGCCATGAATGACGACAAGATACCTGCAGGTAAGTATGCCGTGTCGACATCCAACCGCAACTTTGAGGGCCGCCAGGGCCCCGGTTCGCGCACGATTCTCGCCAGTCCGTTGGTGGCTGCGGCCGCCGCAGTGACGGGCCGGCTCACCGATCCAAGAACTTTAATGTAGAAAGAAAGATGAAACAGAAATTCGATACCATCATTTCGACCTGTATTCCATTGCCTTTGGAGAATGTCGATACAGACCAGATCATCCCAGCCAGATTCCTGAAGGCGACGGATAAGCAAGGCTTCGGCGACAACTTGTTCCGCGACTGGCGCTACAACAAGGACGGTTCGCTCAAGGAAGACTTTGTGCTCAACGATCCTTCCTATAGCGGATGCATCCTCGTGGCAGGCAAGAACTTCGGCTCGGGATCCAGCCGTGAGCATGCCGCATGGGCCATCGCCGGCTACGGCTTCCGTGTCGTGATCAGCTCATTCTTCGCGGATATCCATAAGAACAACGAGCTGAACAACTTCGTTCTGCCCGTTGTCGTCAGTGAAGACTTCCTCCAAGAACTCTTCGAAAGCATCTCGAGCGACCATCAGACACAAGTCAAGGTGGACCTGCCCAACCAAACCGTCACCAACCTGTCGACTGGTCGCAGCGAGCATTTTGAGATCAACGGCTACAAGAAGCATTGTCTGATGAACGGACTTGATGACATTGACTTCCTGATCAACAGCAAGGAGAAGATCGAAGCATGGGAACAACAGAACAAATCCTGATCAAGCAGCAGGCAATCATGCCTGAGATAGAGATCATGGACTCGACGCTTCGGGACGGCGAGCAGACCAGCGGCGTCTCGTTCCTGCCCCATGAGAAGCTGATGATGGCACGTATGCTGCTCAATGATGTGAACGTGGACCGCGTCGAGGTGGCTTCGGCGCGGGTGTCGGAAGGCGAAAAGGAAGCCGTCCGGATGATCACCCGTTATGCGGAGAGGACCGGAAAGCTCGAGCGGGTCGAGGTGCTCGGCTTCGTGGACCATCATCAGTCGATTGACTGGATTGCCGATTGTGGCGGACGGGTGATCAACCTTTTGGCCAAGGGAAGCTACAAGCACTGTGCGCAGCAGTTGAACAAGACACCCGAAGCGCATATTCAGGACATTCTCGAGAACGTGGAATATGCCACGCGGAAGCAGATGACGGTCAATCTGTATCTGGAAGACTGGAGCAACGGAATGAAGGACAGCCCCGACTATGTCTATCAGCTGATGGACGCGCTCTGTTCCTCTGCCATCCGCCGGTACCTGCTCCCCGACACGCTCGGCATCATGAATCCGCTCCAGTGTGTGGAGTATATGCGCAAGATGTTGAAGCGTTACCCCGGCAGGCATTTTGATTTCCACGCCCATAATGATTATGATCTGGCGGTCTCCAACTCATTGGCGGCCGTGCTGAGCGGTTGCAAGGGTCTGCATGTCACGGTCAACGGATTGGGCGAACGGTGTGGCAATGCGCCGCTGGCCAGCGTGCAGGCGATCCTGAAAGACCAGTTTCACGCGAAGACCAACATCGATGAGAGCCGCCTGAACGACATCAGCCGGCTCGTGGAGAGCTACAGCGGCATTGCCGTCGCGCCCAATACGCCCATCGTCGGTGAGAATGTCTTCACCCAGGTGGCCGGGGTGCACGCCGATGGAGACAAGAAAGACAATCTCTATTGCAACGACCTCGTGCCCGAGAGATTCGGAAGGAAGCGTGAATATGCCTTGGGAAAGAACAGCGGAAGGGCCAACATCGCCAAGAACCTGGAAGAGCTGGGCCTCGAACTGAGCCCGGAACAGACGCAGAAAGTGACGGCCCGCATCACCGAGTTAGGCGACCGGAAGGAGCTCGTGACGCAGGAAGACCTGCCCTATATCGTCAGTGACGTGCTGAAACACAATGTCCAGGAGGACAAGGTGAAGCTTCTCAGCTACATGGTCAGTACGGCTTACGGACTGAAACCGATCGCGAGCATCAAGGTAGAGATCAACGGGCGGCAGTATGAGGCCGACTCCACGGGCGACGGACAGTATGACGCCTTTGTCAAGGCACTGCGCAAGATCTACAAGGAGAACCTGGACCGCACCTTCCCCTTGCTCGCCAACTATGCCGTGTCCATTCCTCCGGGCGGCCGGACGGATGCTTTGGTGCAGACCGTCATCACGTGGGGGACCGGCGACAGGATCATCCGGACGCGCGGATTGGATGCCGACCAGACCGAGGCAGCAATCAAGGCCACGTTCAAGATGCTCAATATCGTAGAGAATGATTTACACGAACTAAAAAACAAACATTGCAATGAAACTGAAAATAGCAGTATTGTCCGGTGACGGAATCGGACCTGAGATCATGAGACAGGGCATCTCCGTCATGGATGCCGTAGCCGTTCGGTTCGGCCATCAGTTTGCGTATACCGAAGCCCTCTGCGGTGCCCGGGGGATCGATGAGGTAGGGGACCCGTTTCCGGAAGAGACGTTCCGGATATGCATGGATGCCGACGCGGTGCTCTTCGCGGCTGTAGGCGACCCGCGGTTTGACAATGATCCGACGGCCAAGGTGCGTCCCGAGACCGGCCTGCTGGCCATGCGCAAGCAGCTGGGGCTGTTTGCCAACATCCGCCCCGTGGCCACCTTCGACTGCCTACTCCACCATTCGCCGCTGAAGGAAGAGCTTGTGCGCGGGGCCGACTTCGTGGTGATCCGCGAGCTGACGGGCGGTATGTACTTCGGAGAGAAGTATCAGGACAACGACAAAGCCTTCGACACCAACTGCTACACGCGTCCCGAAGTCGAGCGGATACTCAGGGTCGGGTTTGAGCATGCACGGAAGCGCAACCGGCATCTGACAGTTGTCGACAAGGCCAACGTGCTCGCTTCGTCCCGCCTCTGGCGTCAGATCGCCAAGGAGATGGAACCGCAGTATCCGGACGTGACTACGGATTACATGTTCATCGACAACGCCTCGATGCGCGTGCTGACTGATCCGCGCTTCTTTGACGTGATCGTCACCGAGAACACATTTGGTGATATCCTCACCGATGAGACGAGCTGCATCACCGGCAGCATGGGCCTCCAGCCGTCGGCCTCCTTAGGGGAGCACACGCCGCTCTTCGAACCCGTGCACGGCTCATGGCCGCAGGCCGCAGGGAAGAACCTTGCCAACCCGATCGCACAGATCCTCTCGGCCGCCATGCTCTTGGAGCATTTCGGGCTCAACGGCGAAGGTGCACTGATCCGGCAGGCTGTCACCGCCAGTCTCGACGCGCATGTGCGCACGCCGGAGATCCAGGTCGAAGGCGGTGCACGCTATGGCACCACGGAGGTCGGAGCATGGATCGCCGACTACGTGAGAAACGGGAAGGGAAACCTTTAAGAAGTAATAAAATTCGATGAATAATTCTAACGGCAAACCGTAATTGCTGCGGTCTGCCGTTTTTTGTCTACCTTTGTCTCCATCGGTCCATGCCGGCAGCCCATCCCGTGGGGAGAGGCACGGCCGCTGCGGACCGTTCCACCCACAATGGCAACAATGAAGAAATACGGCCTCATCTTAGTTTTATCCCTTCTGCTGACGGCTTCCGCACGTGCACAGTCGCTCCAGTCGTTGCGCGACTCGCTGAAGGCGGCGACCGAAGTCCTCTCGTTCCATCCGGACAGCATCGACCTGCGCCTGCGCAAGGCGGCATGGAACCTGCTCCTCGGACAGTGGCAATACGCCCAGGATGAATATGACTACGTGCTGCGTCGTCAGCCGACGAACGTGTCGGGCCTTTACTATCGGGCCTTCACCAACGAGAAGCTCGGGCGCCTCAAGTTTGCCCGGATGGACTATGAGGCACTCTTGCAGATCGTCCCCGGGCACTTCGAGTCGCAGCTCGGGCTGGCGCTGCTCAATCAGAAGGACAAACACTACACCGAGGCCTACGATCAGATCAACCGCCTCGTCAGCCAGTTTCCTGACAGCGCCGTCGCCTATGCGGCCCGTGCCGGCATCGAGCGGGAGCGTGGCATGCGCGAACTGGCGGCCTATGACTATGGGGAAGCCATCCGCCGCGATCCCACCTGCACCGACTATCTGCTCAGTCACGCCGACCTGTGCATCGGCTTAGGCCGGTCGCGAGAGGCGCGCCGCGATCTCGACATGATGGTCCGGCTGGGCGTTCCGCGGGCCTCACTGCGCCCCTATTACCGCAGGTTGAAATAGGGCCTGACAGGTCCGTTTCTGACGGAAGATACATGCGCCCTGCGCAGAGCTATCCTCCGGGCCGTCCATATGTATCCTTTGGGCGGCCCGGAGCATAGTTCTTGGCGCCCGAAAGCATAGCTCTGCCAACCCGCTGATTATCAGCAGTTAGCGAGGCATGTTTCGTGCTGCCCTCCCAAATCGCTCCAAGACCATTTTAAAAGAGCCTCCCCCGACCCCTCCGAGGAGCGGGGAGGTGATGGCGCAAAGGCCCGGCAACCGTAGGGTATCTGTTCCCTTCCCGTTCGGGCGCTATGGGGAGGCCCCGCCGGACGGGCCAAACGGCGTTCAGATAGCGCCATTGAAGAAAAAAGAGCACGGATGAATGCGGATCTCACAAATAATTTGTATCTTTGCGCGAGCATTCGGCACAAAGGCGGATCAACAATTCATAAAACATACAATCATGACAGGATTAATCGGACTATTAGGCGTCTTCGTACTTGCCTTGGTCGGTTTCGCCATCGCGGAGCTGAAGGGCAGGAAAGACAAGTATGTCGTCAGCGAGGAAGAGATCGAGGCTGAAGAGCACGAAAAGGTTTTTCGTGGAGCCGATGAAGGCAAGGAAAAGAACATCCGGGACATCATGAAGGAGAATAGCACAGGAGGCTATTCGGCCGTCTGAATCACGGTTGACAGCATGGTGCCGGAAGCGTTTGCAGCTTTCGGCATTCTTGTTTGGAAGGAGCAGGCTTTTTGTGCGATCGGTTTATTTGAGCCAAATAAACGTAAAAATGCAATATTTTCGCTTTAAATGTTTCCAGTTGTCGGAACTTTGTTGTAATTTAGCACCCTAATAACAGCGCTAAAATCGCTTAGGCGGCAATTAAATGGCCTCTACGGGCATTTTTCATATTTAGCAGAAGATACTAAATACATATAATAATTAAATGGACGAAAATCAGACTATTGATCAAGACAGGATCATGAAGATCAACATTGAGGAGGAAATGAAGTCGAGCTACATCGACTATTCGATGTCCGTCATTGTTGCTCGTGCACTGCCTGACGTGAGGGATGGTTTCAAGCCTGTGCACCGAAGAATACTCTATGGTATGCTCGGGATTGGAAACACCAGTGACAAACCTTATAAGAAATGCGCGCGCGTAGTGGGTGAGGTGTTGGGTAAATACCATCCCCACGGCGACAGTTCCGTGTACGGTGCGCTGGTCAGAATGGGCCAGGACTGGAACATGAGATACAAATTAGTCGACGGACAGGGAAACTTCGGAAGCGTGGACGGTGACTCGCCGGCAGCCATGCGATATACGGAGTGCCGTCTGTCAAAGATGGGTGAGCACATCATGGATGACCTCGAGAAGGACACCGTGGATATGCAGAGCAACTTTGACGACACGTTGCAGGAACCGACAGTCATGCCGACCAAGATCCCCAATCTGCTGGTCAACGGCGGTAACGGTATCGCCGTAGGTATGGCGACCAATATCCCGACCCACAACTTGGGCGAGGTGATCGACGGCTGCTGTGCCTTCATAGACAATCCGGATATTGATACCGATGGGCTGATGAAGTATATCCCCGCCCCCGACTTCCCCACTGGAGCCACCATCTATGGACTCCACGGCGTGAAGGAAGCCTACGAGACCGGCCGGGGACGCGTGGTCATCAGGGCCAAGGCAGAGATCGAGAGTGACGACAACCATGACAAGATCGTGGTCAACGAGATACCTTACGGGGTCAACAAGCAGCAGCTGATCGAATATATCGCCGAATTGGTCAAGGAAGGGAAGCTCGAAGGCATCTCCAACGTGAACGACGAGACCGGCCGGCAGGGCATGCGCATCGTCGTGGATGTCAAGCGCGATGCCAATGCCAACGTGATCCTCAACAAGCTCTTCAAGATGACGGCGCTGCAGAGCAGCTTCTCCGTCAACTGCATCGCATTGGTCAAGGGACGTCCGAGACTGCTCAGCCTCCGCGAATGTATCAGATATTACGTGGAGCACAGACATGATGTGACGATCCGCCGCACGAAGTTCGATCTCAAGAAAGCGCAGGAACGCGCACACATCCTGCAGGGGCTCATCATTGCCTGCGACAACATCGACGAGGTGG
Organism: Prevotella sp.; assembly: GCA_022778905.1. Classification (GTDB taxonomy): domain Bacteria; phylum Bacteroidota; class Bacteroidia; order Bacteroidales; family Bacteroidaceae; genus Prevotella. Next base: position 10,143 of record JALFRV010000231.1, on the reverse strand, counting down.
TTCACCTCATCCGAAGCAGCAAGACGCCCGCAGAGGCACAGGAAAAGTTGGAGAAACGCTTCGAGCTGGACGAACTCCAGTCGAAGGCCATCGTTGACATGCGGCTCAGTCAGCTCACCGGCCTGCGCATGGATCAGCTCCATGCCGAGTACGAGGAGTTGGAAAAGCAGATCGCATATCTGCAGCAGATCCTCGACGATCCGGAGCTCTGCAAGAAAGTGATGAAGGATGAACTGCTCGAAGTGAAAGAAAGATACGGCGACGCACGCCGCACGGAGATCAAGCCCGAGGAACATGAGTTCAACGTGGAGGATTTCTATCCCAACGATCCGGTCATCATCACCGTGAGCCATCTCGGCTATATCAAGCGCACGCCGCTGAGTGATTTCCGCGAGCAAGCACGTGGAGGCGTAGGCTCAAAGGGCGCAAACACGCGCGACAAAGACTTCACTGAATACATCTATCCGGCAACGATGCATCAGACAATGATGTTCTTCACCAAGAAAGGACGTTGCTACTGGCTGAAGTGCTATGAGATTCCGGAAGGCGACAAGACCAGCAAGGGACGCGCCATCCAGAACCTGCTCAACATCGAAAGCGACGACGCGGTCAACGCATTCCTCCGCCTTCGCGGCAAGGGATTGGAAGATCAGGAGTTCATCAATTCGCACTTCGTGGTCTTCGCGACACGCAACGGAACGGTCAAGAAGACCAGTCTGGCCGCCTATTCCCGCCCACGCGCCAATGGTGTCAATGCCATCAACATCGTCGAGGGCGACGAGGTGGTGGACGTTCGGCTGACCAACGGGCGCAACGAACTGATCATTGCCAACCGAAACGGACGTGCTGTGCGCTTCCATGAAAGCGCGATACGCGCCATGGGACGTACCGCAACCGGCGTGATCGGCATGCGACTCGACGAAGGCGATGATGCCGTTGTGGGCATGATCGTGGTCAATGACGCCAAGACGGAGAGCGTGATGGTGGTCAGTGAGAACGGCTACGGCAAACGCTCACAGATCGAAGACTATCGCGTCACCAATCGTGGTGCGAAGGGTGTGAAGACCTTAAGCATCACCGAAAAGACCGGTAGACTCGTGGCCATCAAGAATGTGACCGATGAGAATGACCTGATGATCATCAACAAGAGCGGCATTGTGATCCGCATGGCCGTGGCAGACGTGCGCGTCATGGGACGCGCAACGCAGGGCGTGCGGCTCATCAACCTCGCCAAGAAGAATGACATCATCGCCAGCGTATGCAAGGTGATGAGCTCCGAACTGGAGGCTACGGTCGAAGAGGAAAGCCGCGCACAGTGGGCCCAGAAGAGTGTCCAGATCTCATCGGAGTTGAGCGAGTCGCCTCCGGCCAGACGTTCCGGAGTCGGGGATGAAGACCTGAACGACGGAGAGCTCGACGATTCGGATGAGGCGCCGCTCGTGGATTTCGCGGAAGAAGAACCGAAAGATGCATGACACACTGGCGGTAGCTGACGGCGGTATGACGCCGCCTCGGTCGATCGCAGGCACAAATCTCATAAACAAATATAACGATACCATAACCTTTAAAAGAATTCGTATATGAAAAAATTAATGATCGCGGCATTGATGATGTTGTCTTCATCAATGGCCTTTGCAGGTGATAGCGACGTGCTGAAAGGCATTCTGAAAGCTAAAACCTATGCAGAAGCAGAAAATCTGTTGAAGTCTGGACTGGCCCAGCTTGCCAACAGTGAGGAGAAAGCCAAGGCTTACAACCGGCTGGTAGACCTCGCGATGGAGAAGGTAAGCAAGGAGCAGGCCACGATGAATGCCAACCAGATGGCCACTCAGTTCAAACAGGGAAAAGTAGAACCGGTAGATACCGCTGGTCTCTATGTGGCTGCCTACAATGCGTTGAAGGCAGGTTTCGAGTGCGAACAGTTCGATCAGCAGCCCAATGCCAAAGGCAAGGTGGCGCCGAAGTTCCACAAAGCCAATCAGGCACGACTCTCGCAGGCCCGTCTTCATCTTGTCAACGCAGGACAGGATGCTGCCAGAGCCAACAAGAATGCAGACGTGCTGAAGTTCTGGGGCATGTATGTCGAAAGTGCATCTGCACCGCTCTTCGCCGACATGGAGAAGCCCGCCGCTGACCCCTATATCGGTCAGGTCGCTTCGTTTGCCACACGTTATGCCATCCAGGAGAAGGATTTCGAAAAGGCCAACAAGTATGTGGACGTGGCGCTGAAGGATACAGCTGAATACAAGGATGCGCTCAACCTGAAGTTCTACATCGCTCAGCAGGGCCTGAAAACCAAGGAAGACTCCTTGAAATATCTGGCTACCGTGAAAGAGTACTATCAGAAGGATCCCAAGAACGATGTTCTCTTCAACACGCTCTCTAATCTCTACAGCTCTTTCAAGCAGAAGGATGAGATGAATAAGCTCATCGAAGAGAAACTCGCAACGGATCCCAACAACTACACCGCATGGGCTTTGAAAGGACAGAATGCAATCAATGAGAATAAGGTGGATGAGGCCATCACAGCCCTCAAGAAAGCTGATCCCAAGAATGTTGTCGTGTTGACGTATCTCGGATTTGCACTCAACGCCAAGGCCCAGAGCCTCAACGACAAGGCACAACAGACCGCTCTCTACAACGAAAGCAAGGACATCCTCGAGAAGGCACGCGACTTGGACCCCACACGGCAACAGGCCAACTGGAGCTATCCGCTCTATCAGGCTTACTACAGCTTGTATGGAGCTGCGGATAGTCGCACGAAAGAGATGGAAGCGCTTAACAGCAATCGATAATGAAAGTATGGAGCTGGCAGGGTAGCGTGAAATTCTTGCCAGCTCCAATTGTTTATATGAGGATCGGATATTTGGTCATACTCTCCTTGTTCACAGTGCAGCAGGCCCTGTGTCAGGATCGTGACGATCGGAAAATGGCCCGGTCTCTCAACGGTCAGGTGAGCCTTTTGCTGAGCCGGTTGGATGCTGTCGCCGACTCGGCTGCCTACTATGCGGCCGTCGCCGACATAGCCCGGGCTGCCCTCACTTGTGACGAATACGATGCGCGGCCCGACAGAAAGGGACGTGTAAAACCTAAATACCGGCTCGAAAACCGGCAGCGGGTCGGTCCCTTGCTCAGCAAAATCGAAGAGGCTGGATTCTTCAACTACCGACACATACGGAAAGTCGAGGCGCTGCGTGACTTTGAACTGTTTGTCGAATGTTCGGCGAGCAGACTCTTCGAGGATCAGGCGCAGTCCGAATCGGCCGTGGCCCAGGCTTCCTATTATGCCGGCTTGCTGGCCTATGAGACGAAAGACTTCGCAAAGGCGGACCGCTATGCGGACGTCGCTTTGAATGATATCGGCTATGCAAAGGCCGCCGCAGAGATCAAGATTCTTTGCATGAAGGCCGGACTGACCAATGAGACGGATTCGACGCGCTATCTGATAGCGTTGCTCGAACTCCATGACAAAGATCCGGATAACAGAAATTACATGAGGTTGCTGCAGGAATATTTCTCCTCTCCCGGCCACGAGGAAGAAATGGGGCAGTTTGCTTCGGATGAGATTAGAAAGGATGCAAGAAACGTCATCGCATGGTTGTTGCTTGGTGAGACCTGTATGCGCAGGCACGAATGGGATGGCGCCATCCAGGCTTATAAAACGGCTAACGAGTTGGACTCCGCATCGGTGGCCGCTATATATAATATAGGTATATGCTACAGCTCAAAGGCCATCGGAATTCGAGACAGCCTCTCGGAGGCCGGGCGCTTGTCGGATGAGCATATAAAGATGGTGAGAAGATATTTCGAAAACGCCCGGGACTTTCTCGAAAGGGTCGCTTCGCTGGATCCGCAGCGGAAACACGTCGATTGGGCAAAACCATTATACCAAGTCTATTATGTGCTCGACGACGAGCGGGCTGAACAAATAAAAGGACTGATCAAATGATAGTTTGCAATAGATTTAGCTTTTTAAGGATTTTCGGAACGTTGTTGCTGTTGCTTCTGCCCATGACGCTTTGTGCCCAGAAGAAGGACATCGCGCAGGCAAGAGAATACATCAAGAAGGGCAACAATGTCGACAAGGCCGAGCAGATGATGCGCAAACTGTTGACGGATTCTGTCAACCGTAGCAACATGAAGATATGGATCACGTTGTCAGAAGCCGTCAGAAAACAGTACGAATTGGGCAATGAGAAGCTCTATCTCAGGCAGAAGTATGACACGGCGGCCCTGTTTGTCACGGCCAAAAATATGTTCTCGGTCATGGAGCAGATTGATTCCATTGAGACGCAACTGAACCAGACGCAGAACGGAAAGTACAAGTATCGTGACAAGCATGCCGATTACCTTGCCACATATCGGCCGAATTTATACAACGGAGGCCTCTTCTTCATCCGCAAACAGAAGTTTTCGGATGCCTATGACTTCCTCAATAAATACATCGAATGTGCTAACCTGCCGCTCTTCAGGAAGTTTAATTACCTCGAAAAGGATACATTGATACCCCAAGCAGCTTATTGGGCTGTCTACTGCGGCTATAAGATGAAGGATCCGAAAGCCACGCTCCATCACACATATCTGGCCTTAAAGGACACCGCTCATCACATGCTGATGCTCCAGTACTTAGCGGAGACCTATAAATTGGAAAAGGACACGGCACGTTACCTGTCCACCTTGAATGAGGGCTTTGATAAATACCCGAGGTTTTCTTTCTTCTTTCCGAGGCTGATAGAATACTACACTGGGCGGGAGGACTGGAAGTCGGGCTTGGAAATTGCCAATAGAGCGCTGAGCGTAGATGCGGGGAATAAGGTTTTCCGTATAACGAAAAGCTCGCTGCTGCTCAACTTAGGCTTCTACACAGAATGTATCTCGATCTGCGACAGTCTGATAGCCGAGGATAAGGAGATGGCGGAAGCGTATCTGAATGCAGGGTTAGGCTACTTTAACCAGGCTGTCGAACTGGATAAGTCAACAGGCGTTTCCGCCAAGCGTCAGCAAAGTATCCTGGCGTTATATCGGAAGTCTCTGCCTTACATGGAGACCTACAGGAAGCTCGCCCCTGATAAGCAGGAGAAGTGGGCACTGCCACTTTACACCATCTACCTGAACCTGAACAAGGGGAAGGAGTTTGATGAAATAGACAAATTAATACGAAATACGAAACGGACATGAATAAGATCCAGACCATAATTGATAAGAAAGGCATTCGCCTCAATGCCATGCAGGAGGCGTCGGTTGATGCAATCCTGCACACAGATGAGGATCTTATTATCCTTTCACCGACAGGATCGGGCAAAACCTTGGCATATCTTCTGCCACTGATCCAACGCTTGGATCCCGCTTCTGACCAGCTGCAGGCCGTTGTGATCATGCCAAGCCGCGAGCTGGCCATACAATCCAATGCCGTGTTGAGTGACATAGGCTCTGGTTTCAGGTCATTTGCAGCCTATGGAGGTCGCGCGGCCATGGAAGAGCATCGGATCATCCGCAAGACACTCCCACAGATTCTGTTTGCCACGCCGGGACGTTTGAAAGATCATTTAGAAAAGCAGAACATCTCTTCCGAAATGATTAAGTGGGTCATATTGGATGAGTTCGACAAGAGCTTGGAAATGGGCTTCCTCAACGAGATGAGTGCTGTTTTTCAGCTCCTCCCTTCATCTATGCGCCATATTTTCCTGTCGGCGACGGACCTGAAGGAGTTTCCGGATTTTGTGAATATGTCAAAAACGGCGAAGTTGAACTTCCTTTCGGAAGCCGGGAAGATTCCTTCGCGCATACAATTATATAAGGTAGTCAGCCCTGAAAAGGATAAGCTCAATACACTCCTGCATCTTCTGATGAGCCTCGGAGATGAAAGCAGCATCGTCTTCCTCAATCACCGGGAAAGCGTGGAGCGCACGGCCGGATTCCTCAGGCAGAAGGGATTCTACGTCAGCAGCTATCATGGCGGACTCGAACAGAAAGGGCGGGAAGCGGCCATCTATAAGTTCGCCAATGGCAGTACGAATGTGCTTGTGAGCACAGACCTGTCTTCTCGCGGCCTCGATATGCCCATAGTCGGCAACATTATTCATTACCATATGCCCGAGACAGAAGAGATCTATATCCATCGTGTGGGCCGTACCGCTCGTTGGGATGCCTCGGGGCGAGCATTCTTCATATTGGGAGGGGAAGTGGAAAAGGTACCCGAGTATATCACGGACGAAGTCTTGACCTACGACATGGAAACTTCGGACGACCGAAATTCTCCCCCTGTTCCTCGAATGGAAACCATCTATGTCGGAAAAGGAAAAAAGGACAAGGTGAGCAAAAAGGATCTTGTCGGCTTCTTATGCAAGAAAGGAAAACTGAGGATTGATGAGATTGGCCGCGTGGATGTGAAAGATTATTATGCATATGCGGCAATTTTACGGACGAAACTTAATCAAGTGTTGCAACTGACAAAAGGGGAGAAAATAAAAGGGATAAAAACCATAGTGGACATCATACGTTAGTATTGAATATTTTTTTGATATTTATTGGTTACAGTGTCATAATGACAATAGATCGGAGAATACACTAAATTCTTGCAAAAATATTTGTCGTTATCAAATAAAAAACGTAATTTCGCCCGTGAAATAGATAACTCTAACTAAAAAAATTATCAAATGAAGAAGTACAACTTTAATGCCGGTCCATCGATGCTACCCAGAGAGGTGATCGAGAATACCGCAAAGCAGATTTTGGATTTCAACGGTGAAGGTTTGTCTTTGATGGAAATTTCACATCGGGCAAAGTATTTCCAGCCTGTAGTTGATGAGGCTGAGGCTCTGATCAAGGAATTATTAGATGTTCCCGAGGGTTATTCCGTTATCTTCCTTGGCGGCGGTGCGTCCTTGCAATTTATGCAGATTCCTGCCAACTTCCTGATCAAGAAGGCTGGTTATGTCAATTCCGGTGTGTGGGCAAAGAAGGCCATCAAGGAGGCTAAACTGTTTGGAGAGGTTGTAGAGGTTGCATCCAGTGCTGCCGATAACTTCAGCTATTATCCCGAAATCGGAAATATTCCGACAGATCTCGATTATCTGCACTTTACGACCAACAACACTATCTACGGTACAGAATTGCGTCAGGACATCGATTCTCCTGTTCCACTGATTGCGGACATGAGTTCTGACATTATGAGTCGTCCGGTTGATGTGTCCAAATATACCGCCATCTATGCCGGCGCGCAGAAGAACATGGCCATGGCAGGTGTCACTTGCATTATCGTTAAGAATGACATGCTGGGTCAGGCACCCCGAGAGTTGCCGACAATGATCGACTATCGCACCCACGTAGACAAGGGCTCGATGTTCAATACGCCTCCAGTTGTACCTATTTACAGCTTGGTTGAGACCATGCGTTGGGTGAAAGCTCAGGGCGGTGTGGCTGAAATGGATCGCCGTGCAAATGAACGTGCGGACATCTTATATGCAGAGATCGACCGCAACAAGTGCTTCCGTGGCACCGTTTCCGAGAACTCCCGTTCACTGATGAACATCTGCTTTGTCATGAATCCTGAGTATCAGGAGTTGGAGAAGGCATTCTTTGATTTCGCAACAGAGCGCGGTATGGTCGGCATCAAGGGCCATCGCAGCGTCGGAGGTTTCCGTGCAAGCTGCTACAATGCACAGACCATTGAAGGAGTCAATGCCTTAGTACAGGCTATGCAGGACTTCGAGAAACAGCATTAATCATTCGTCTCCTCCCCACAAGGGAGGAGAATCTTTGGCGCATTTGCCGTTTATTTTTACTTAACAGGAATAACTTAATAAAAGTCCATTCTCCGTTTGGGCTCCGTATTTGTGAAGAGGCTGACGGAGAATGGTTGCATTACTATGAAAATATTAGTTGCTACCGAAAAGCCATTTGCAGCAGCTGCTGTCCAGGGCATCAAGAAAGAGATCGAAGAAGCAGGCCACGAGTTAGTTCTGCTTGAAAAATACACAGAGACGTCCCAATTGCTTGAGGCTGTCAAGACTGCCGATGCGATGATCGTGCGATCGGACAAAGTGACTCCCGAAGTGCTCGACGCAGCCCGGCAGCTGAAGGTTGTCGTCCGTGCAGGAGCAGGCTATGACTCCATCGATACCGCCTATGCGAAGACGAAAGGCATCGTTGTCGAGAATACGCCTGGCCAGAATGCCAACGCCGTAGCAGAGCTTGTGTTTGGCATGTTGGTATATGCCGTGCGCAATTTCTTCAATGGAAAGTCAGGCACAGAGTTGAAGGACAAGAAGTTGGGCATCCTTGCGTTCGGCAATGTCGGCCGTAACGTGGCTCGCATCGCAAAGGGCTTCGGCATGGAAGTCTATGCTTACGACGAGTATTGCCCGGCTCAAGCCATCGAGGAAGCAGGCGTTCACGCCGTAGCTAATCGTGACGAGCTGTTCAAGAACTGTGATGTTGTCAGCCTCCATATACCTGCAACGCCCGAGACGATCAAGAGTATCAACTATGCGGTTGTCAACCAGATGCAGAAGGGAGGCATCCTCATCAACACCGCCCGCAAGGAAGTCATCAACGAACCTGAATTGCTCAAGTTGCTCGCAGACCGTCCCGACCTGAAGTTCATCACAGACATCAAGCCTGATGCTGATGCAGATTTCATGCAGTTTGATGGCCGCTACTTCTCCACGCCGAAGAAAATGGGCGCTCAAACTGCCGAAGCTAACACCAACGCAGGTATCGCAGCCGCGCAGCAGATCAATGCTTTCTTCAAGGATGGCTGCACAAAATTTCAGGTCAACAAGTAAGAATGAGCCGACATGGTGGGACATCCGGGCCGGCAGGTCCTGATGTCCGTACCATGTGGTTTTGAATCCTATCCTATACGATTATGGCAACAATTAAACCGTTCCGTGGCATACGGCCACCGAAGAATCTTGTCGAACAGGTTGAATCCCGTCCTTACGACGTGCTGAATTCAGAAGAAGCACGCGCCGAAGCAGGTGACAACGAGAAGAGCCTCTATCATATCATCAAGCCCGAGATCAACTTTGAGCCGGGCACATCTGAATACGATCCGCGCGTCTATCAGAGTGCGGCCGAGCAATTCGAGCTGTTCCAGCAGAAGGGCTGGCTCGTTCAGGACGACAAGGAGCAGTATTACATCTATGCGCAGACCATGAATGGCAAGACCCAATTTGGCTTGGTCGTGGGCGCGTATGTCAACGATTATCTCACCGGAGTGATCAAGAAGCACGAGCTCACACGCCGTGACAAAGAGGAAGACCGTATGAAGCACGTGCGCGTATGCAACGCGAACATCGAGCCGGTGTTCTTCGCTTATCCCGACAATGCGGCCTTAGACGCGCTGATCATGCGCTATGCGGCTACGGATCCTGAATATGATTTCATCGCCCCGATTGACGGATTCCGCCATCGTTTCTGGGTGATCGCCGATCCGCAGGACATTGCCGCCATCACTGCCGAGTTCGCCAAGATGCCGGCCCTCTACATTGCCGACGGCCATCACCGCTCGGCCGCAGCCGCCTTAGTGGGCGCGGAGAAGGCCAAGCAGAATCCCCAGCATACCGGAAATGAGGAATACAACTACTTCATGGCCGTATGTTTCCAGGCTTCGCAGCTGACGATTCTCGACTACAACCGCGTGGTCAAGGACCTCAACGGCATGACTTCGGAGCAGTTCCTGAAGGCTTTGGAGAAGAATTTCGAGGTCGTTTGCAAAGGCCCCGAGAACTATAAGCCACAGCATCTGCACGAATTCTCCCTCTATTTAGATGGACAGTGGTACAGCCTGACGGCCAAGCCGGGAACCTATGACGATAAGGATCCGATCGGCGTGCTTGACGTGGACATCTCGTCCCGACTGATCATCGACGAGCTGTTGGGCATCAAGGACCTGCGCTCGGACAATCGCATCGACTTCGTCGGCGGTCTGCGCGGCCTCGAAGAACTGAAACATCGCGTCGACAGCGGTGAGATGCGGATGGCGCTCGCGCTCTATCCGGTTTCGATGCAGCAGATCATGGACATCGCCGACAGCGGCAAGATCATGCCGCCGAAGGCTACTTGGTTTGAGCCGAAACTGCGTTCGGGCCTGATTATCCACAAACTCCAGTAACCCATCACCTTGTTTCCCCTCCCGCT
>JALFRV010000202.1 GCA_022778905.1 Prevotella sp. | reverse complement strand
ATATTGACGGCAACAATAGGTACGACCATGCTCTCCTCGGTCAGCACATCGGGGTATAAGCCAAGCCGAACCGTAGACGGAACGATCTTCACGCCTTGCATCTTCTTGAGTCGGACCTGCCGGATGACGGTGTCTTCGAAGTTCACGATCCGCAGCTCTTCGGTACTTACGTAGCGTATACTGTCAAGTGTACGGCTGTTCGCATATACGATCACGTGGTCCGGCCAGAACCTTGTGTTGGCTAAATAGTATGAAGATCCCGGCTCCACCAGACCCGCGATTCTTACCGGGACACGCTTTGACTGGCCGTAATTGAAATAGAAATCCATCTTGTCCGGCTTCACTCCGGTGATGCGGGAGGATCCGAACAGCTGCTGGTAAACCAATTTCTGGATGTCAGAGATCGGAATGGAGCCCTGGCCGGAATTCTTGTTTGCATAACTGTCAAACTTGAGATAGATAGGCCGAAGGGGATGACTCGTCGCGTAAGTTGCCAGCGTATAGCCTTTGTCGCGTATGGTCACGACAACGGTGTCACGCAGGTTGGTGGTCATAATCACATTCTGCGGGACACCGACAAGCTTGACGGGGACTGTCATTTCTCGCTCGTAAGTCTCATTGAGTGTCATCAACAGCCAGAAGAAAGCACTTACGATGAAGAAAAACAAGAATATCAGGAACTCCTTATTGATCGCTCCAAAAAGGTTTTTCCTGGCCTTTTCCCATACGAATCCCACACGTCCGATCATTCCTCAATCATCAGATTGGCCGCGCTCAGGCTTTGTTTGCAGGTGAAATGGATGCAACGTCAGCGAAGACGGAGTTACGGTCGACCTCAATAACGACGCCGCGTGCAATCTCCACTTCTACTCTTCCTGTTGTCATGTCGATGCGTTTCACGGTTCCATAGATGCCTCCACCGGTCACGATTTTGGTACCTTCCTGAAGTGCATTCTGAAACTTCCGGATCTCCTTTTGCTTTTTCTGCTGAGGACGGATCATGAAAAACCACATGATGGCGAATATTGCCACCATCATCACCAGCATGCCCATGCCGCCGCCTGTGCCTTGTGCTGCCTGGGCAGCAAGAATCATTGTTGTCATATCTTGATTGATTTAGTTTGATGTCAATTATGTTCCGGACCGGTCAGAATCATTCCGCGGGTTCGGTTTTTGCCGGTTTCGACTTCGGCTCATCGATGTTTTTGAGCAGTTTCCCTGACTGAATGAGATATCGGGCGATGCCATCCAGCATGCCGTTGATGTATCCGCCGCTCTTGGGGGTGCTGTATAACTTGGCCAATTCCACATATTCATTAATGGTGACACTGATGGGGATGTTGGGGAAGGTAAGCATTTCGGCAATGGCGATCTGCATGATCACGACATCCATATATGCCAGACGGGAAAAGTCCCAGTTGTGACTGGTCTCGCTCATGTAGCGCTGATAGGTGTCTGCATTGAGTATGGTGGCGCGGAAGAGTTTGCGGGCGAAATCCCGATCTTCCTCATCCTTGTATTCCGGCAGCAGTTTCTGGGCGGCCTTGTTCTTTGCTTCGAAGCGCTTGATGGTCTTGATCACGAACGTGTCGACGATCTCCTTGTCATCGTTCCAGTACAGGCTTTTTTCCTCCAAGATGGCTTCAAGCTCCTCGTTATTCTGGATGAACTGCTTATAGAGTTTTCGCCACACTTCGCGGTCGGCCTCATACGAGTCGTCGGGATCGGCCATATAGCTGAGATAAGTCTCACTCTGTTCGATCTGTCCGCACAGCTTCCGGACGAACTCGATGTCGTCATCCCAGGTCTGGTTCTGTGACTCCACGAAGGCAGTGAGCATCTTGTTCTCTTCCAACTGTACGGCAAACTTATTGAAAGCGAACTTCTGCGACGGTCCCTCCGTGCCTTCCCGTTCTGCCCTTGATGCTGCGATGTCGACCCGATGACGCATCTCACGGGTGATGACAACGATCAGATAGAGCATATAATTGTATAGATCGTATGCCTTTGAAAGGCTGAAAAGCAGCTCTTTTTCGGCGTTATCCATGTTTCTATTACCGTTTTGATAGTATACATAGGTTAACTGAACGATCTTGATGCGAATTAATTCTCGATTAATCATCCTCTGTTTCTTTGTGTTTCTTTAATTCAATTAATGGTGCAAAAATAGAGAAAATTCATAGGATATGCAAGAAATCAGGAGGCTTTTAAGTCTTTTTAAAAAGAATCTTTGGTCATTCCGGGAGAAATACTTACCTTTGCAGCACTTTTAAAAACGCTAAGCGCATCTCGTGTGATGGCGAATTAAGAATCCATTAATTTAGAGTAACACATTATGAAAGAGATTAATGTAACAGGTCAGAAGCGTACAGACCTTGGAAAGAAAGCTTCTAAAGCACTCCGCAAACAAGGGCTCGTTCCCTGCAACCTCTATGGTGAAGCCACTGAGAACGGCCAGCCTGTAGCACTTGCCTTTGCCGCTCCGATGAGCGAGCTGCGCAAGATCGTATACACGCCGCACATCTACGTGATCAACCTGATCATCGATGGCGAGAGCCACACGGCTGTCATGAAGGAACTGCAGTTCCACCCCGTGAACGACTCACTGCTCCATGTTGACTTCTTCGAGGTCAATGACCAGAAGCCGATCACCATCGGCATCCCTGTCAAACTGACCGGTCTGGCCCAGGGTGTACGTGATGGCGGACGCATGAACCTGTCGATCCGCAAGATCGAAGTTACCGCTCCCTACCAGCAGATTCCCGAGCACCTCGACATTAACGTGACCAAACTGAGAATCGGCAAGAGCATCAAGGTGGGAGACCTGAGCTTCGAAGGACTCACGCTCGCTACAAGCAAGGACGTCGTAGTATGCTCGATCAAGATGACCCGTCAGGCTGCAAGCGCTGCTTCCATGGTTTCCAACGATAGCGAAGAGGCTGAGGACGGCAACGAAACCGAGGCTTCGGCAGAATAAGACACTGCATGGAGAAATACCTGATCTGTGGACTGGGCAACCCGGGTGATGAGTACCAGGGCACCAGACACAACACCGGATTTATGATATTGGACGCTTTCGCTAAGGCGTCCAATATTGTTTTTGAGGACAAACGTTACGGATTCGTGGCCGAGACGTCCATCAAAGGACGCCGGGTCATCCTGCTCAAGCCCACGACTTTCATGAACCTGAGCGGCAACGCGGTCAGATACTGGCTCAACAAGGATCATATCCCGCAGGAACACCTTCTTGTCTGCGTCGACGACATCGCTCTCCCGCTCGGTGCCTTCAGGCTCAAGGCCGGCGGAAGCAACGGCGGGCACAACGGATTAGGGCACATTCAGCAGCTCATAGGACCCGACTATGCCCGGCTCCGCATGGGGGTGGGCAATGATTTCCCGCGTGGCGGGCAGGTCAACTGGGTGCTCGGGCGCTATGACAGCGCCGAACTGCAGACACTGCAACCCAGCATCGACACGGCCGTGGAACTGATCCGGAGCTTCGTCCTCACAGGAATAGACAACACGATGAACGCGTTCAACCGCAAGGGATCAGCTCCATCGAAGGCCCCGACGGCCTCCGGGACGGAATGATCCCGCGCAGACAGCGCTTCAGCATCAAGCAGCAACATCAATGACAGATACAGCTCGCATCGACAAATGGCTGTGGGCGGCCCGCATATTCAAGACCCGAAGCGTCGCCGCAGATGCCATCAAGAACGGACGGGTCACCGTCGGAGGGGCCAACGTAAAGCCCAGCCACCTGATCAAGACAGGCGAAGTGGTCAGCGTCAAGAAGCCCCCGATCACCTACTCCTTCAAGGTCCTCAAGCCCATCGAACAGCGTGTGGGGGCCAAACTCATACCGGAAATATATGAAAACGTCACCGACCCGAAGCAGTACGAACTGCTCGAGATGAGCCGGATCAGCGGCTTCATCGACCGCGCACGCGGCACGGGACGGCCCACGAAGAAAGACCGGCGCGCACTGAACGCATTCACCGAGCCCGTCATGTTCGGCTTTGAAGACGGCGAAGAATGGGAGGAAGAAGACCATGATTAGACTTGCAATATTCGTATCAGGCAGTGGAACCAACTGCGAAAACATCATCCGCCACTTCGCCGGACATCCCGAGATCGAAGTGGCCCTTGTCCTGAGTAACCGATCCGACGCTTTCGCCCTCACCAGGGCAGGGCGCCTCGGCATCGAGACCGCCGTGATGGAAAAGGCTGCGTTCAACGATCCCGCCCGGCTGATGCCCCTCTTGGAGTCGCACGGCATTGACTTCATCGTTCTGGCAGGCTTTCTGCTGATGATTCCCGACTTCCTTGTCGAGGCTTATGCGCATCGGATGATCAACCTCCACCCTGCCCTTCTGCCCCGATTCGGCGGCAAGGGCATGTACGGACATCATGTCCACGAGGCCGTGAAGGCTGCCGGCGAGACGGAAACGGGCATGACCGTCCACTGGGTGAGCAGCGTCTGCGACGGTGGAGAGATCATCGCCCAGTTCCGTACACCGCTCTCTCCAGACGACACTCCAGACGACATCGCAGCCAAGGAACACGAGCTCGAAATGGCACATTTTCCGTCCGTCGTAGAGGAAGTTGTCCTCTCGTCTGACAAGAGCTATCATCCGGAGGCTCCAAAGCATAGCTTTTGACGGCCAAGAGCATAGCTTTGGACGGCCCGGAGCATAGCTTTTGCCCGGGCGAATTGATCATTCGTTTAACACATTGATATGCAGCATGTTAAGGAAATGCACGACACGCTCTTCCGACTGGCATCTCCTCCCGACCCCACACCATTGAGAAGCGACCGACAGAAACGATCCGACCCTCATCCGGTTGTTAACTCCGGATGAGGGTCGGATCGTTTAATGTCAGGCCATAAGCAGGCTCCCCATTGAAGTCCCTATAGCTGCAGACGGTTCTGACCGTGTTTCAGCTGCAGACAGACGGATCAGAAGTGACGTGGACCGCCGAATCCTCCGCCCCGTGGACCGCGTCGGCCGCGGAAGCCATCACGCGGTCCGCCGAAGCCTCTTTCGCCTCTTCCCTGAAACATTTGGGCCCGCGCCTCTTTCGAACCGAAGATATTGAGCTTATAGATGACATGTAGCATGGCGTAACTTGTAATACTATTATAGGATACGTCATTGCGCTGGATGGCGCTGAGCGTCCGACTGAAGTTGCTCTGATTGTGCAGAATGTCGTAGAACTGCAGTGAGACGGTCAGCGGCCTGCCCTTCAGGAACGACTGAGAGACCTGCGCATTCCAGACCAGCTCATTGGTATTCATCGAGTTGTCGTTGTATCCGCGACGGCTGTTCTCATGGATATCCGTCGACAGACTGGTGCCCCAGGGAGCCGTGAGGTTGACATTGAGACCGTAGGAGAACTGCCATGTGTCCAAGTCGCTTTGGCTCTGCAGCTCGTTGCGGCTGTGGGTGTAGTTGAGAGAGCCGTCGAGCTCCACCTCCAACCAGCTGTTGCGGTAGCTGGCGCCCAAGCGTTCGCCGAGGCCGAGAGAGCGGGTCGTGTTCTTCTGCGAATCCGACTTCTTGTCCAAGCTCAGGTATCCGACATAGTTGTTGTAATTCAGATTGGTGAACGTATTGACATTCCAGTAGCCCGCCGTGTCAACTGCGGTGTTGAACATGAAGCCACCCTGAGCGTTCCAATTGCCGTTGATGTTCTCGGGCTGGGTGACTCTGCCGCCGGTGACCTCATTGTATGTCACCTTGTTGCTGATGCTATTGCTGGTGGTGCTGTAGTTCAGGAAGGTCATGATGGCACGCTGCCGCTTTTCGAAATAAGTGTTGTAGAACAACCGGAAGTTGTTGGTGAAGGATGGTTTTAGCCCCGGATTACCCTTCGAGATATCAAGCGGGTTGCTGTCATCCGTGATGTCCAACAGATCGGTCATGCTCGGCTGATCGGTCGATCCGCGATAATTGATGCGGAGATTGCTGACCTTTGAGAATCGGTAACGAAAGTCGAGCGTAGGCGTCACGTTCGTTACGGTGCGCGTGGTGTCCACATGCACGCCCTGGTAATTCTGCTTGAAGTCCGACTTCTGCGGCTGTACCATGACGCCGACATTGAGGTTATACTTGGGCCGAATGAGTCTGAACATCAGTTCGAGCTCATGCGTGTAGTTGCGATATTCGGAGAATCGGCTCAGGTCATCATCCACATAGCTCTCAATGGGGTTGCCCAAGAGCGAGAGATAGCTGTCCCATCCGCGGTAGACCAACGGCACGCCGTCGAACAATCCGGACGTGATGTGGCTGAAATCATAAGTGGATCGGTCGCTCCTTCGTGAACTGAAGTTGAACTGGTAGCTGAATTGGAGGAACGCTCCACGCCACAATGGCTCGCTGTAAGTGGTTCGGATGCGGTAGCCCCAGTTCTTTGTCGGGGTCAGGTTCCAGCGGTTCGTCTGGTACGTAGAGTCAAGCCCCATGGCCGTCTTGAGCTGATAGAGGACCACATCGCTCAACGAAAGGCTCTTGCTGTCACTCTTCCCGTAGTTGGCATTGAGCTGTATGGTGAAGTTGCGGCCGCGGTTTCCGAGTCGCCGGTTATACTGAAGCATGCCCTGGACGCTCTTGTTGTCGGAGTAACTCAAGCCCATATTCTCCCGGCTATTGACCATCAGGCTGTCCTCGGCGAGCTGTGCGATCGACGCGGCTGCCAGCGGATCGACCACGTAGAGATAAGGATCCTGATTGTAGGATGCAGTAGTGCTCATGCTGCGGCTGTCGTTTGTCGAATAGGTAAACGACGGCCGGAACATGATGTTGGTCATTGTGTCGGGCGTCCATTCCAATCGTCCGCGGGCATCCCAACTGTTGCTGCGCGTATAGTTCTGGCTTTTGCTGTTGGAGAATGATCCGACCGTACTGACGAAATTCTCCGAAGAGCTGACTGTGCTGCGGTCTCCGTTGGCGTGATTCCACCGCACACTGGCGTCGACCTTCAGTTTTTTCTTCTCCTCAAAGTTATAGTTCATGCCCAGCATCTTGGTGGCATTCAGTCCCTGCATGCCGCCTCCGAACCTTCCGCCGCCACGCCCGAAGCCCTGGTCATTGACGTTATTGGCACTGCCGAAGATCATGAAGCGCGACTTACTGTTGAACATCGCGGCCATCACACGTTCGGCGTAGCGGTCCTTCGTACCGATTCCGAGGTCGATATTGCTGAACATTCCCTTGTTCATGCCACGCTTCAGCCCGAAGTCGAGCACCGTTTGCTCCTCGCCGTCGTCGATACCTGTCACACGCGAAAGATCGCTCTTTTCATCGTAGGCCTTGATTCTGTCGACGATAGAGGTTGGCAGATTCTTGAGCGCAGTCTTCGTGTCTCCGGTCATGAACTCCTTTCCGTCGACCATGATCTTCTTCACTTCCTTTCCGTTAATGGTGATCTTGCCGTTGTCATCGACCTGTGCGCCGGGCAGACGTTTGACCAGTTCCTCGATCGTAGAGCCCTCCGGGGTGCGGAAGGCGGCAGAGTTGTAGACGAAAGTGTCCTCCTTCAGCGTCACCTTTTGTGCCTGGGCGGTGACGGTCGCGCCCTTTAGCATGACGGCATCTGCCCCCATCACGACCTTGCCCATGGCCAAGTTCTTGTCGTTCACGATTTCTATGCGCTTCACGGTCGTGGCATATCCGACATTGGAAAGCCGCAGGAGATAACGGCCGTTGGATGGTGCCGCGATTGAGAAAAGCCCCTTGTCGTTGGTGATCGCGCCTGTTACGAAAGTGCTGTCAGTCTTCAACAGCTGCACCGTAGTCTGCATCATCGGCTCGTGGGTGTCACGGTCGGTGATCTCACCGGTGACCAACCGGTTTTGGGCCAACATACTCAAGGGAATCAAAAAGAATAAAATTGTCAAGAGGAGAGATCTCTTCATCATTACTACCTTAAAAAAGTTCATTTACGTAAACTTAGATGCAGAAAGCGCTCAAAGGTTTAACGCCCGTGCGGGAAACAAGCCGTCAAAGGAGCAGAGATTAACACTTTGTTGCATATTTATCCGCAAAAGTACAAGAGAAAGACATTTATTTACTTAAAAACGCTTAATTTTGATCGAATTATTTAGCACTTTTTGCTAATTTTGTAATAGCAAACAAAAGCATCGGAATCATGATGGAACAGCGGATCATTATCTCTCAGGATCTCAGAAAGGAACTGGCTTTGGCCATTTCAGCATGTGAACACGACAGGATCTTCATTCTGACGGACGTCCTGACACGCCGCCATTGCTGGCCCTTGATCAACGGTTTCCCCACACTCAAGGACGCCGAGGTGATCGAGATCCATGCAAGCGACGCCAACAAGAACCTCGAATCGCTCTCACAGGTATGGAAAGCGTTGGGCGAAAATGGAGCCACCCGCCATTCCTTACTGATCAATCTCGGCGGCGGAATGGTCACTGACTTAGGTGGATTTGCCGCTTCCACGTTCAAGAGAGGCATCAACTTCATCAACATCCCGACCACGCTGCTCGCCATGGTCGACGCTTCCGTGGGCGGCAAGACAGGCATCAACTTCAACGGTCTGAAGAATGAGATCGGCGTATTCAATGACTCCCGCTTCGTCATGCTCGACACCCGGTTCCTCCGGACCTTGGATGAGGAGAACCTGCTGTCGGGCTATGCGGAGATGATCAAGCACGGATTGATCTCCGACCATCGACGTTGGGCCGATCTGCTGCAGTTTGATATCACCGGCAGGGAAGGCATGAGCGACGGGCACAGCAACCGTTCGGTCGATTGGGAAGGGCTGCAAGGGATGGTCGCCGAATCGGTCTCGGTCAAGGAGCGCATCGTGGAGCAGGACCCGCATGAGAAAGGCATCCGCAAGGCACTCAATCTCGGCCACACCTTCGGGCATGCTTTCGAGTCGCTGTCCTTGCGCAGAGCTGCCCTGAAAACCGATGACCAGCAGCCGCAGAAGCCCATTCTGCACGGGTTTGCCGTTGCCTACGGACTTGTCTGCGAGCTCTACCTGAGCGCCGTGAAGACCGGTTTCCCGACGGAAAAGTTGCGCCAGACGGTCAGTTTTATCCATGAGCACTACGGCAGGTTCTATTTTACCTGCGACGATTATGACGCAATCATCCGACTGATGCTGCACGACAAGAAGAACCGGGCGGGCGTGATCAACTTCACGCTGCTGGCCGATGTCGGCAACATCCGTATCGACCAGACCGCCTCCACGGATGAGATCCGCAACGCGCTCGATTTCTACCGCGAAGGCGAATGACCGTTCCGGCCCGTCCGCAGGAAGCCGGAGCGGACGGGAGAAGGCACGGTCTTTTTTTTCCACTCTGCTCACCTTGGGTGACTGATTGTGTGCCATATTTCATTTCTTTGTTGTATCTTTGTAGCGGATAATACGCCGGCCCGCACCGAACACCACTCATACAGACCCGGAGCATCATCGGGCCGGTGCTTTCTCCCGCTCGTTCCGCGTGACAGTGGAACAGGGGACAGGCACTCCGGATCAGACAGATGACAAAGAGACAAGAACTATGAACGTCGATCGAATCAGAGAAATCATTGAGAAACAGCCCAACCTTTCCACCGCCTTGGGCATGCACTTCATCTCCACGCCGGATGATGACATGTGCATGGCAACTATGAAAGTGGACGAGAGAAACCGTCAGCCGTTCGGTTTCCTCAGTGGCGGGGCTTCCTTGGCATTGGCAGAAAACCTGGCCGGAGTGGGCTCCTCGTCGCTCTGCCCTAACAAGATCTGTGTCGGAATCAATGTCAGCGGCTCTCACGTAAAGGCCGTTGTCGAAGGCGACACCGTGACAGCCGTGGCTCATCTTGTGCAGAAAGGACGCAAGCTACACGTGTGGAACGTCGACATCACCGACTCTTCGGGCGACCTGATTTCCACTATTCATGTCACTAATTACATCATTACGCCGAGGAAGGAGCAGTAATGGCGGGATTCGCATTATACAGAGAGCCGGGCCAGAAACATGTCATGCTGATCCGTCAGCGACAGGGTACGCCGCAGACTGCAGCCTCCCACACCTTCCTGACCGACAGGCAGGGCTTCGTGTTCGCCCCCTTCGCCATCAGTGAAGCGACGCCATTGCTGCTCATCGAGGGCGATCCGGAAGAAGCGCCATCGGCTTCCGACCTGCGCGAAGTGGCCGACGAGATGGCCCGGACGCAAGCCGAAGATCACGGTCCGCAACCTTCCCGCAGCGACTATGCAGCCGACTTTGAAGTCTTCCACCGCGCGCTGGCCGACGCGGCTTATGAGAAATTGGTGCTCGCACGTTCGCTCTGCATCGACCGAACAACCGACCTCCCACCCTGCGAACTCTTCTTCCGGGCCTGCCGGATGTATCCGCAGCAGTTTGTCGCCCTCATCTCCACGCCGGCCACAGGCACTTGGCTGATGGCCACCCCGGAGACTCTGCTGAGCCGGGAAGACGACTGTTGGCGCACCATGGCACTGGCGGGCACCATGCGGAGCGATCTTGCGCCACACTGGTCGGACAAGAATGTGCGGGAGCAACGATATGTGTCGGCTTACATCCGTGCCATTCTCGACCGCATGGCTGCTGACATAGAAGAGAGCGGACCGCACACGGTGACAGCCGGCAACGTCGTTCACCTGCAGACGGATTTCAGGTTCACGCTCCCCGCAGCGACCTCCCCCGGAAGCCTGCTTGACGCACTGCATCCCACGCCGGCGGTCTGCGGACTGCCCAAGGAGCAGGCCTTGCGCTTCATCCTCCGCCATGAGCACACCGACCGGCGCTATTATGCCGGCTTTGCAGGACCGCTCGGCATCGGCCGGACCACTCATCTCTACGTCTCGCTGCGCTGCATGGAGCTTTTTGCACATTCGTTCAGGCTCTACGCGGGTGGCGGATTGATCCGCGAAAGCGCAGAACAGCAGGAATGGGAAGAGACGGAGGCCAAGCTCATGACCATGCAATCATTATTAAAGGTATAGCAGGAAACCGATATGTACAGCTGCAAAGAAAATGTCAACCAGCTCACCACGCTGCTCGTGAAATACGGTGTGCAGCATGCCGTCGTATGTCCGGGCAGCCGCAACGCACCCCTCTCCCACAATCTCGCGGCCCATCCGGCGATCCGCTGTTATTCGGTCGTCGACGAGCGGAGTGCCGGCTACTACGCCCTCGGACTGAGTCTCGCTTGCCGACAGCCTGTCGCCGTGTGCGTCACATCAGGCACGGCGCTGCTCAATCTGGCTCCCGCCGTGGCCGAAGCCTGTCATCTTCATGTCCCCCTCATCGTCCTCTCGGCCGACCGTCCGCCATCATGGATCGACCAGCAGGATGGACAGACACTGCCCCAACCAGATGCTTTGGGACGCTTGGTCCGCAAAGCGGTGACCCTGCCCGAACCATCCGACGACGACCAACGATGGTATTCCAACCGACTCATCAACGAAACGCTGACCGAAGCCACACGCTTCGACGGCGCCCCCGTACATATCAACGTGCCGATCAGCGAACCGCTGTTCGACTTCAACGTCGCCTCCCTGCCGGACGAACGGCAGATCCGGCTCTGGCACAGCGAGCCGTCGGCCGGGGCGATCGATGCGTTATGCCGGATCATTGACGATGCGCGGCGCCCGATGATCATTGTCGGGCAGACGACGGATGACCTTGCGGTGACGGAAGACACGATGTGTGCCATCGGGAGAAGGGCCGTCGTGCTCTGCGAGAGTCTGTCGGCGCTGCCCCGCCATCCACGGTTTGACGAGGCACTGCAGCTCCTCTCCGACAGCCGCGACTATCAGCCCGACTGCATTGTCTATCTCGGAGGCAACATCGTCAGCAAGCGCCTCAAGCTCTTCCTGCGCCATGCGCCGGAAGCGAAGTCATGGATCGTCAACCCGAGAGGCGAAATCTACGACACGTTCTGCAACTTGCATGGCGTCCTGCAGTGCACCTCCCAACGGTTCATGGACCATCTCGGACGCCTCCCGGAGCCATGTTCCGAAAAGCCGTTCGTCACGCGATGGAACGCCATGCTGCAGACATTGGACCGGCGGACTGACGCCTTCGTCCCGCCATTCTCGCAGATGGCAGCCGTGCGGGCATTCGAACGGACAGCCGGAAATGCGACGCCCGATGCCTTGTTCCATTACGGCAACAGTTCCTCCGTCCGCTTGGCCAACCTCTACGCACACCATCACGTCCACTGCAACCGTGGTGTCAACGGCATCGAAGGGTCGCTCTCGACGGCCGCCGGTGCCTCCGTGGCCTCCGGGCGGCGGGTCTATTGCGTCATCGGAGACCTGAGCTTCTTCTACGACCAGAATGCACTCTGGAACCGACATCTGAAAGGCAACCTCCGCATCCTGCTGCTCAACAACGGCGGCGGGGGCATTTTCCGTCAGCTGAAAGGTCTCGAAGCATCGCCTTCGCGGGATCTCTTCATCGCCGGAAGCCATCAGACGACAGCCGAAGGTGTCTGCCTCACGCACCACATCACTTATCTCTCGGCCGGGAATCAGGCAGAGTTGGACGAACGACTCGATCAGCTTGTCCGTGCCGAAAGCGACCGCCCGGTGCTCCTCGAGGTGCACACCGACGCCGCGGCCGATGCCCGTGCCATGCGCGGACTGATCGAATGGCTCGGACAGACATCCGCAGACTCCCACACAGAATCATCAACCAACAACGCATAACATCATGAACAAAAGAGAATGGAAGCCCATCCGGGAATTTGAAGAGATCCTTTTCGAATCATATAACGGCATCGCCAAGATCACCATCAACCGTCCGCGCTATCGCAACGCCTTCACCCCGAAGACCACATGGGAACTCTCCCAAGCCTTCTCCCTGTGTAGGGAGATGCAGGACATCAGCGTGGTCATCCTTACCGGTGCCGGCGACAAGGCCTTCTGTTCAGGCGGGGACATGCACGTGAAGGGCCGTGGGGGCTACGTGGACGAGCAGGGCGTCCCCCGCCTGAGTGTGCTCGACGTGCAGATGCAGATACGTAGGCTGCCCAAACCGGTCATCGCCATGGTCAACGGATATGCCATCGGAGGCGGGCATGTGCTGCATGTGGTCTGTGATCTGACCATCGCCAGCGACAACGCTATCTTCGGACAGACCGGCCCGAAGGTCGGTTCGTTTGATGCAGGATTCGGCTCGAGCTACCTCGCACGCATCGTCGGGCAGAAGAAGGCACGTGAGATCTGGTTCCTCTGCCGTCAGTACACGGCCGCCGAAGCCGAAAAGATGGGGCTGGTCAACAAGGTTGTGCCGCTCGAGCAGCTTGAAGACGAGTGCGTGGCATGGGCCGAGACGATGATGGAGCGGTCTCCGCTGGCTCTCCGGATGATCAAGGCCGGGCTTAACGCAGAGCTCGACGGGCAAGCCGGCATACAGGAACTCGCCGGCGATGCCACCATGCTTTACTACTTCCTCGACGAGGCCCAGGAGGGCGGGAAGGCGTTCCTGGAGAAACGGAAGCCCGACTTCAAGAAATACCCCAAGCTACCCTGACCCCTCGGCCACAGCTTTCAGGCACTAGCTGACGGCCACCCCACCGCCGGCAGACGGCCCCATAAAAATTCACAGACATGATCTACAGCTATCACATCAGCAAGCGCCGCTTCCGGTTCAGACAACCGGCAGGCACCTCACGCGGTGTCTATACGGACAAGACATCATGGTTTGTCACCCTCCGCGACGACCGTGGACGGGAAGGCACGGGCGAATGTTCGCCCCTCCCCGACCTCTCCTGCGACGCCCTGCCCGACTATGAAGAAATCCTGAAAGACTGCTGCCAGCTCGTCTGCGTCACGGGACGGACCGACTTCGACGAGATGCGGCCCTATCCGTCGATGACTTTCGGTCTGGAAACCGCCGTCAGACACCTCGAAGCCGGTTCTTTTCGCCTGTTCGACACGGCATTCACCCGAGGCGAAGCCGGCATCCCCATCAACGGTTTGGTATGGATGGGGACCTATAAAGAGATGTACGCGCGAATGGAGGAGAAGCTCCGTGCCGGTTTCAGATGTATCAAGATCAAGATCGGGGCCATTGGTTTCGATGACGAACTGCGCCTCTTGGCCGCCGTCAGAGAGCGGTTCGCGCCCGAGGAAGTGCAGCTCCGGGTCGACGCCAACGGCGCTTTCGCCCCGGAAGAGGCCATGCGCAAGCTCGAGGCCCTGCAGCCCTTCGGCATCCACTCCATCGAGCAGCCGATCAGGGCCGTATGGCGTGAGGCCACCGCAGCCGATCCCTGGCGTGACATGGCGCGTCTCTGCCGGGAGAGTCCGATACCGATCGCGCTCGACGAGGAGCTCATCGGCGCCAACCGCATCGAAGAGAAGAGGGCGCTGTTAGATGCCATCCGACCGCAGTACGTCGTCCTCAAGCCCTCGCTGCACGGAGGCATGCAGGGCGTGACCGAATGGGTCGAAGAAGCCCGAAGACGCAACATCGGGTCGTGGATCACGAGTGCGCTCGAGAGCAACGTAGGTCTTAACGCCGTCGCACAGCTCGCAGCGCACCTCTATGGCGATGACCTGCAGTTGCCGCAGGGATTGGGGACAGGCGCCCTATACACCGACAACATCGACCGGCCGATCCGCCTGCGGGGCGACCGGATGTGGTATGTCGGGTGACGGGGCGGCTTCCGCGACAGCCGCAACAAGCCTATCGGCAGATGAAAGCAACTGACAATCCATCCAAAAGACATAAGACATGACGATCGAAGACTTCAGAAACGAATGGAACGACGACAGTCCACGGCTGACGGTACACACCAGCGGGTCGACCGGAAAGCCGAAACCCATCCTCGTCGAGAAACGGAAGATGGAGGCGAGTGCCCGAAAGACGTGTGCCTTTCTCGGCCTGCAGCCGGGCGATACGGCCCTGCTCTGCCTGCCGCTCGACTTCATCGCCGGCAAGATGATGGCCGTCCGGGCCTTCGTCTGCGGACTTCAGCTCATCACGGTGGCGCCCGACGGCCATCCCTTGCGCCATGAGGACACCGGCGCCGCGTGTCCCTTCTCCCCGCCGATCGCCTTCGCCGCCATGATCCCCATGCAGGTCTACAACTCCCTGCAGATGCCCGAGGAGCGCGCACGGCTCATGCGCATCCGCCACCTGATCATCGGCGGAGGGGCCGTAGACAGCCGGTTGGAAGAGGCACTTGAGGAGTTTCCGAATGCCGTATGGAGCACCTACGGCATGACCGAGACCCTCTCGCACATCGCCATGCGGCGCCTCAACGGTCCGGCAGCCGACGAATGGTACACGCCGCTGGATCATGTCGAGGTCGCATTGAATGCAGACGGATGCCTGGTGATCCATGCCCCCGACGTGGCGGATGAGCCTGTCGTGACCAACGATCTTGCCGAGATCGCGGCCGACGGCTGTCGTTTCCGCATCTTGGGACGCCGTGACAACGTCATCTGCAGCGGCGGAATCAAGATCCAGGCGGAGGAAGTGGAGCGTCTGTTGCTGCCGCATCTGTCTGCGCCATTCATGATCACCCGCCGGAGCGATGCCCGCTTCGGTGAGATTGTGGTCATGCTCACCGAGGCCGAAGACCTGCACACGGCCGAGGAAATCTGCCGCAAGGTGCTCCCGAAGTACTGGCAGCCGCGCCTCTACCGCCACATCGACTGCCTGCCCATGACCGCAACGCGCAAGCCGGACCGTGCGCAGGCCGCCCGCATTGCAGCCATGTAGGAAGGTAAAGGAGCCTCTGCACCCGTAGGGGCGGATCCGCGTATCCGCCCGCAATGGAACAAACATGCATCGAAGAACGGCTCCCTTCCCCATGGAGGGATTGGGGGAAATTCCCCCTTTCCTACCCCTCCGTCAGCCCCTACGGTCATGATGGAAAAAGCATACTTATGATATGGCTTCCGCATATGTATCCTTTCGGCCGCCAAGAGCTATCCTCCGGGGCGCCAAGAGCTATGCTTTGGACGGCCAAGAGCTATGCTTTTCTCAGCCCATACATAACACATTGATTATCAACTACTTTCGTTCGGATGAAATTCAGCGGCCGGACGGGGCGCCTGCCGACGGCCACAGCCGACCGTCGAGCCTCTCTCTGCGACCGGTATACACACAAAACGGGGTGCAAATCTTACAACAGACTTGCACCCCGCAGGTGTATTTGGCATAGCAACGGATCAGTTGCCGAATGTCTGGTCGAGGAATGTATAGAACGCAGGATCCTCACCGACGACGGTCTTGACGATCTTTCCGTCGGGGCCGACGATGATCTTGGTCGGGAAACCTGTCACTCCATAGTCGGACAGCAGCTTGCTGTCGCGCGGATTGTAGACATGTAACCAAGGCAGTTCGTGCTTCTTCACTGCATCCTTCCACTTCACTTCAGTGTCGTTGCAGTCGATGCCGAGGATCTCGAACTTGCCCTTATACTTGTTGTAATACTCCTTCATCTCGGGGAATCCCTTGATGCACCAGCCGCACCAGGAGCCCCAGAAGTCGAGAATCACATACTTGCCGCGCAAGCTGGCGAGGCTTAACGGCTTGCCGTTGATGTCGTTCAGCGTGAACGCAGGTGCTTCCACGCCGGCAGCCTGCTTCTTTGCGGCAGCGGCTTCAGCCTCTTCCTGCTTCTTCAGATGGTCGATCACGCCCTGGTAGTAGGCCTTCATGCGGCCGTCACGGACGGCGGGAGCGAGGTAGCTGACAGCCTCCTCCATCTCCTTCACGTTCTTGAACTCGGGTATCAACGCCGCACTTGCCTCGGAGGCAGCATGCTGCTTGATGAAGTCGAGCTTGGCTTTGGCAATGTTGTTCTCCAATGCCGTACCCTTCTCCTCATATTCTTTCATGAGCGCGTCACGGTTTTCGCCGGCTTCCATACGCTTGTTCAGCGATGCGATCAAGTCGTTGAGAGGCTTCGATGCTTCCTCCATGGCAATGTCGGCCACATGGTAATCCTGATAGAACTTGGATCCCGTGATGTCGAAGCGTGTAGAGATGTCACCGCTGATTTCGGCGGATTCATTCGGCACGGCTATCAGCTGGAAATACTTGCGCTCCTGTCTGCGAAGCGTTCCCGGCGTTGCGAAGCCGATGGTCTGTGGCTCTTTCAGGTTGAGGGTGTATTCAAACTGGCCGTTCTTCTGCACAATGGGCGTGCGGTCTTTGCCCTGCAGGACCATCAGCGTGTCCCCCACGTTCTTCATATTGATCTTTACGTGCAGATCTCCGTCTGCTGCAAGGCCCGGCAAAGATGCTGCCAGCATGCCTAATCCGAATAGTATTTTCTTCATATACTTGGTTGTTAAGTTATACATAAGACGTGTTTCCCTGTATCTGAGGTTACCCGAGCAGTCAATAAATAACATTTTTTACAATAAGAAAAACAACGAGACGCCGACCACGGAGATCACTGCGCCAACTACGCCCTTGACGGTAATCTGCTCGTGGAACAGATAATGGGACGGCAGGAGGATCATGATCGGGGTCGTAGCCATCAGCGTCGAGGCTATCCCGGCAGCCGTATACTGCACCGCCATCAGTGAGAACCCGACGCCGAGGAACGGCCCTGAGATGACCGCAATGATCATCGCCAACAGCCCCCGACGGTCATGGAGACTGCGGGAGAAGCGGTTTCCCTCGCCCCGCAACAGCATCCAGAGCAAGTAGCAGCACAGGCCGGCGATGCAGCGGATCGCATTTGCGCTGAACGGCAGGTAGTCGACCACCGACGGAAGCTCGGCTGCAGGCACCCCCGCCGTGTAGTAATCAAGGCCGACCTTGCTCAGCACCAATCCCAATCCCTGTCCCAATCCGGCTCCGATGCCATAGAGTACGCCCTTCAGCGGCAGCTGCAGCGACACGGGCGACTTGCCTTCGCCCCGGCTGAACACCGAGATCGCGATGCCCGAAAGGGTGACGGCCATGGCCACTAAGGATGCCCATGAGAGCTGCTGCCCGAGCATCACCCAGGCCGACAGGGCCGTGAAGATAGGCGCCAATGTCATGAACAGCTGTCCGTAACGCGAGCCGATCGTCAGGTAGCTGTTGAACAGGCACCAGTCGCCGAAGAAATATCCGACCACGCCGGATGCCAACAGCCACACCCAGGCCTTTGCGTCGGCATGGACGGGCAGCCCGTTTCCCGTGAAGACATACATCAACAGCACGGAAAGGAGCATGGCCAGCGCCATCCGCCAGACATTCAACACGATGACCCCGAGATGCTTGCTCCCGATCTCGCAGGACAAAGCGGCGACCGTCCATGAGAACGCTACGCCGATCGAAATGATCTCACCAATGTAATTCATACAGCGTGCAAAAATACGATTTTCTATCTGAACGGCAATGACAAATCACATATTTATATTATAAATATAACCTCCAAAAATGCCATAGGGTAAAAAAAAACCTGAAATCTCGGCATTTCGGAGAAAACAATCTATATTTGCAACGGTTTTATTGTGCATGACCGGCTGTCAGCTCATTTGCATATGACAGCTAAAGAATGTTGGTTTTCATAATATGCACCCCACCGATCAAACTACGATAACAATAAGGTATAAAACAGTCTTCTTGCACTCTTGTGAGATTGCAATTACATGAGGATAAATCAGAGGAAAGTGTCCATGGGCTGGCCGGCCCCAAAGGCCGGCCCGACATCGCTTCCCCCCGGCACAGGTATGGCTATTCTTTTATGTAGGTAAAAGAATAATTTAAGACCCAAAATGATGAAACGTCAAAACCATTGTTATGCAAGGGCGATCCTTGCATTCAGTTCCCTGCTATGTAGCCTGGCCCTGCAGGCGCAGGACATTTATCTTTGGGGAACAGCGAACGGCACCAGATTCTACCTCAAAGTGGAAAGTCCTGTCAACCGAACGGTTCAGATTCATGCCGGTACGGAAACTACTTACACCGGCGAGATCACCATCCCGGAGATAATTACGGCCGAAAACGTCAAGGAAGTCTATGTCTATGACACCAACCCACGCGGTGTTCAAGGCACAGATCCCTTCGAGCTGATCGGGCCGAAGGCTACACTCTACGTTCCCTATGGCACCGAGGAGGCCTACAAGACACTGTACGGATGGAAGGATTTCACCGTCAAACCGTTCCTCATCCTCGATGAGTCAAAGACCTTCGAGGTGACTTCAAGAATCGAAAACATCCGCACCGTCTTCAAAAGAAACATCAAGAGCGGCACGTGGAATTCGTTCTGCATCCCCTTCGACCTGTCTGCAGATGACGTGCAGACTGTCTTCGGAAGCGGAACACGCGTGCTGGAGTTTGACCCGAACTCAACTGAGTCCACGCTGAACTTCGTCGATGTCACGTCCATTTCTGCCAGCAAGCCTTACCTCATTAAGCCATCCGTAAGCTGGAGCACATACACATTCGAGTCCCTGACCGTTGATCCGTCAGCCGCATTGACCGTTTCCGGCACCAACTATGACTTCACCGGCAGCTACTCCAACGGCTATACGCCCGCCGGATCCTATTTCATCAGCAGCAATAAATTCTATCGCGCCACGGACGACACGAACGTCCTGAAAGGCTATAGGGCCTATCTCACACCGGCAAACAAAAGCTCAGGCGCCAAGTCGCTGACCTTCTCCACTTCAGAGACGACCCGAATCGGGGTGCCGGTGACTGAGGGCGGGCAGGCCGATTCGGACATCTACAGCATGGACGGACGGCTCGTCCGACGACAGGCTGCATCATTCGAAAGACTGGCTCCGGGCCTCTACATCCAAAACAAGAAGAAAATACTGATCAAATAAGCAGCAGGACGAAAATGAAAAAATGCTATTTATCCCCCTCAATGGAGCTGGTCCGCGTATTGACAGAGTCCATATTGGCTCCGATCAGCGTCACGGAGAACGGAGAACCGTCACCCGACATGGGTATCGGAGGAGACAGCCCGGGTGGCATGGAAGCTGATGCGAAGAAAGGAAACATAAACCTTTGGGACGACTGACGGCATCCCGGCCATCACTCCTCGCTTGGCATATGCTGCCCGAAGCAATCGGACAAGCAGGCCATACTATAAATAAGGTATAGACAGAATTCAGCGTTGTCTATGCCTTTTTGCATAATTAGTCAGTTGATCAGAATGCTGTTTTCGTTATTTTTCTTACCTTTGCAGCGTGCAGGAACATGATTCCCCTGCCAGATTTCCGACCAATGAAAACAAGACACACACTCATCAGCCTATTCGTATTATGTACCTTGGTGGCCCACGGCACACCGATCGACGGACTATTGGAACGCATCGACAAAGGCGCATCACAGAAGTTTAAAATCGAGAAGACAAGTTCGGACCGCGATTATTTCGAACTTGACCAGCAGGGAAGCCGCGTCGTCATCCGCGGGAACACCTGGGTCAACATCGCGTCCGGCATCAACTGGTATCTGAAATACTATGCCGGCATTCACCTCTCGTGGAATCAGATGACGGCGAAGCTGCCTGCCCGACTGCCCAAAGTCACCGTCCGCGAGCGGCACGAGACGGATCTGAAGCTCAGATATGACTTCAATTATTGCACCTTTTCCTATTCTATGGCCTTCTGGGACTGGCCCCGCTGGCAGCGCGAAATAGACTGGATGGCGCTCCATGGCGTCAATCTGCCGCTCGCAATCGTAGGCACCGAGGTGGTCTGGCGCAACATGTTGCTCAAACTCGGCTATACCCACGAGGAGATAGGGCGTTTCATCGCCGGTCCCGCATTCCTCGCCTGGTGGGAGATGAACAATCTCGAGGGCTGGGGAGGACCATTGCCTGACTCATGGTATGAGCAGCAGAAGACGCTGCAAAAGCGCATTCTGAAGCGTATGCGCGAATACGGCATGGAGCCCGTACTGCCCGGCTACAGCGGCATGATGCCGCACGACGCGCACGAAAAGCTCAACCTCAACGTCACTCCCGGCGGCACCTGGAACGGTTATACGCGCCCTTCAAATCTGTCGGCCACGGACTCCCGATTTGACGAAATTGCCGATTTGTACTACCGCGAGCTGACTCGGCTCTATGGGCAGGCCAACTATTACTCGATGGATCCATTCCATGAGTCGGGCGACAACGACGCTGTCGACTATGCTGAAGCCGGACGCAAGCTGATGGCAGCCATGAAACGGGTTAACCGGAAGGCCGTATGGGTGGTGCAAGGATGGACTGAAAATCCTCGCCCACAAATGATCAAGGACCTGAATAACGGCGACCTGCTCGTGCTGGACCTCTTCTCCGAGTGCCGCCCCATGTTCGGTATTCCGTCCATCTGGCGCCGTTCCGAAGGTTACGGACAGCACGACTGGCTCTTCTGTATGCTTGAAAACTTTGGGGCTAACGTAGGCTTGCACGGCCGGATGGACCAGCTGTTGAACAACTATTACGCCGCTACGGCCCGCCCGGCGACTGCCAACACGCGCCACTTACGCGGCATCGGGTTCAGCATGGAGGGATCGGAGAACAATCCGGTGATGTTCGAACTGATGAGCGAACTGCCCTGGAGGAGCGAGAAGATCACCAAAGAGGAATGGCTGCAAGGCTATGTCCGGGTTCGATATGGTGCTGATGATCCGACCATCCGACAGGTTTGGCAGATCCTCGGGGCAAGCATCTACAACTGTCCGATGGGCAATAACCAGCAGGGACCGCACGAGAGCATCTTCGACGGACGTCCTTCGCTGTCCAATTTTCAGGTAAAGAGCTGGTCGAAGATGCGCAATTACTATGATCCGGAAGAAACGTTCAGGGCCGCCCGACTGATGGTCAGTGTCGCCGAGAAGTATCGTGGGAACAACAATTTTGAATACGATCTCGTCGACATCGTGCGTCAGGCGCTTGCCGACCAGGCGCGCCTGCAATACCTGCGGACCATCGCCGACTACAACGGATTTGCCCGCCGGCAGTTCGACACCGATGCGCAGCGATTCTTGGACATGCTCCTCCTGCAGGACAAACTGCTCGGCACGCGCAGCGAGTTCAGGCTCGGGCACTGGACGGAAGCGGCCCGCGCGCTCGGCAGAACGCCTGCCGAGAAGGACTTATACGAATGGAACGCCCGCGTACAGATCACTACGTGGGGCAATCGGGTATGCGCCGACCAGGGCGGACTGCGTGACTACGCCCACAAGGAATGGCAAGGGCTGCTGAAAGACTTCTACTACATGCGGTGGAGCACATTCTTCTCGGCGCTCCGCGAGCAGATGGCGCACAACGCAAAGGCTGACGGGGAAGCGCTCGGAACAGGCATCCATGCCAACAAGACGGGCGATGAGCTTTTCAATATGGCATTACCCCAAGCGCCCGCAATTGACTGGTACGCCTTGGAGGAGCCATGGACGAAGCAGCACAACACCTACAGCAGCGCGCCCGAAGGCGACTGCATCGACACGGCCAGACAAGTCATGGACTTCCTGCAACACTGATCCGGACGGGCCATCAGCGCCCCCCGGACAACTGACTACATTCACTTAGTCTATCTGAAAACATACTGATGATCATGCAAAAATCACAAAGACTGATCTCATTGGACGTGCTTCGCGGTCTGACCGTGATGCTGATGATTTTCGTAAACAACGGTGCGGGCGATCTGGTGTTTACCACCCTGCGCCACTCAAAATGGAACGGGATGACGCCCTGCGACCTTGTCTTCCCCACGTTCCTTTTCATTATGGGTGTCTCCACCTATCTCAGTCTGAAGAAGCAGGACTTTCAGTGGTCGCGACCACTTGTCTTCAAGATCGTCCGACGCACACTGCTGCTCTTCCTCATCGGCCTGCTGATCAACTGGTTTAGCCTTGCCTGCAAAGGCAGAGCATTCGACATAGGGCACCTCCGCATTCTCGGGGTGATGCAACGCATTGCCCTCTGCTATTTCTTCACGGCCATCTGCGCCCTCTGCAGCAAGTCGGCGGGGAGTCTGAAGGCGATTCCCGCCTGCGCCGCAATCCTCCTCATCCTCTACGCCATCCTGATTCTGACAGGCGGAGGCTACACCTACGACTCCTCCACCAACCTTCTTTCGATCGTCGACCGCCATGTGCTCGGCGAGGCCCATCTTTATCACAGGAGCCCCGTAGACCCCGAGGGGCTGCTCTCCACGCTGTCTGCCGTGGCCCATACGATGATCGGTTTCTGGTGCGGAAAGCTCATGTCGGAAGCCAAAACCATTCAGGACAAAATGCTGCGGCTGCTCTTGGCCGCCGTCATCCTGACGCTTCTCGGCTGGCTGTTGACGTTTGCCATGCCGCTGAACAAGCGCATCTGGAGCCCTTCCTACGTGCTGACGACCTGCGGTTATGCCCTTTCGCTCTGGGCGCTGCTGATCTATGTCCTCGACTACCGTCACGTTTCCGGCCGTCGCCTGACAGATCTATGCCTCATATACGGTACCAATCCCCTGTTCCTATATGTCATCAGCGAGCTGATAGGGATCGCTTTCAACAACTTCGGCGTGAAGACGCAGGTCTACGGGACACTGCTCGCCGTCATCCCGAACGGCTACTGGGCTTCGGTCGCCTACAGTCTGCTTTTCACATCCATGCATGCGCTGCTCGGCTATCCGCTATGGAAACGCCGCATCTTCATCAAGCTGTAGACCGGCTGCCCCTTGATGATCGCTGCCGGGAACACCGCATTCGTAAAGAATGTTAATATCCGTTTGGAATCCGACAGCTGATGTGTCTTTTCTTTGAACGACTCATACAGGAATGGAAGAAAGCGCATTTGTTGAACGCATCGTTCCGCTCCGGCGGAAGGTGATGGCTGCCAGCCTCAGCGCGGGAGCCACGAGAAACGAAGCCGAAGACATCGCCCAGGATGTGCTGCTGCGTTTCTGGCAGATGCGAAACGAGCTGGGCCGTGTCCGCTCATTGGACGCCTTGGCCACCCGCATGGCCCGGAACATGACGCTCAACATGCACCGCCGGCGGCCGCACCTGTCAATAGACGAGTCGAAAGCACCGCTCCAAATCGTCACGACGGCCACTCCGTCAAGGCTATTGGAGGAAAAGGAAGCCACCGAATGGCTCTATCGGAAACTCGACGAGCTGCCTGCCACCGAGCATAGCATTCTCTATATGCGCCAGGTGGAACGTCTCTCGGTACGGGACATCGCCCGGATCTTGGGCATCGAGGAATCGTCCGTGAGCACCTTATTGGCAAGGGCGCGCCGCAAAATGTTGCAAGAAATCGAGAGGAGGAACAGGAAATGACCGCTTACACACAAGAACACATCGGCCGACTCATCGCCCGTTTCATGGACGGACTGACGACCTTGGAAGAGGAAAGACAGCTTTCCGACTACTTCCGCACGGCGGATGACGTGCCCGAAGGATGGCAGAACTACCAGGAGCTGTTTGCTTACTTCGACCGAGGAATGAAAGATGACGAAGCCGAAGAAGTCCTGCACCCGTTGCGGGCGGATGCTCCCATGCTCCGGAAGCGATGGAAAGTGGCAGCCGTTGCGGCCGTTCTGATCCTGCTGACGGCTCTTCCGTTTGTATTGTTCCATCGCGAATCGCAACCGCTCACAGCCCGAATCGAGCCGGCACAGACGCCCGACGTCCCGGCCGCAGCCCCCTCTCCTGTCACGCTCCCCATGCCCGACTCTCAGCCGGAGGCCGACTCTGCGCGGGCCGAAAAGCCTGCCCCACGCAGCCGAAGCCTGCTCTCCGACAAGCCGGAAGCAGCTTCCCCCGTGCCCGCAGCCCCCCTTCCGCAGACGGCGGAGAGCGAATCAGCCGGCAACGAAGCCATACTCCTCGAACAGGAAAAGATCGACCGGGCCATCGCGGAAGCACGCTTCGAGGTCATCAACGCATCCATGCAGGCCCGGGGCTATCAGACAGTTTACAATGAAGACGGATCCATCGAATATAGAAAAATGAACGTAAACCCTCAAAACATCAAGGAAATATGAAGACAAGAAGATTTCTGTCAATGATGCTCCTGCTGGCTCTTCTCCCGACGGGAATGTCTGCCCAGCAGCACATCGAACAGGCCTTCAGGCAATTCATCAAGCATACGAAGGTCAGCAAGTTTGAATCCAAGGGAAACGAACCGGGCCAGAAGGGATTCAAGAGCTATCTGAATACCTGCACGTTCACGCTTCCCGCCACCGCCGCCGCATCCATCGAGACGCTCAACAGTGCCTTTGCGGCCGACGAGGAAGCCTCCTACAACACCATCCGCGTGACGGACGGCGAGCACAAAGGCGTGGTCAGCCTCACGATGGCCAACCGTTCGGCCGTCATACTCGGTGAGAACTACGCCAACCTGACATTGATGTGCTACGCCGATCCGAATGATTCGACCATGCGGTATGCCTACGCCATGGAGTGGGAACCGGCCAAGGACGGGCAGATCAGAGGCCGTCTCGTCAGCTCCTATTCACGCCGGCCGAAAGACAGACGTGAGACCACTGACGAGCGGATCCTGCGCTTCTCGTTTCCGACGCTCACCTCTGCCCTTGGCAGCACGGACAGACAGTCGCATGTGATCCAGCGTATTGATAAGGCGCTGAATGAGAATGACCTCAAGCAACTGCGCAAACGGTGGAGCAGCAAGAGCGGGAAAATAATGGAGGATGTAAATAAAATGATCCGCGAAGGAAAGGCCCAGTATGTCATCAACGACACCCTGGCGCTCCCGGCCGAGATGGATGCCGCCACCTGGCTGGCACAGTTCAACGCGCTGAAGAACCTCGTGCTCAAGGCACCCGACAGCAACACCACCTCCTACTATGTCTCCACCATCTACGATCTCTGCCGAAACGCCGGGACACTCGACGCGGATGCCCGGCTCATCGTGCAGAAGGAGCTGCGCAACATGATCGATGCGGTCAAGGATCAGTTTCTGAAAGACCTGCTCAAACAGTCGGTCGGGAACATCGGGAAGACGGCAGCGCAGCCCTGAGACCGCAGCAACAGACTACGTAAAGACTGAAAACAAATAAGACAGCTATGATCAACAAAACAACAACATGGCACCTGACCTGCACGCTGGCGGGCCTGACCTGCGCCGGTCAGGCCCTCGGTCAGTCGGCCGAAAGCCGGCAGCAGCGACGTCCCAACATCATTTTCATCCTCGCCGACGACCTCGGTATCGGCGACATCAGCCCCTACGGACAGCGCCTGATCCGCACGCCGCACCTCCAACAGCTGGCAGATGAGGGCATGACATTCACGCAATGCTATGCCGGCACCGCCGTTTCGGCTCCCTCGCGGGCCTCGCTGATGACAGGAAAGCATACGGGTCACACCTACATACGCGGCAACAAGGGCGCCGATCCTGAAGGACAGGTGCCTATGGAAGCCGGTACGTACACGCTGGCCGGGATGCTCCGGAACACCGGATACGCCACGGGCTGCTTCGGGAAGTGGGGACTCGGCTATCCGGGATCGGTCTCCGACCCGACGAAAGTGGGCTTCGACCGCTTCTACGGATACAATTGCCAGACGCTGGCCCATGACTATTACCCCGACCATCTATGGGACAACGACCGGCGGGTGGAGCTTCCGATGAACCGTGACCAGCAGGAAGGCGTCTACTCCGCCGACATGATCCACCGCAAGGCACTCGACTTCATCCGCCAGAACAGCAAAAGGCCGTTCTTCGCCTACCTCTCCTACACGCTGCCCCACGCCGAACTGCGACTGCCGGAAGACAGCACCTTCGGCTACTATGCACGCCTCATCCCCGACCGCGACGAGAAAGCCTTCGCCCCGCAGAATCCGAACGCACGCGGCGCCTACGGTCCGCAGCGCCGGCCGCTGGCTGCTTTTGCCGCGATGGTGACACGGTTGGACCGCTACGTAGGCGACGTCATGCAGCTGCTGCGCGAGCTCGAGATCGACCGGAACACCATCCTCATCTTCACCTCCGACAACGGCCCGCACCGCGAGGGAGGCGCCAACCCCGACTATTTTGGCAGCTACGCACAGTTCCGCGGCATCAAGCGCGATCTCTATGAGGGCGGCATCCGCGTGCCGATGATCGTCCGATGTCCTGGCACCATCGTGCCGGGAAGCAAGTCGGAGCATATCATGGCCTTCTGGGACATGATGCCCACGTTTGCCGAACTGTCCGGCGGACGGGTGATGGGCCGCGTGGACGGCATCTCGTTCGTACCGTCACTGACCGGCAAAGGCAGCCAGCGCGAACACGACTGCCTCTACTGGGAGTTCCATGAACAGGGCGGAAAGCAGGCCGTACGCATGGGACGGTGGAAAGGCGTCAGACTGATGGTCGACGAACCGACGAAGACACGCTTCGAGCTTTATGACCTCGAGACCGACCAGCACGAAGATCACAACCTCGCCGGGCAACATCCCGACATCGTGAAAAAGATGCTCCGGAGGATGAAGAAAGAGCATGAAAAATCCGAACTGTTTGAGTTTGGAAGCTCCGCGCCCACGCGGTGACCGCCACGCAGGGCAGTGAGGCGGCCCGCAAACGTCCTCCTAAAGCCTGCAATCCCGTGCATACAGATCTGTCGTATGCACGGGATTTTTCGTGTGTACACCTGCTGAAGCGCCTCCCGAAAGTCAGGCAATAAACCTTCCGGGGGCACTTCCAACCCTCCACATGGCTCATTTCACACAGCCACAAACGTCCGCCCGCAATCTGCATGAGCAACATAGGGGCGGATCTGCCTATCCGTCCGCACGGATGCAAAGGCTCCTGCGGGCGGGCGCAAGCCTCCTGTCTTGCCGCGATCCGGAACGGGCGTCATTACCACCTGATAATCAATGCGTTGGCAGAGCTATCATTTGGGCCGCCGAAAGCATAGCTCTTGGCCGTCGAAAGCATAGCTCTTGACCGCCGAAAGCATAGCTCTGCGCAGCGCACTTGACAGGTCCGCACAGAAGGGGGGGGGGAAACGGGGAGTGAGGAGGAGAAATCCGGGCTCTCCATGAATGGCCGTTCGCCCTTGCAGAGAGGGCAGACAGCCCTTCGGAACGGGGGCGACAGGAAGACGGGAACAACGAAAGGACAAATCTATATCAAGAAGGTGGCTGCCGGGATGACTAAAAAAGGTGAAAACGGAGAATATTTACAAATAATTGATTATATTTGCACACCATTAGAATATATATTCGAGTATAAGCACACTATGAACATTTTAGAGTTAAGTGAACAAGAGATAATCCGTCGTCAGAGTCTGGAAGAGCTGCGCAAGATGGGCATTAACCCCTATCCCGCCGCTGAGTTTCCCGTAGACTGGTATTCCACCGACATCATAGAATGGTTTAAGAAAAGCGGTGAAGCACGTGACGTGACGATAGCAGGCCGCATCATGAGCAAGCGCATTATGGGTAAGGCCAGTTTCATGGAGCTGCAAGACAGCAAAGGCAGAATACAGGTTTACATAACTCGCGACGATCTATGTCTCGGTGAAGACAAGGACCTCTATAATAAGGTATTTAAGAAATTGCTCGACATCGGCGACATCGTGGGCGTGATGGGCTATGTTTTCGAAACCCAGACGGGTGAGATAACCGTCCATGCGAAGAGCCTCACGATCCTGGCCAAGAGTCTGAAGCCGCTGCCCATCGTGAAATACAAGGACGGCGTGGCCTATGACAAGTTTGACGATCCCGAGATGCGTGCCCGCCAGCGATATGTCGACCTGATCGTCAACGGCGGAGTGAAGGAGACCTTCATCAAGCGTGCCACTATATTGCGTACCATGCGTAAAGTATTCGATGAAGCAGGGTTCACGGAGGTCGAGACCCCGATTCTGCAGAGCATCGCAGGCGGTGCCAGCGCCCGTCCTTTCATCACCCACTTCAACGCCTTGAATGTTGACATGTACATGCGCATCGCAACCGAGCTCTACTTGAAGCGCCTGATCGTGGGCGGTTTCGAAGGTGTGTACGAGATCGGGAAGAACTTCCGCAACGAGGGAATGGACAGATTCCACAACCCCGAGTTCACCTGCATGGAGCTGTATGTGCCATATAAGGACTACAACTGGATGATGTCGTTCACCGAGCGGCTGCTCGAGACCATCTGCATTGCCGTCAACGGCACCGACGAAGTGACGGTCGGCGACAAGAAGGTGAGCTTCAAAGCCCCCTTCAAGCGCATGCCCATCCTCGACGCCATTAAGGAGAAGACCGGCTACGATCTTGACGGGAAGAGCGAGGAGGAGATCCGCCGCATCGCCGTAGAAGAGCTCAAGATGGACAGCATCGATGAAAGCTTCGGCAAAGGAAAGCTCATCGACGAGATCTTCGGCGAGTTCTGCGAAGGCTCTTTCATACAGCCGACGTTCGTGATCGACTATCCCGTGGAGATGAGTCCGTTGACCAAGATGCACCGGACGAAGCCCGGACTGACCGAACGTTTCGAATTGATGGTCAACGGAAAGGAACTGGCCAACGCCTATTCGGAGCTCAACGACCCCATAGACCAGGAACAACGATTCGTTGATCAGATGAAACTCGCCGACAAGGGCGACGACGAGGCGATGATCATCGATCAGGATTTCCTGCGCGCACTGCAGTATGGCATGCCCCCCACGTCAGGTATCGGCATCGGAATCGACCGGCTTGTCATGCTCATGACAGGCAAGGAGAACATCCAGGAGATCATGCTCTTCCCCCAACTGAAGCCGGAAGCAAGGATGCCACAGAGCACTTTGAAAGAGTGGGAGGCTATCGGCGTGCCGGAAGACGAAGTCTACGTGCTGCGCAAGGCCGGATTCAACCTGCTCTCCGACATCAAGGACCAGAACCCGCAGGGTCTCCAGCAGAAGCTCGGAGAGATCCACAAGAAATATAACCTGCCCTTCGAGAAACCCTCCATCGAGACCTTGCAGGGCTGGATCGATAAAGTATAACCCCACGTCACCGCCCCTCCCCTGTCGGGGAAGGGATCAGGTGCCGTGCACCAACCGTCAGTCAAGACAATCGGCATCCCGATTCTGACCCGCAGGGGACAGACATAAGGAGCAACGACATGTTCAAGGTAGGTAAAATAGCAATCATCGGAGGCGGAAGCTGGGCTACCGCCATCGCCAAGATCGTGGTGGGTCATACGCACCATATCGGATGGTATATGCGCCGCGATGACCGCATCGAAGACTTCCTGAGGTTAGGTCACAACCCCGCATACCTTACCGGCGTACACTTCTCAATGGATGAAATCTTCTTCTCATCCGATATCAACAAGATCGTCGAAGCCTACGACACGTTGCTCTTCGTGACCCCTTCGCCCTACCTGAAAAATCACTTGAAGAAGCTCAAGACCCGCATCCGCGACAAGTTCATCATCACGGCGATCAAGGGAATCGTGCCTGACGAGAATCTCTCGTGCTCGGAATACTTCCACCAGGTCTATGATGTCCCCAACCCGAACCTTGCCTGCATCGGCGGCCCTTCACATGCAGAGGAGGTCGCATTGGAACGCCTGAGCTACCTCACAGTAGGCTGCTCGGACATCGGGAAGGCGCGTGCGTTTACGGAAGTGATCGACTCCGACTATATCAAGACAAAGACCTCAAGCGACGTCGTGGGCATAGAGTACTCTTCCGTGCTGAAGAATGTCTATGCCATCGCAGCCGGCATCTGCTCCGGTCTGAAGTATGGCGACAACTTTCAGGCCGTACTCATGTCCAACGCAGTGCAGGAGATGTCGCGCTTCCTCACCGCTATCCATCCCATCGAACGCAGCGTTTACGACAGCGTTTACCTCGGCGACCTGCTCGTGACGGGCTATTCGAACTTCTCTCGCAACCGCACTTTCGGCACCATGATCGGCAAGGGCTACTCCGTCAAGAGTGCGCAGATCGAGATGGAGATGATCGCCGAAGGCTATTATGGCACCAAGTGCATGAAGGAGATCAACCGTCACATGCACGTGAACATGCCCATCCTCGACGCCGTCTACAACATCCTCTACGAACGGATCAATCCCCAGATAGAAATAAAGTTATTAACAGATTCATTCAGATAACATATCATGAAACAGATTTCAGTTGACATCACAAAGGCTGCACAGTTCTTGGAAGCTGGCACAGTGGAGGCCTACGAGCCTAAAGTTAAAGCTGCGCAGGAAGCGCTCGAACAGGGAACATGCCCCGGAAACGACTTCTTGGGATGGCTCCATCTGCCTTCGGGCATCACGGATCAGTTCCTCGGCGAAGTGGAAGCAACCGCCAAGACCCTGCGCGAGAAGTGTGAGGTCATCGTAGTGGCCGGTATCGGAGGCAGCTATTTAGGTGCCCGTGCCGTCATCGAGGCCCTTGGGAACAGCTTTGCCTGGCTCCTTCGCGATGCCGGAACCCCCACCATCGTCTTCGCCGGCAACAATATCGGGGAAGACTATCTGGCAGAACTGACCGACTATCTGCGTGACAAGCGCTTCGGAGTGATCAATATCTCCAAGTCGGGAACCACCACCGAGACCGCCCTGACATTCCGCTTGCTGAAGAAGCAGTGTGAAGCGCAGCGCGGAAAGGCTGAAGCCAAGGAGGTCATCGTGGCCATCACCGACGCACACAAGGGTGCTGCACGCGCGGCAGCCGATCAGGAAGGCTACAGGACATTCGTCATTCCGGACAACGTAGGCGGCCGGTTCTCGGTCCTGACACCGGTAGGACTGCTGCCCATAGCATGTGCGGGCTTCGACATCCGGCAGCTTGTAAAGGGCGCGGCTGATATGGAAAAGGCATCCGGAACAGACGTTCCGTTCGCCGAAAACATCTGTGCACAGTATGCAGCCGTACGCCAGGCATTGTACACAGTGGCCGGGAAGAAAATCGAGATCATAGCCAACTTCGAGCCGAAGCTGCACTTCATTGCCGAATGGTGGAAACAATTGTACGGCGAGAGCGAAGGGAAGGACCACAAGGGGATATTCCCGGCCGCGTGTGACTTTACCACTGACCTGCACTCCATGGGCCAATGGATCCAGGACGGCGAGCGTTCGATCTTCGAGACGGTGATCTCTGTGGAAAAGCCAAAACGTCAGTTGGACTTCCCCCACGATGATGAGAACCTCGACGGGCTGAACTTCTTGGCCGGCAAACGCGTGGACGAGGTGAACAAGATGGCAGAACTGGGCACGCAACTGGCGCACGTCGACGGCGGCGTACCTAACATCCGGATCGTCCTCCCGGCCTTGAACGCCTACTATATCGGTCAAATGATCTACTTCTTTGAGCGTGCCTGCGGTATCAGCGGACTGCTCGAGGAGGTCAATCCGTTCAATCAGCCGGGCGTGGAGGCCTACAAGAAGAATATGTTTGCATTGCTCAACAAGCCCGGCTATG
Organism: Prevotella sp.; assembly: GCA_022778905.1. Taxonomy (GTDB): domain Bacteria; phylum Bacteroidota; class Bacteroidia; order Bacteroidales; family Bacteroidaceae; genus Prevotella. Next base: position 1,079 of record JALFRV010000202.1, on the reverse strand, counting down.
AAGCCGAGAGCAAGGCGATCAGGGCAAGAATAGGCTGCGAATGATGTTTCAGAAAGAAATAAAACAATATCTTGACCGGCACGGCTTTGGCGCATTCAGCCCCAAGGCCGTGCTTTTTGACATGGACGGCGTGCTCTATGACTCCATGCCCAACCACGTCCAGGCCTGGCGAAGATCCATGGCGACATTCGGGATCGATATGACTGCCGCTGACGCATACGCCACCGAGGGGATGAAGGGCGTTGACACGATCCGCATGCTTGCCCGTGAGCAGCAGGGAAGGCAGCTCTCCGAGGCCGAGGCACAGAAGATGTACGACCTGAAGTCGCAGTTTTTCCATGAGATGCCCACGGCTCCTGTCTTCGACGGAGTGACCGATCTGATGGGCAAGATCAGGGCAGCGGGCCTGACGGTCGGCATCGTCACGGGTTCCGGACAGAAGCCCTTGATCCGCCGACTGCTTGATGACTTCGGGGCATACGTCGACGAAGCGCATCTCGTGACGGCCTACAACGTGAGCCGGGGCAAGCCTGCGCCTGATCCGTATCTGAAAGGTCTCGAACTGGCAGGCGGGCTCCGTCCCTGGGAGGGCATTGTCGTGGAGAACGCTCCATTGGGCGTTCGGGCCGGCGTGGCTGCCAACATCTTCACCGTGGCCATCAACAGCGGCCCACTGCCCGACTCGTCCCTGCTCGACGAAGGCGCCGACCTGCTCTTCCACTCCATCCGTGCGTTCTGCGAGGTGTGGGAAGATGTGCTTCAATAATAATTAAGATTGATAAGGGATTTATAAGTTAAAAGATAACAACAGACTGTCGCTCTGTGTGTTATCTTTTATATTTTTGTGCCCAAAACCAATCACCCGTCATGTATCAATCAGCATTTTTCATGATCTGCATCCTGCTGCTGTGCCGCTCGGTACAGGCCCAGGACTGCGTGGTAAGCGATCTCTTTACCCGCATACCGATACGTGACGTGAAGGTGACCGTCGACAGTGTCTTCATCGGAAACACCACCTGGCGCGGCACCTGCAGCCTTCCGGCCCTCTTCCGTCGCGCCTCTTTCGAGAAAAAGGGCTA
>JALFRV010000134.1 GCA_022778905.1 Prevotella sp. | reverse complement strand
TGATCGCTGCAAAGATAAAGATTTTTCCGAATGTCACCCTTTTTTTATATTAAAAATAAGTTAATTCGACCTTCATATCTGATCTGACATGCCTCCGCGAGCCTCTGCAAAGGCCATCAGACGACTGAAGGTCAGGTTGTGGGAGAGCACTTCCGGATTGCCGGTCATGATGAGTTGCTCGCGGGCACGGGTGATGGCCACATTCAGTTTGCGGTCGATGATGCGGCCGGACTCCACGAGCGAGTTGGCCGTCAGAAAGTCGAGCTGGTAGCGGTTCTGCACAGTGAACGAATAGATGATGACATCCCGCTGCGATCCTTGATAGCGCTCCACGGTGTCGATGCTGATGCTGTCGAGGCCGGGGATGCCCGCCCGCTCGCCCTCTTTGCGGATCATGGCGATCTGGTTGCGGTAAGGGACGATGACGCCCACAGTCTTCTGCGGGTCGAAACGGTCGCCGTAGAAGCGGCGGATGCGCTGGAGCAGCGTGCAGACGATACGTGCCTCGTCGGCGTTCACCTTGTCCGAGAGATCCGGACGCTTGTTGAAGCGTGACGGGATGAAGACCATACGATGCCCTTTCAGCAGCTCGTCGAGCGCGTCAAGCGACGGAAGGTCGTAGCGGAGGTGTGCTTCCAACTGATGGGGAAGCGGCACAGGCTCCAACTGTTCGTCCGCATAGAAGGCCTGGTTGGGAAATTCCGCGATGTCGGGATGCATGCGGCCTTGCTTGCGGAGGATGCCTGTGTGCGTGGTGCGACGGGCCTTTTGTTCCTGCCGGATAAGCCTTTCGAAAAGTGAGTTGCGGCAGTCGGTGAGGCCGATGGCCTGCAGTTCCGGCTCTTCGACGATGCTCTGGCTCGCGTCCTGCTGCACGACGGCCGGCAGCTGTTTGTGGTCTCCGATGAGGATAAACTTGTCCACCTGTGCCAAGAGACCCACTAAGCCGGGCTCAAGGATCTGGCTTGCCTCGTCGACGATGGCCGTCCGGAAACGCTTCAGACGGAAGATGTAGGACCGGCTCTGCAGGGTCGACGTCGTGCCGACGATGATCCGCTGGTCGCGGATGAAGCGTCTGATCTCGTCCAGCCGGTGCTTGCCTTCGATCGCATGGTCAAGCAGGCGGTGCCGGTAGCGTGCGTCACAGGTGTATTCGTTGCCCAATCGCAGGTACGCGATGCCGTTGTCCTCGAGCATGCCGCATATTTCGTCGACGGCGCGGTTGGTGTATGCCATGAGCAGCAGCTGCCCCTCGTCCGGGCGGACCGTGCGTGCGAGATGCTCGCGGACCATGTATTGCAGGGCCATACTGGTCTTCCCCGTGCCCGGCGGACCCACTAAGAGGAAGTAATCCTGCGCCTGCAGCGCTTTCAGCAGAATAGGATCGTAGGCCGGATGATAGCTCGTCGTGAGGCGGAGTGACCGGTCTGTCTGCGGCGGACGGCATCCGAGGAGCAGGTCGCGGCGTGCCTTGGGCGCGGTGATGAAATCGTGCAGGCTGCGCACGGACAGCGTGAAGCCCGCGTCGGAGGCACCATGCTCGATGGCGAACGTGTCACCCGCGATGAGGTCAGGGTTCTGCTGGCCGTCGTTCAGATGGACAGTGACCTGATCGGAGTGGATCTCCGTCAGGGCGCCCCGATAGAGCAGGGCTGCCCGGGCGTCCGGGCAGCGACGGCCGTCATAGGCGTAGAGATAGACCGAATCGCCCAAACGGAAGTTCGGAAGGAAGTCTTCGCCCTGGTCGGGGACGCTCAGCGTGATCGTGTCATAGCCGTTATAGCTGTTGCTCTGCGTCTTGCGGACGATGCGGAGACCCGTATAGATGTTTCCGGTCTCGCGCTTTTCGCTGAGCGGCATGGTCCAGAGGTAGGCGCTGCAGTTGCCTGTGCGTTCCTGAGCGCCTAACTTTCCCGTCAGCTGTTCACGATAGACGAAAGTCATCATGCGGCTGAAGTAGGCCCGTTCGGTGCCCTGCAGCGCTTGCATCGGGGCGGTCACGGCACGGAGGCGGGGCTCTATCCATCGATAGAAGAAGGCCGACGTGAGCCGCTTTTCATTGAGCACTTCGGGCGAGAGCCGGTCCATGAAGGGGCCGAAGCCTTCCTGCGCGAAGCGGAACTCATGGCTCACGATGAGGTTGCGCAGGCGAATGGCCTCGCGGAAGAGCTCCTGATAGAAGTTGACGACGACCAAACCGCCCGGCAAGGGATATTTGGAGTAGAGCAGACGGATGTCGACCTGATTGTTGGGCAGATGGAAGTTCTGCCGCAAGACGCCGTAATAGAGCAGCAGCTGCACATAATGATCCTCCTTCTGAAAGCTGCCGAAGGCGTTCGGCCGATTGCATTCGATGCTGAAATTGGCACCCGATTTCTGCTCCACAAGCAGTCGCATGTCGGTTGTCATGAGGTCCACACGTCCCTGAATGCCCAACTGTTCGCAGACGAAGGAGGGCTCGAGGATCGCCTTCCCGCGGTCATAGCCGCTGCCGGAGGCAAACAGTGCGTCGACGATCTGCCGGATGTTCTCGGTCTGGCGGAGCGCTGCGGCCTTGAAATCTTCCTTCTGATTGAGGTCCTCGCAGGCACAGTATTCGAGCGACTTGTCGCGGAAGCTGTTGCGGAACGTGTCTTCCCAGTGGTAGTCGGATGCCGTATGGATGATGTCATCCAATGCCATTCCGGCCAGATGACCGATGAGGATGGCCTGCGAAGTGGCTGCAGGCGAGAGCCGGTTGACGGTGTAGGCGAGGGGATGGTGGCCGTAGTCGGTGAAGCAGCGGGCAATGGCGCTGATGTCGATGAGGAAGTCTGGCTCGTAGACGATGATCGAGGGGACCACGCAGCGCAGGCCTTCCGGCTGCCTGCCTGCCAGATGCGCGTCGATCAGATTGAGCTGGCAGCCGTTGCGGAGCACCGTCCTGAGATGGTCGAAGCGGGGATCTGAATAGTCGATCCTGATCATCTGCTCTCCGGACTCCTGGTCCACGAGGGCCGTGATCGTCTGCCCGTCGAAGTCACGGACGATGCAGCGGATGAGGCGGAAGTCGACCGCGGCGGGGAGATCGGTTGGGGGCGGGGTGACTGGAAGCCGCCCGACGAGCGTCGGGGGGATGCTTGTGTCGAAGACGGCCGCAATGAGTACGGCCAGCGCACGCAGATTGTAGCCCGTCTCTGCGGCACTGACGGGCATGGCGGCGTTGCTGTCCCGCCGCATCTTCTGTATCGCGATGGTGTCCGGAAGGCGCACGTGGAACCGCTTGCAGAGGAAGTCCACCTGCGCGAAAAGATTGCCGAAGGCCTGGTTGGTGCCGCTCGTGCCCTTGTGGCAGGCCAGCACCAATGTCTCGTGCATCTTCCTGTTGACCTGCTCCGGCGCTGATTCCTGCGTGTCGAGGATATCGGCTACCCGGTCAAAAAGTTCTTTGGCTGTGATGTCCGACATGTGTTCCGCGCTTTCAGACGTGTTTGGCGGCAGCCCGATCCAGTTCCCATCCGATCAGCTGCTGTTTCCGATGGCGGCCCCAGTGGTATTCGCCGGTGGAGCCATCCAGATGGACCACGCGATGGCAGGGGATGAGCAGGGCGATCGGGTTGCGTGCCACAGCCGAGGCTACTGACCGCACTGCCTGCGGCATATCCGTCATCCGGGCCAGCTCCGAATAGGATACGGTCGTGCCGGAGGCCACATGTCGGAGTGCCGCCCATACGCGCTGCTGGAACGGCGTGCCCTGCATGTCGAGCCTGATCTGATCCTCCCGCCCCTCGGCAAATGCCGTCCAGACGCCGTGCGCCATGTCATCGTCCTGTCTGAACGTGACTTCCCGGCCCGCCCGGGCCATCATCTCCTGCAGCGTCTGCCCGTCTCCGTCGTCGGCAAACTGCAGTTCACGAACGCCTTTCGCTGTCTTCAGGACGATGATCTTGCCGAAAGGCGTCTCGCTGAAACCATATTCCATTGTCTCCATTGCTATGCTTTTTTGTTCCGAACAAAGATAGGAAGAATAGGCAGAAACCGCAAATAATTCGTCAACTATTTGCCTGTCCCCGCGCCGCAGGCCTTTTCTTCCGCCCCGGGGAGGGGTGTCTCACCTTTTTTTATTATCTTTGTAGACAAAACAGACACAACATGACGAAACAAGAATTGATGCGCAGGGCGATCGCGCTGTCGGAAGACAGCGTCCGCAAAGGCGGTGGCCCGTTTGGCGCGGTGATAGCCCGCGACGGTGAAGTGGTTGCGGAAGCATCCAACAGTGTGACCCTCGACCATGACCCGACGGCACATGCCGAGGTGAATGCCATCCGCAAAGCGACCCGTCTCTTGGGCACGTTCTCCTTGGAGGGCTGTGAGATCTACACCAGCTGCGAACCCTGTCCGATGTGCTTAGGCGCCATCTATTGGGCCCGCTTGGACCGCATCTACTATGCGAATGACCGCAAGGACGCCGCCCGCATCGGCTTCGACGACGACTTCATCTATCGGGAGATCGCGCTGAAACCACAGGATCGCAACAAGCAAATGGAGATCCTGCTGCCTGACGAGGCCCGCAAGGCCTTTGAAATGTGGGCCGACAGCACCACGAAAACGGAATACTGATCCCCGCAAGCAGTTCCTCCCGACGGGGTTGACGCGATCAGTCAGGCGGATGCTTACATGCTCTCCGACAGACTGCAGGGGCATCTTTATGGCGCATGTGAAGCCGGAAGTGCGGCTTGCTTCATGCTGCGCTGCTGATGTTTTCAACCTCCCCGACAGACTGCAGGGGCGGGCCTTGTGCCCGTCCGCAGACAATCCATTGTCAAAACGGCATGGTTTCTGAAATCCTGACCATGCTGTTTCATTGTCCCCCGAGCCGTGAGAAATACGTGATCCTTAATTCCGCAACACTATAATTTAACTTTATTTATAAGTTCCTGAGCAACAAAAAGTTGCCCAGGATTTTGCCATGTCAGAATTTTCACTTATCTTAGTGTTGCAAAAAGAA
>JALFRV010000101.1 GCA_022778905.1 Prevotella sp. | reverse complement strand
AAAAAACTTCCGGACTGAACGATGATGCAGTCCGGAAGCTACAGTCAGACAGGCGAACCTGACCGTCAGGATTTCTCAGGAAGCCGTGGCCTCCGGCAATGAGGGACGCTGCTACTTGGCAGGGCTGAGGAACTTGTCGCCGGTCGTATCAACCAATTTTTTGGCAAACGCATTGGGATAACCCGGCCGCTTCACGGCTGCTCCAAGCCCCGTCTTTGTGCGCAGGAAGCGGCCGTCCTTCTCGGGCTTGACCGCCATGTCGTTGTATTTGACGATCAGATAGATGGCCAACTGCTTCCAGCGGGCCAGCATCTGCTGGGCCTTCTCGTTGCTGTAGTCGTTGAGGAACTTCACGGCTGCGGCCTCGTCAGCCTGATAAAGGGCCTGCGCGCGGTCCTCAATGGTCTTCTGCTGGGCAAAGTATGAGGCTTCCAAACTGTCGCGAACAGCCTTCAGGGACGGGAACATCTGCGAGTAACGGGGATAGACCATGTTGCTCACCCAATTGCAGACCCAGAACGCATTCTTATCTGAGAAGTTCAGGGCATCGGCACCCGGCGTGTTGTAACATTCGGGCTGGACGGTGTTGCCGCAGTAGATCGGGGTGTAAGCGACCATGTTGCCGTCATCGTTGCCGAACCAGAGGATGCCGCCGATCTGACGTGGCAGCCATGAACGCATCTGGCTCACGTAGCTGAAACCGGTCTGCTGGGTAGAGGTCGGACGCTCATTGAAGTATTTTTTGCCATTGACCGTGTAGTACAAAGGTGTCGGACGATAGGGCATCTGCCATATTCCGCCACCGGCATCGGTGCTGTCCATGGCCAGCGGCGTACCCTCATAATGGTCGCGCATGTCCCGTTCCACATCCTGCACACTCAGCTTCCGGTCTGGGAAGATATACAGGGGCATGTCCTCTGCATTGGGGTCTTTGCCTTCTGCCCACGGCAGATAGCGGCTCATGTCCTGATAATGGTTGAAGAAACTCCACACACGCGCGTCACAGATACGACGGCCGGAGAAATCGGGGAAGGCATAGGTCATCTTCCAGTTGAACTCCTTCACCGGGCCCTTGTACCATCCCTTCTTGACGGCGAACTTGACGGCGTTCTTGGAATAGAGCACTTCGACGCCCTCATATTTGAGGAACTGGCCGATGCGGCTCTGGTTGGCATGACCGGAGATGGCATTGTCCGGAATCCGGACCGCACACCATACGACCTTGTTGTCCTTGTCTCCGCCGCATCCCTGCATCTCGAGAATCCAGGCCTCATTGGGATCGCATATCGTAAAGGTCTCACCGCTGGAATTGTATCCGTAGGTCTCCACCAGCGTCGTCATGACCTTGATGGCCTCGCGGGCGGTCTTGCTGCGCTGGAGAGTGATATAGATCAGCGATCCGTAATCTATGATGCCCGTCGTGTCGATCATTTCCTCCCGACCGCCGTAGGTCGTCTCCCCGATCGTCAGCTGATACTCGTTGATGTTGCCGATCACATTGTAGGTTTCAGCTGCTTCAGGTATCTGTCCGTGGTACTCATTGCTGTCCCAGTCATAGATCTGCCGCATGGTGCCTTTGGGATGCTTCCCCGCAGGATAGTGACAGAGAAACTGGAACATGCCGTAGTCGTCTGCATTGTAGGTGCAGATCACGGACCCGTCGGTGCTGGCTTTCTTGCCGACAATGAAGTTTGTACAGGCCGGTGCAACGCAGGCTGCACTCAGCAGGACTGAAAGTAAGAATTGCTTTTTCATAAGTTAGTATTTGATTTGAGTTGTGAATACTCGTTGATTCCCGCAACGGTCAGAGGCGACGAACTTGAGCTGACGCATCTGCCCTGTCTTCTTGACGGGGGCTTCTTCCAAATCGCATCTCACCCACGGACTCTTGGGCACTTCCTCGAAGAGAATGAACTGCCCATCTAAATAAGCCTTATAGCCGGCCAGCCCGCTCCCGGAATCACTCATGCCGACGGTCAGCACCTGAGACAGGCTGACCGCATTGACCAATGGGGCCTGATCGTCATAATCAAGCTCGTAGGTTGCACCCAAATCGCGTGCCCGCCCAGTCACCCAACCGGCGTGATAGACACCTCCCATATAGCGGTTGGTCCCCATCCGGCTGACGATATACAGCTTGGAGGGATCCTTCACAGGCCTTTTGACCCGCAGACTCAACTTCCCATAGCTGAACATCGGGCACGAGACCGGCATCAGGCGATAAGCATCGGAGACAGCGCCCGGCCTCCGCGTCACCTGCGGTTTGAGTTCGAGGTCATCGGCCACATAACCGGAAGGCGTGGTCAACTGCAGCCCCGGCAATTGGAAATTGTTGGGCCTGCTGACATAGAGCATGTTGCGGCTGACCGGCATGCGGGTCTGCACGGCAAAGGGAGCACGCTTCCCGGTCACCGTAAAGCCGTATTTGCTCACATTGCCCTTGAAGTCTGTCAGCACGTAAGTCAAGTGATAGTCGCGCTCCTCGTTGAAGTTGACGATGCCGCGGTTGGCATCCGCCTTCAGGCAAGGCAGCGTCACGCCGGGCTGAATATAGGATCTCATGTACCAAACATTGTAACGCAGGAAATGCTCATAGTCACCCCACGCATTCACCATCATGTTTCCCTGCACCGGAATGTTGTTGACATCGCTGCTGAAGACATTGCGGTCGTCGACGAAAAGTTCCGTTTTCCGGACGCCATAGCGATTATACGTGATCTCCATATAGTCATTGGCCCAGATGCCGAACCCCACTTTGCCCCAGGCAAAGAACTTGCGGGTGAGCTGATGGGACCCGAAACCGTAGGTCTGCTTGGCTGATCCCCCGCAGAAAGAGCCTTCTCCCTGCACCGGACAAGCCATGAAGCCATGAGCCATGGGCGGCAATCCGTCTTTCACTAAATGGCCGAGAAAATCGAGCGGATCATACATGTTCCATGTCTTGGAGTCGTGGATTTCCAAGTGAAGATGCGGTGCCTGGGAGGCGCCGGAGTTTCCGCTGACAGCGATGAGCTGCCCCTTTGCAATGGGAAGATCCGTGGGACGGAACTTCATCATGCCGCTGAAGGACCGGTGGGCATACTGCCATTTACGGACCATCGCCGCGATCTGTGGGGTGAATTTCTTCAGATGACAGTAGACGGAGGTATATCCCTCGGGGTGATGAATGTATAAGGCATTGCCGTAGCCGCCGACTCCGACCGAAACATGAGACACATAGCCGTCGCCCATAGAGAAGATCGGTTTCCCCTCTACGCCACCTGTCTTTATGTCAATGCCGCCATGAAAATGGTTCGGGCGTGGTTCCCCGAAGTTCCCGGCCAATGATATCTCATAATTGACAGGTGATCCCAAAGCGATGTGAGCCGCCAAGAGTAATCCTGAAAATATAGTCAACACGCTAAGATTTTAACACGCCTTGAAACTCATATCGAGCCCCTTGACGCTGTGAGTCAGTGCTCCGACGCTGATAAAATCGACACCTTGCTCGGCATAATCACGGATGGTGTCATAAGTGATGCCACCTGAAGACTCGGTTTCAAACCGTCCCGCAATCAGCTCGACGGCCCTTTTCGTGTCAGTCACCGTGAAATTGTCAAGCATGATGCGGTCCACTCCACCGTGGTCAAGCACCTGCTGCAGTTCGGAAAAGTTGCGAACCTCGATTTCGATTTTCAGCTCCAAGCCCTTCTCCTGCAGATAATGGCGGCAGCGGTCAATCGCATTGGTAATGCCACCGGCAAAATCCACATGGTTGTCCTTGAGCAGGATCATGTCGAAGAGGCCGATCCGGTGGTTCACTCCCCCACCGATCTTGACGGCCTGTTTCTCCAACATGCGCATGCCGGGGGTCGTCTTTCGGGTGTCGAGCACTTTGGTCTTCGTTCCCGCAAGACGCTCAACATAGCGGTTGGTCATGGTGGCTATGCCGCTCATCCGCTGCATGATGTTAAGCATGAGACGCTCCGTCTGAAGCAGGGAACGGACCTTCCCGGAGACAATCATGGCGATATCGCCGACCCGGACCTTGCTTCCGTCGGCCATGAGTACCTCAACCTGCATCGACGGATCAAAACGATGGAACACTTTCTGTGCTACTTCGACGCCGGCCAGAACCCCATCTTCCTTGATGAGAAGATGCGATTTGCCGTAAGCATCATCAGGTATGCAACACAATGTCGTATGGTCTCCATCACCGATATCTTCGGCGAAGGCCAGATCAATGAGTCTGTCTTCAAGTTCGTCAGTACTTAACATATGATGATCGTTTATAGATTGGATTTGATTGTCATTGCATCTTGCAGGCCCGGCGTTAGCCTCTGCCTGTCCCCCGATTATGGGGAGATTCGCAGAGGTCTGTTCAGCGGAGCCTTCCGAATCCTGCCCGAGTCGACGCGCAAGGTGGCTGAATCCACCTGCAGGGAGTCTTTTCCGGCTCCTTCCTTAGGTTTGTTGCGCTTCTCGTGCATGCGTATAAGCTGTATATGATGGATGAACATCAGCTGGACAGTCGTGTTCGACCGGCCCTCAAAATTGCTTTTGTTCAACATGAAGAAGCCTTTGATCTCCTTGATTCCTGACCGGGATGGGTCATTGATCTGCAGGTTGAAACGGGTGGATGATGACAGATGGAGCATCTGGGATGCCACGCTGTCGTTGTTGAAACGCACGGCAAGCACTGCTATGCCGTCACGCATACCGTCCTGATAGATGAAGTCGGTCTTGAAAGTGAGGAGTATTTCATCACCTTTATGGAATGCGGAGTCAGTCGTAAAGGCGAAAGAGCTTTCGTTGTATGGCACTTGCGGCATCAGCACGATGGACTTCTCCCCGGCCCAGATGTCTGCAGTGTCTCCATTGGCAGCCAACGCCCCGAACCTGTTAACTTCACTTGCGGTGGCTCCTTGAATCATGGCTTCATCACTCAGACGGCGCGAAATGTTCTGGTAGATGGCGTGGAGGCGGTCGGCATGGCGCATGTAATAAATCATCGAAGAATCAAAGTCGGCCTGCGTGACACCGTGTTTTTTCAGCACGGCAGCCCTGAATGCGATCTGCCGGGCACCCATTCCGTCATCCCTGACTTCCTGAGCCATACCGTCTGCTATATGATAATCATACAGGAGATCTTCCATCTCGCCGGGCTGAATGTATTTTCCTGGTACGCTCGGTTTGCATGAATAGAAGACCACTATCAATGATGTCATTAAGATATAACAGATCTTATTCATCTTCATGAGGATGCCCCGTGTCCGGTTCGTCTATGTCTTGAGGATTCTTATGCGCTGAAACGGAAAGATCGCTTAAATCTTTTCGGCAGAAGAGCAGCAGCAGGATCACGCCTGTGGTGATACTTGCGTCTGCGAAATTAAATACGGGAGAGAAGAAGATAAACTCCTGGCCTCCGAAGTAGGGAATCCATGAAGGCCACGTAGTCACGATCAATGGGAAATAGAACATATCCACCACCTTCCCCATCAGGAATCCTGCATAGCCTGTACCAAAGGGCACAAGATAGGACACATAATAGGGCGAAGAAGCATTGAAGATAAGTCCATAGAACATGGAGTCGATGATATTGCCCGCCGCACCGGCAATGACCATCGACAGGAAGATAATGTAACGGGTCCTGGCCCGGGCCTTGATCTGGCGGTGAATGTACCAGCCGATGACGATGACGGCAACAATGCGGATGACACTGAGAAACAACTTGTTGATGAAAGTCATGCCATAGGCCATGCCGCTGTTCTCTATGAAATCGATATAGAACCAATCCGTGATGCGGATAGACTCGCCCAAGGCCATATTGGTCTTGACGATGACCTTGATGATCTGATCGATCATGAGGACTGCAACGATGATCAGGACCGACAATCGCCCGTCACTAAGAAATTCCCTGCTTTTCTTCATGCGGACCAAATGCTAAAAACCTTTCTTGCGGGCGTTTTTTGAAGCAACGCTGAGCGTAGCGTGCGGCACAGCGCGAAGACGCTCCTTGGGTATCAGCTCGCCAGTCATGCGGTCGATGCCATAGGTCTTATTCTGTATCCGAATCAATGCGGCCTCAAGCCCCTGAATAAATTTCTGCTGACGGGAAGCCAACTGCACGAGTTCCTCTTTCGACTGGGCCAAGCTCCCCTCCTCCAATGCCTTATACGTCGGCGATGTGTCTGCGACATCGTTGCCGTCGGCATTCATCAGCTGTTTCATCATGCCCTCATAGTCACGACGAGCCAATTTCAACTTCTCATTAATAATAGTGCGGAACTCCTCGAGCTCTTCATCACTATAGCGAGTTTTCTCTGCCATGTCTGAATCTTATTATGGGTTAGACCAAAGGCAAAGAAGATCAGATCTTCTCTACCTTTATATTTAATTTAAAATCATCAAAGTCAACCTCCGCACCGTCATTCTCTTCAATGAGAATTTGATCCGCGAGCACCTGACCCTTCATATAGCTGTCATAAGCAGCTATCGCATCGTCAGTCTCCGGATGATGGGAGATGGACACAGAGATACGGTCCGTAATCTCCAAACCGGAATCCTTGCGCAGGTTCTGGATACGGTTCACCAACTCGCGGGCCATACCTTCTTGCTTGAGTTCATCACTCACTTCGACCTCCAAGGCCACAGTCAGATTCCCTTCATTGGACACTAACCAGCCCGGGATGTCCTCACTGACGATCTCAACATCGGCTGCTTCAACGACCACTTGTTGGCCCTCGTTAGCGAAAGAATATGATCCGGTCTGTTCAAGCAAGGCTATTTCGTCCTGTGTCAGTGCTTCCATCTGAGCCGCAACGGCTTTCATCAACTTGCCGAATTTCTTTCCCATGACGCGGAAATTGCACTTCACCTTCTTCACCAAGATACCCTGGCCTTCGACGAACTTCAACTCCTTGACATTGACTTCGTTCAGAATCAGCTCCTTCACGGCCTCAATGCGAGCCTTCTGCTCGTCATCAACGGCCGGAATCATGATCTGCTGAAGCGGCTGACGTACCTTGATGTTGACCTTGCGACGCAAGGCGAGCACCATGGAGGTGATCTTCTGCGCCATTTCCATCCGCGACTCCAAGTCAGTGTCGATGCACGAAGAATCGGCAGACGGCCATTGCGCCAAGTGCACACTCTCCATCTCGCCCTCAAGGTCATGATATAACTGATCGGCATAGAATGGGGCAAAAGGTGCCATCAACTTGGAGAGGCCCATCAGACATTCATATAACGTCTGATAAGCACTCAGCTTATCGGCGCTCATTTCCTTGCCCCAGAAGCGCTTGCGGTTCAGTCTGACATACCAGTTGCTAAGGTCATCGTTGACAAAATTCTCGATGAGGCGGCCGGCCCGCGTAGGATCGTATCCCTCAAGTTCATCGGTCACCTTCCCGATCAATGTGTGCAGGCAAGAGAGGATCCATCGGTCGATCTCCGGCCGGTCCTGCAATGCAACGCCTGCAACCGTGGGATCGAAGCCGTCCACATTGGCATAGAGCGCGAAAAAGCTATACGTATTATATAATGTACCAAAGAACTTGCGGCGGATCTCGTCAACTCCGTTGGGATCAAACTTGAGGTTATCCCAAGGCTCGGTATTCGTCAGCATATAGAAACGGACAGGATCTGCGCCATATTGATGAATCATCTCGAACGGATCGGTGACGTTTCCGATGTGCTTGCTCATCTTGTTTCCTTTCGCGTCAAGCACCAAACCGGACGAGATCACGTTCCTGAAAGCGACCGAATCGAATATCATCACCGCAATGGCATGTAAGGTGAAGAACCAGCCGCGTGTCTGATCGACACCCTCGTTGATGAAGTCTGCAGGGACGAACTTTGGCGGGATCGGCAGCCCTTCATATCGACTCTCGACCATGGCCTTACGGTCTTCTTCCGTTCCACGCAGCATTTCACCCTCAAAGGGATAGTGTAACTGCGCGAAAGGCATGGAACCTGAATCAAACCAAACGTCAATGAGGTCCATCTCCCGCGTCATCGGGAGACCTTCTTCGCTCACTAAAACAATATGGTCGACATAAGGACGGTGAAGATCCACCTTGTCATAGTTCTCGGCAGAATAATCACCCGGAACGAATCCCTTGTCCTTCAAGGGATTGCTGTGCATGATTCCGGCTGCAACTGACTTTTCAATCTCATCATAGAGTTCCTGCAAGGAGCCGATGCACTTGGCGTTTCCGCGATAGTCGCGCCATATCGGAAGCGGGGTCCCCCAGAAGCGTGAGCGCGAGAGATTCCAGTCATTCAGATTCTCGAGCCAGTTACCGAAGCGACCGGTTCCGGTCGATTCGGGCTGCCAGTTGATGGTATTGTTCAGCTCAACCATCCGCTCCTTCTTGGCCGTATCCTTAATGAACCAGCTGTCGAGGGGATAATACAGGATCGGTTTATCCGTGCGCCAGCAATGGGGATAGTTGTGTACATGCTTCTCTATCTTGAACGCAAGGCCTTCCTCTTTCAGCACCATGCAGATCACTATGTTCAAATCCTCGGCTTTTTCCGAGCCTTTCCGATCCCAGACTCCCCCCGGATTCCAGACGGGATCATAAGCATTCTTGACGTAATCGCCTGCATGACGACCGTAGGCAGCCGTGTCCACGCAAGCATGAATGAAGTTTTCGTCCAACTCATCCAGCACATAATATTTTCCCTGAAGATCGACCATCGGCCGCGTCTCGCCTTTCTTGCTGACGAGATAGAGCGCCGGCATGTTGGCGTCCTTGGCCACCTTGGCGTCATCGGCACCGAATGTCGGAGCGATATGAACGATACCCGTACCGTCTTCCGTCGTCACGTAGTCTCCGAGGATCACCCTGAAAGCCTGATCGGCCATCTCGACAAACGTGTCACGACCATCGCAGCTCTTGAACGTCTTCGACGGATTGGCCTGGGCATATTCATTGACAAAGGCCGGCGCAAAGTCGCCGATCTTCTCACAAGGCTTTACCCAGGGCATCAGTTGTTCGAAATGCAGTCCTTCCAAATCTGTTCCATGGAAATGGCAGACTTTCCGGTAAGGCACGTATTTGTCACCGTGCTGGTATTCGGGAAGAGCCTCGCCGTCAGTGACTTCGCCCTCTGGATTGAGATAAGCATTCACACGCGCATCAGCCATGATCAATGTCATGGGGGCCGCGTCGTACGGATTATAAGTCTCTATGACGACATAATCGATCTTCGGACCGACACAGAGCGCCACGTTGCTGGGCAACGTCCAGGGCGTGGTGGTCCAAGCCACAAAACAGGGATTTCCCCATTGCGAGGTCTTCAGGCTCTGGCTCTTGGTCTTCAAGAGCTGCCAATCAGCGTCCACAATACGGAATTGCGCCGTCACCGTCGTGTCTTTGACGTCCCGATAACAGCCCGGCTGATTCAGCTCATGCGAACTAAGACCGGTACCAGCTGCCGGTGAATAGGGCTGAATGGTATAGCCCTTGTAGAGCAGCCCCTTGTTGTAGAGCTGTTTGAGCAGCCACCAGAGGGTCTCGATGTATTTATTTTCATAGGTGATATACGGATGATCCAGATCTACGAAGTAGCCCATCTCCTCTGTCAAGGAGCGCCATTCTTTCGTGAACTTCATCACGTTCTCACGGCATCTGCGGTTGTAATCCTCAACACTGATATACTTCTCGCTGTCCCGATTATCAATATCTTTCTTCGTAATGCCCAATTCCTTCTCCACGCCCAGCTCTACGGGAAGTCCGTGCGTATCCCATCCGGCCTTGCGGGGTACCTGAAAGCCGGACATGGTCTTGTATCTGTTGAACGTATCTTTGATGGACCGGGCCAGCACATGATGGATGCCGGGGTGTCCGTTGGCCGAAGGGGGACCTTCGAAGAATATGAATTCCGGACACCCTTCACGCTCGTCAATCGACTTGTGGAAGATATCGTTGCGTTCCCATTGTGCCAATACGTCCTTGTTAGTTGCTGTCAGATCCAAACCCTTGTGTTCGGCAAACCTCTTAGCCATATCCAAACCTCGTTTTAATTACACAAAATCGGCATTCCTGATGAATGCTCCCTTTTCGTTTCTTCTTACATTATTAGTGCGCAAAGGTAAGAAAAAAACTTTTCATAGGCAAATTTACAGGTACTTTTTATTCATCATATGGAAATCGTATCACAATTGAAATACCGGCCCGGAACAATGCCGGCAAAGATTGACGGATCCGCACACGCAACGGAACCGGGCGAAAACTGAAAGAGAGTAAGCTGTTTTCGTCCTGACGGAGTTCAACTTCAGACTCGCCGGGCAACCGCATTCGGGCGCAATAACAGGCAGGATGCGACCCTGCATTGTGTTAATATTGTACGAATAATTGCAAAATAATCTTTCACAAAAAGAGATTTTCGAGATTTTTTATTATATTTGGTGATGCACAATTATGATAAGGATCAACAAACGAAATATTATTCAATCATCCATTAACCGACATGCCTATGAATCAAACGAACAAGAACAGAGAAGAATTTATCACGACAAAAGCACAAATTGAAACCAAACATCCATTCGTCGCTGACATCGCCTCCCGAAGCCAAAACATATCAACCTTCAGGCGACAACTCACAGAGGCGATCAGCAAAGACTTGGCCATCGTCAGCCAAACAGCGAAAGATAACCTGCTGAGGCTTATCAAGTATGACGGAAAAACGATTTACGAACTGTCCGAAGAAAAACAAATCAAGATCGAAACCATCACCAAGCTCTGGCAATTTCTAAAGGACGACACCCCTGCCGAAACCTTTTCATCCGACTTCCTCACCGATATTTCCCGCCAGATCGAACGACTTCACGCCCCGATCCCTACCCCGCCGTCACCACAGACGATCCGGCAATGGATGGACCGATGGCCGGGCGGAACGGACAAAGACGTGATCCGCATCAGGCAGAAGAACAAAGAGCGCATCCTGAACTGCCTCATCGCGAAGATTGAAAGGCGACATTCACCGCGCAGCCGATATATTTTCCCCGACAACATTTCACTTCAGGAGAAGCGGGAGTCAGTGGAAGCATGGTGGAACGATTACCGCTTCCAGCTCGCCATGGCCATCCGCTCGCCCCATGAGCTTAATTTTTTCATGGGCGAAACACTCTCCGAGGAGACGATGGAGCTGTATCACCTTGCCGTCAGGAAAGGAATGCCCATCTTTGTGACGCCTTATTATCTCTCGTTATTGAACATTGAGCAGGACGGCTACGACGACACGGCCATCCGCTCCTATATCTTCTACTCGAAAGAATTAGTCGACACCTTCGGCAACATCAAGGCCTGGGAACGCGAGGACATCATCGAGGGCAACGAACCCAATATCGCCGGATGGCTCCTACCTGACGGACACAACATCCACAGGCGCTATCCGGACGTGGCAATCCTTATCCCCGACTCCATGGGAAGATCGTGCGGAGGGCTCTGCGCGTCCTGCCAGCGGATGTACAACTTCCAGAGCGGCGTGCTAAACTTCAACTTCGAAGCCCTCAAGCCGACGGAATCCTGGCAGAAGAAGCTCCACCGGCTCATGGCCTATTTCGAGGAAGACAAGCAGATCAGAGACATACTCATCACGGGAGGCGATGCGCTGATGAGCCAGGACAGCTCGCTGCGCAACATCTTGGAAGCCGTCTACAAGATGGCCCTGCGCAAGAAGAAAGCCAATGAGCACCTTCCCGACGGCGAGAAAATTGCCGAGATCCAGCGCATCCGGTTGGGTACGCGCCTGCCGGCCTATCTCCCCATGCGCGTCACCGACGATCTGATCGGCGTGCTGAGTCTATTCAGAGAAAAAGGACAGGAGGTCGGAATCAGGCAGTTTTTCATCCAGACTCACTACCAGACACCGCTTGAGGTGACACCGGAAGCCGTTGACGCCATCCGCAAACTGCAACGTGCCGGCTGGACCATCACCAACCAACTGGTTTACAACATACCCGCCTCTCGCCGCGGACACACGGCCGCCCTCCGCCGGTTGCTCAACTCGCTTGACGTGCTATGCTATTACACTTTCACAGTGAAGGGATTCAATGAAAACCATGCGATCTTCACCCCCAACAGCAGATCGATTCAGGAACTGCAGGAAGAGAAGGTCATCGGCCGCCTGAGCCATGAGGACGAGGAAGAGCTCGTCAGTCTCCTGCAGGCATCCGTCAGCTCCGAAGGCATCGTGTCCGATTTCTGCAAAACACATCGGATGCCTTTCATCGCTTCAGACCGCAGTGTGCTCAATCTTCCGGGTATCGGCAAGAGCATGAGTTTCCGGATGGTCGGCATCATGGAGGACGGACGGCGGATTCTCGAATTTGACCATGACCGTACCCGCCCCCACAGTCCGGTCATCGAAGAGCATCCGCACGTCTACATCTGTGAAAATAAGTCGATCGGCGAATATCTCCGTCAGTTGACCGAATTGGGCGAAGATGCAGGCTGCTATGAGACCGTTTGGCAATACACCGAAGGACAGACGGAACGCCGCTTTGCCCTCTATGAATATCCCGAGTTCTCCTTCAAGCTCACGAAAGAATATAATCACATCGGGAAACCGAAAACGCATTCGCCTGACGCGTGAAATCCCTGTCTCCCACTCGGAGGACGAGATTGGATGCGGAACGATCAAAACAGAGCCTGGAAAGACCGTTTAAAATAGCTGTAAACAAACAACACAAACATCCAACATATCAATTGATTACAACAGACAGGACACAGAAATATCAGACACTCCGATTCTGCGGCTCGCCCAAAGCTATCCTCCGGGCGCTCCATATGTATCCTTTAGGCGGCCCAAAGGATACATATGGAGCCTCAAGAGCTATCCTCTGCGCAGGCCATAATTATCCTCTGCAGAAACCATTGTTTTCACGCACGTAAACCTGTGCTTTGCGCTCCCTATTCCGCCTCACGGCTCACATAATATCCTTGTGTTTTTAACATCATTGTTTTTGCAACAAAGATTGAGGAGCGAAAGGGCTTCTGCAAGGAACTCCATCGGAGTTCAACGCTCGATAGGGCACGGTTGGGGGGGGGAATGCCCGAAGTGTAGCGGAGGGCATGACGGCCTGCCGTGCCTGACGAATATTAGGGGAACGTGAACGCTGTCGGAGTCCAACGCTCTTCCTGTTGATGATCAGTTTTTTGATCCATCCGACATGTTTTTGAAAACAGCTGAACTCCGACAGCATTCATATCTCCCTACGATTGGACGGACATGGCAGACAAAGAGTACCCGTAGCGCAACGAAGCGTACTCTCTGCCTACCATGCCCCGCCAAAAGTTGATCTCCTATGGGGACAGCTGCTATGAAAACCAGCAGAAAACAATGATGTTAAGACACAGACAGGTTGTAACTTTTCAGCGGTAATAACCTTCTCAACAGATGTGCATAGTCATCGGTTTCAGTACACTGAAAAATGAACATATGTTGGTTGGCCTATAAACATATGTTCGTTGGCCTATGAACATATGTTCGTTGGGCGATGAAGTTAACTTGGTGACTATGCCTGATTTTACTTTGACTATGCCTGATTTTACTTCACACCTTTAGGTTTGTTGTTACTGAATTGGTTTACATGTTTTTTCTTTGTTCCTGAAAAGCTTCACATTTCCGGCTACATTCCACTATGACTACCGCTGAAGAGTTACGGCATATTAACTGCCCCCCTTTTTCCTGCTGAGCCTCTGTTACCGATACTGAGTCAAGCAATTGTTCGCGTGAAACTCATTGTCAAAAACACAAGAATATTATGTGAGCCAGCATCACCCATACGCTGTTTTCGAGCGCTTGCCGGTCATCTTATTGCCATCCGGTCTCCTTTGACATAGCCCGCTACGTCCTCGGAAACCCGGCCGGCAACCTGCCCGACCCGTCCAACAAGATCCGCTTAGGGTCCAATGAACCGATTCGGGGGTAATGCCAACAACAGAAAAAGTGGCAAGCTGTTGCAGATCATGCAAACGGCTTGCCACTTATGTTTATGTCCTGAATGTATCCGCAAGGCCTTGACAGGCACGACAAACGCGCCGGATGCCACGAATTGTCACTGCCTATCAGCGGATCCGGTCGGCTGCTTTCAGCAACTTCTCATCATCCGTGATTCCTTTGTGGGCCAATGCAAAGAGCACGATGTTCACAAAAGGCAGGAAGGCCGGAAGCGCAATATGGAATGTGCCGAGCAGGGAGAGTTCGTTCAGCCAATAGAAAGCAAAACAGACATACCATGCCCCGCACAGTACGATGCACCAGTCGCACAGCCGTGCCTGCAGCTTGCGCTTGCGATAACTGAAGATGGCGAGGATTGTCAGCGGAGTTGTCAGCAGCAGAATGACGAACAGGGGAAGGGTCTTGAAACCGATTCCACCGTTTCCATCCTGCAGACCCAGGTTGTATAACGACGGACTGACACCCATTCCGCGAGGCTCAACGCTGCCGATCGGCAGACTGAGGCACACAATGGCCAGCACCAAAGCTGCCAAGAGATAGAGCGTCTGCTTGCGCTGGATCATTGCAGTCCTTCTTCTTTGTCCCTGGAAGGATCACGCCAATAGACGTTGCCCTCCACAAACTCTTCGGTCGCAAGCAATGTAGCCTTGGGCAGTTTCTCATAATAACGCGAGATCTCAATCTGCTCCCGGTTCTCGAAGACCTCCTCCAAAGAGTCGTTGTAAGAGGCAAATTCGGCCAGTTTCTTATTCAGATCCTGCTTGATCTCCTGCGATATCTGATTGGCTCTTTTGGCTACAATGGCCACACTTTCGTAGATATTGCCGGTGTCCTTGCAGAGTTCCATGATGTTACGGGTCACTGTGTTGACCGGCGCTTTAGATTTCCTGTAATCCATATTCTATTTTATATTAATCCTTAATCACTTCCTTACATTTCTTAATATACCGCTCTGCGGTCGCCTTATCCTTTGAGTCGGGGTACTCATTGATGAACCCGTAGCATTCGTCCTCGGCATCCTGATAGCGCTCCAGCTTCTTTTCTTCGACGCTCTGCTGTGCCAACTCGAACTTGCTCTTCATGATCAACAAGGCGAAATCTTCCCGCATCGTAGTATAGGGATAGTCTTTCAGGGCATTTTCAGCCGTGATGATGCAGGCCTCATAATTGTTGCCCCCTTCTGAACAGTTACCGAAGTAAGCGCCGAGATCATAGTATAGCTGGGCCGAATAAAGTTCCTTCTGCACCAATTTGTCCTGAAGGTCGAAGAGTCTCTTCTGGGCCGTCTCCTTCAGTTTAGCCTCGGGAAAGAGGTCCAAGTATTCCTGGAAAGCAGCGATGGCCGAAACCGTCTGCGACTGATCCAGTCTGGGCTCCGGAGTACTCATATATAGACTCTGTCCAGCATAAAATTCCGCCATCTCTGCGTAATATCCGCGTGGATAGCTCTTGTAGTAACGCTTGAAAGTGGCAGACGCAGCCTCATAATCCGCGCTCATATACTGAGCCATTCCCAACATATACAGACTTTCCTGAGCATTCTCAGTTCCCTTTTCCTGTGTGACCAGATCCGTCAGCAGCGTGATTGCCCTGGTGTATTGACCATTTGCAAAACACTCCTTCGCATACTCGTATTTGTATTGATAATCGCTGGCTTTATAAACGGCATTAAACTCCTTTGCACAACCTGAAAGAAGCATGACCAACAGAAAGAGAGAGCCTAATTTCTTCATATATCCAAATTTAGTTGCAAAAGTACATATATTTCCTTTATTTACAAAGCAATGTATCGAAATTTTGTGAAATAATTAAGCTTCGCCAAAGAATATAAAGGGAATTTTACTAATTTTGCAACCAAATGGATTACAAATTAACATCAAGCTATGCTCCTACGGGTGATCAGCCGGAAGCCATCAGGGAATTGACCGACGGGATCAACCGGGGGGACAGGGCACAGGTGCTTCTGGGCGTCACCGGATCAGGCAAAACGTTCACCGTGGCCAATGTGATCGCCAATGTGAACAAGCCTACCTTGGTGTTGAGCCACAACAAGACGCTCGCCGCCCAATTGTATCAGGAGATGAAAGGTTTCTTTCCGGAAAACGCCGTGGAATACTATGTCTCCTACTATGACTACTACCAGCCGGAAGCCTATCTCCCTTCGAGCGACACCTACATAGAGAAAGACTTAGCCATCAATGACGAGATCGACAAACTGAGGCTCAGCGCGGTGTCGGCTCTCTTGTCCGGAAGAAAAGACGTCGTCGTCGTCTCCTCTGTCTCCTGCATCTATGGCATGGGCGGTCCGGTCGAAATGGCAAAGAGCGTCATTAAGGTCAAGCGTGGCCAGCGCATTGACCGGAATCAGTTTCTGCGACTATTGGTCGACGCGCTGTATGTCAGGAACGACATTGATCTTATGCGTGGAAATTTCCGGGTAAAGGGCGACACCGTCGACATTGCCATGGCCTACAGCGACAACATCCTTCGTGTTGTATGGTGGGATGAGGAGATTGACAGCATCGAAGAGCTGGACAGTATGTCATTCGCCAAACTCGCAACCTTTGAAGAATATGACATCTATCCGGCCAACCTGTTCATCACCTCAAAGGAACAGACCGAACTGGCGATACGGAACATACAGGACGACCTGACCAAACAGATCGAATTCTTCAACGAGATCGGGGAAAACATTAAGTCACAGCGCATTAAGGAGCGCGTAGAATATGACATGGAAATGATCAGGGAGCTGGGGCACTGCAGTGGTATAGAGAACTATTCCAGATATTTTGACGGCAGAGAGCCGGGCCAGAAACCTTATTGCCTACTGGATTTTTTCCCAAAAGATTATCTCATGGTCATCGATGAGAGCCATGTGACGGTGCCTCAGATCAGCGCCATGTATGGAGGCGACCGCGCCAGAAAGCAGAACCTCGTGGAATACGGCTTCCGTCTGCCGGCCGCTTTCGACAACCGGCCGCTCAAGTTCGATGAATTTCAGGACATGCTCCATCAGGTGATCTATGTCTCTGCCACCCCTGCCGACTTTGAGTTAGAACAGTCGGAGGGCGTGGTCGTCGAGCAGATCATTCGACCAACCGGCCTCCTTGACCCGCAAATAGAAGTACGCCCAAGCGAGAATCAGATAGACGATCTGATGGATGAAATACTAACCCGCTGCCACAAAAACGAGCGAATATTGGTGACAACACTCACCAAACGCATGGCGGAAGAACTGACGGAATATCTCCTGAATCATCAGATCAAGGCCAACTATATCCACAGCGACGTAGCCACACTTGACCGTGTGAAGATCATGAACGATCTCCGGGCAGGTGCTTTTGATGTGCTGGTCGGTGTCAACCTGCTCCGCGAAGGACTTGATTTGCCGGAAGTCTCATTGGTGGCCATATTAGATGCCGACAAGGAAGGATTCCTCCGCAGCCACAGATCGCTGACACAGACGGCCGGACGTGCAGCTCGCAACGTCAACGGAAAAGTCATCATGTATGCTGATACCATCACGGAAAGCATGCAGAAAACCATTGACGAAACGGAAAGAAGACGAATGATCCAGTTGAAATACAATGAGGACCATCACATTACACCGCAACAGATCACCAAGGCCATCACTTCTGCCCTGCCGACACATGATGACTATGCGACATCCAAACAGGACCTCGCCACATCCAACAGGCAGACGAAGTACGCCTATCTCGAACCGGAAGAAGGCGCTTTTGCCGCCGATCCCATCGTAGAAAGAATGACAAAGGCACAGTTGGAGAAAAGCATCGCCAATACGACTGCACTCATGAAGCAGGCGGCCAAGGATCTGAACTTCCTGCAAGCTGCTCAGTATCGAGACGAGCTGGTCCGCTTGCAGAACCAACTCGAAAAGAAATAGCCATTCCAGGAAGATAAACTTCGATGGGCCACATTTTGATTTATTACGGCCTCTACGATTCGAAAGGATTTTAGAAAAAAAATATGGATTTGTTTGGTCATTTCCCAAAAAGACTGTACCTTTGCACACGCAATTCCAAAAGGAAGTGTTTTATGCGCCCTTAGCTCAGCTGGTAGAGCAACTGACTCTTAATCAGTGGGTCTAGGGTTCGAGTCCCTAAGGGCGCACAACGGTTGAAAGACCGTGACATAAAACCAGGTAGTTGAGATTCAATTATCTGGTTTTATTTTTATGCAAAGAAAATGGCTCAGTAGGAAAAAGGTGGGCTCAGTAGGAAAAAGGTGGGGATTAACTTTGAAGTAAAAAAGTATACTTTGATGACTCAAGGCTATGTCATGATGTCTTATTGAGAGGATAATTAATTGCAGGAGGATGATATTCATATTGCGGGGATGTGTCAAAATAGGCACATCCCCTTTTTTGTCTTTCTCTATGATGCATTCTCTTTACTCACTTTACGCGGCGACTTCAGCCGGTCTTC
>JALFRV010000087.1 GCA_022778905.1 Prevotella sp. | reverse complement strand
GCATGCAGAGCGTCATCTCTAGCGAGATCAAGTGGCAGCTGCACGAAAAGACGGGCCGGGACTACCCCGATTACCTCATTGCCTGCGTCGGAGGAGGGTCCAATGCGGCCGGCACCGTGTATCACTACGTCGACGACGAGCGTGTCAGGATCGTGCTGGCGGAGGCTGGCGGAGCGGGCATTGACACCGGCCGCACGGCCGCGACGATGCATTGCGGGACGGAAGGGATCATCCACGGCGCACGCACATTAGTCATGCAGACGGACGACGGGCAGATCGAGGAGGCGTTTACCATCAGTGCCGGACTCGACTATCCGGGCATCGGACCCATGCATGCGAACATGGCGCGGGCCGGACGGGAGCAGGTGCTGGCCGTCAATGATGATGAGGCAATCTACGCCGGCTATGAACTGACACGCCTGGAAGGCATCATCCCGGCCATCGAAAGTGCCCACGCCGTGGCCGCCTTGAAGAAGATGACGTTCCGGCCCGATGACGTTGTCGTGCTGACAGTCAGCGGACGGGGCGACAAGGATGTGGAAACCTATTTGAAAAACAAGTCATTGGCAAAAGAGTATGGACAATTCTAAATCACCCGTAGACAAAGTATATTCCTACCGGACCTGCATCCGGACCATTCTGGCGGACCTCTACACGCCCGTGAGCATCTATCTCCGGCTCCGTGATCTCTATCCGCAGTCGGCACTGATGGAAAGCTCCGACTATCACGGTCATGACAACAGCCGCTCCTTCATCGGCATCCATCCGATCGCGAGCATATCAGTCAGCCACGGCATCATCACGGCGGGCTATCCCGACGGCACTGTCGCCGAGACCCGCATGGCAGGCTATGCGACGGCCGAAGCCGGTGGCAGCACGGACCGGCCGGT
This sequence comes from Prevotella sp., assembly GCA_022778905.1. GTDB lineage: Bacteria > Bacteroidota > Bacteroidia > Bacteroidales > Bacteroidaceae > Prevotella. The sequence continues at coordinate 6,423 of JALFRV010000087.1, read as the reverse complement.
CAAAGGACAGGGCAAGGAGATGGTCATTGCCGGCATCGGTGATTTCATCCGACATTTCCGTGTCACCGGCGAAGGCCACGCCTACTGCGGTCTTTACGGCTACACGGCATTCAATGCGGTGCGCTACTTTGAGGACATACCGGTCAGGGACACGAAAGCCGAGCGCAACGATGCGCCCGACATCCTCTACATCCTCTATGAAACGGTCATCGTGTTCGACCATTACAACAACATGATCCAGCTCATCACGATGCTCCCCGACGGTGAGACGGAGGCTGCTGGTGCCGCCCGTCTCGACGCCATCGAGAAGCTGATGGCGAAGGAGAAGCATCCTGTCTGCGGCTTTCATCCCATCGGCGAGACCGTGAGCACACTCACCGACGAGGAGCACAAGGCCAATATCCGCCGCTGTGTGGCCCACTGTCTGCGCGGCGATGTGTTCCAGATCGTCATCTCCCGACGCTTTGTCCAGCGCTTTGAGGGTGATGATTTCAAGCTCTACCGCGCGTTGCGGAGCATCAATCCCAGTCCTTATCTCTTCTATTTTGACTTCGGCGGCTTCCGCATCTTCGGCTCCTCGCCCGAGACCCACAACCGCATCGCCGGCGAAAAGGCCTACATCGACCCGATCGCAGGGACCACGAAGCGCACCGGCGACATGGAGCAGGACCGTCGGAATGCCGACTTCCTGCGAGACGATCCGAAGGAGAACGCGGAGCATGTGATGCTTGTGGATCTGGCGCGCAATGACTTGAGCCGCAACTGTCACGGCGTGAAGGTCGACTTCTACAAGGATATGCAGTTCTATTCGCATGTGATCCATTTGGTCAGTCGGGTCAGCGGCACGCTCGATCCGGATGCTGACCGGATCCGGACCTTTGTGGACACATTCCCCGCAGGTACCCTCAGTGGGGCACCAAAGGTGCGGGCCATGCAGATCATCAGTGAGCTGGAACCTCACAACCGCGGTGCTTACGGTGGCTGTATCGGCTTCATCGGATTGGACGGAGATCTCAACCAGGCCATCGTGATCCGCACTTTCATCAGCCGGAACGGCGAGTTATGGTTCCAGGCAGGCAGCGGCATCGTGGCCAAGAGCAATGATGCCTACGAATTAGAAGAGAGCAACAACAAGTTAGGAGCGCTGGTCAAGGCCATCCGCATCGCCGAAACGTTATAACCCAATCAGATCTTTTAAGCTATGAGAATAGTCATCATCGACAACTACGATTCGTTTACGTACAATCTGGCCCATGCTGTCAGACAGCTCGGAGCCGATGTCACCGTCTACCGCAACGACCGGTTCACGGTCAGTCAGTTGGAGTCTTTTGACAAGATACTCCTCTCGCCTGGCCCCGGCATACCCTCGGAGGCAGGCCTGTTGCTGCAGGTCATCAACGCCTATGCAGGCCGGAAGTCCATGCTCGGCGTGTGTTTAGGCCATCAGGCCATCGGAGAAGTGTTCGGCGCACGCCTCGTCAATCTCCCGGAGGTCTATCACGGGGTAGCCACGGAGGGCACGCAGTTCGGCAATGATCCGATCTTCCGCGGGCTGCCTTCCCACCTGATGATGGGACGCTATCACAGCTGGGTGGTCGACCGGGCACAGTTTCCGGACTGCCTCGAGGTGACTGCCGTCAGCGATGACGGGTGCATCATGGGACTGAAACACAAGCACTACGACATCCACGGGATCCAGTTCCATCCCGAAAGTGTGCTCACGCCCGACGGCATGCGCATCCTGCAGAACTGGGTCGAAGGGTAGGAGCAGCCCGCACGGCGGCATTTTTACGGTGCGGGATTTGTCAGCTCGGATTTTCTTATTATCTTTGCAGGAGTGAACGAAAACACCATTCCGGCCACCCGCCCGCGCATCCATGAGCTTGACTTCATGAAGAGCGTGTTCATATTGCTGATGATTGCCTTCCATTTGGTCTACATCGGCAACGCTTATCCCTATGCCAAGCAGCTCGTCTACACCTTCCACATGCCCGGCTTCCTGCTCATCTCAGGCTATCTGTTCAACATTGCGAAACGGCCGCGTCAGCTCTTTGCCACCCTGCTGTGGATCTTCATCCCCTACGCCGTGATGGAAACGGGCTACACGGTGATGGCCTCCGTGCTGCCCATCCGAGAACATATCGACCGGCTGACGGTAGCCGTTCTGGCCGAGAAAGTGGTGCTCCGTCCCCTCGGGCCCTATTGGTACCTGCACACGCTCGTGCTCTGCGGGGCCTGTTATTATGGCGTGTTCCGTCTCGTCCGACAGCATACGGCAAGCCGGTTCATCCTCCTCGGCCTGCTGTTCTATATCCTTTCCGAATGGTGCGGGGTCGTTTCGATGGCCAATGCAGGCTACTTTATGGCCGGGGCCGTGGTCAGGCAGACTGTCGGCGATGCCCGTCGGCTTCAGTTGGGATCATGGTTTGCGCTGATCCCGTTGGTGCTGCTCTGTCTTGATCCTGCCCATCTCGACAAGACGGAGATGGCAGGCGCCGCCGTCGTCATGCTCGTTTTCAGCGTGCTCTTCCGTGTCTATCCGCTTCTCGGAGGGCGCCTGCGGCTGTTGCTGCTCTATGTGGGTCGCAACACCCTGCCGCTCTTGCTCTTCTCCCCACTGTTCACCATCCTTTCCAAGAGCTATCAGCCTTTTCTGCTGCAGGTGGATTCCACCGGAATGGTTTTCATGGTCGTGAGCGTCGCCTTGGCCGTTGCCGGCTCTTATGCGCTCACCTATGCCATGGACAGGACCGGCTTGTCCCGTTTCTTCTTCGGCAAGTCGCGCGCCCTCAGCTGATGTTCCCCAATATGCAGATCAGGGTTGCGCTCTCACAACCAATAACTTGAAAACGTCCCAACCCACACCTTCCAACTTATAAGCTCATGCCTCCTGACTTATAAGCTCATGTCTCCCGACTTATAAGCTCTCACCTTCCAGACTCACATCTTCATTTTCCGCCCGGCGCATATGATCGCTTTGGACGGCCGAAAGGGTAGTGCTGCGGAAGCCGTATGTGACATCCGCCCCAAAGACCACATACGGCAGGTCTCCGCAAGGGTATCGGACACCACTGCCGGGGCACCGGTCAAGTAGGCGCGGAAGTGGCTGTTGGCGATAACATTCTTTACATTAAAAGGATATAAAATCCGGATTTTACCATTGTATGTTAAAGATATTTTATTATCTTTGCCCTGAAAAGTGATCATATGACCCTTATTATAGTTGTCATATTCGTTTTGGGTTGCGTTCTCATTGCTACCGAGAACGTGACCAACATCAACAAGGCGGCTGTTGCCATGTTCGTCGGTACGTTAGGTTGGATGCTGTATATCGCCTACGGAACAGACTTCGTGATGGCCCAGCATCCTGCTGAATACCTCGCATTCCTGCAGGGCGCAGCCCCCTCGAGTACGGCCGTCAAGGAGTTTATCGCACAGAACGTTTTTCTGAAGTATGTCGGCCGGGCCTCCGAAATCGTCCTCTTCCTCTTCGCCACGATGGCCATTGTCGAGATACTGAACAACAACGGCTGTTTCGACTTTATCCGGCAGCTGCTCAAGACACGCAGCAGCCGGCGCATGCTGTGGATGCTTTCGATAACCACGCTGCTCATCTCGGCCAACTTGGACAATCTTACGACAACGACAATGATGCTCATGCTGATGCACGGCATCATCTCCACGCGCCGCCAGCGGCTCATCTATGGATCGGCGATCGTGCTTGCAGCCAACTGCGGTGGGGCGCTGACCGTGATCGGTAATCCCGCCGGATTGGTGCTGTGGAATATCGGCGCCGTGACGCCGACAAACTACTCGATGGCGCTCCTGATCCCTTGCCTGACGGCATGGATCATCCCGACGTGGTGGTTGGGACGCAGCTTGCCAGAGCGGGTCGAGGGTGAGTGGATCACGATGCCCTATCGCGGCGATGACACAAGGCTGACCCCGTGGCAGCGTCTGCTGATGCTGCTGGTCGGAATCGGCGGCTTATGGTTCATCCCTTCATTCCACAGCATCACCCGACTCAGCCCTTTCCTCGGCGCTCTCTGCGTTCTGTCGGTGCTATGGATCGTCAATGAGATCTTCAACCGTAAGCTCATGAACGTCGATACGCTCATTCAGCGGCCTACGCTCCGTGCCCTCCAGTACGGCACCATCCAGATGATGCTCTTCGTGCTGGGCTTCATGATGGCCGTGGGGGTGCTGGAAGAGACCGGCGTCGTGGGTCAGTTTGCGCAGCTGATGGAGCGGGAGGTGCACGATGTGTGGATCACCGGCCTGCTGACGGCAGGCGTGAGCGCTTTCCTGGACAATTTCGCGACGGCCATGAGCATGATCTCCCTGCATGACATCGTAGGCACGGAAGCCTTGGCGGGAGGGCTTGACGGAGGCTATCTCCACCAGTTTGCCCAGAACGGAAGCTATTGGAAGATCGTGGCCTACGCGTCGGCCGTCGGCGGCAACATCCTCTCCGTCGGGTCGCTCAGCGGTCTGGCGCTGATGAAGGTGGAGCGTATGCACGTGGGATGGTATTTCCAGACGGTCGGTATCAAGGCAGCCTTGGGCGGGCTGTGCGGCTTTGCAGCCATGTGGTTGATCATTTATTTTTCATAAAGATATATTTTTCAAGACATGACAAAGATAAAGACAATAGGCGTTCTGACGTCCGGAGGTGATGCTCCGGGGATGAACGCCGCCATTCGCGCGGTGACTCGCGCCGGCATCTACAACGGCTTTCAGATCAAGGGAATCTATCGCGGCTACGACGGTTTGATCAACGACGAGATCAAAACGTTCACGACTGAGAACGTCAGCGGAATCATCTGCAGTGGCGGAACCATTCTCAAGACCGCCCGTTCGAAGGACTTCATGACCCCCGAGGGCCGTCAGAAAGCCTATGAGAACTTGGTGAAGGAAGAGATTGATGCGCTCGTCGTGATCGGCGGAAACGGCTCGCTGGCCGGTGCGCGCTGCTTTGCGCGGGAATATGACCTCTGCTGCATCGGGCTGCCGGGTACGATCGACAACGACCTCTACGGCACTGACAATACGATAGGCTATGACACCACGATGAACACCATCATGGAGTGCGTGGACCGGATCCGCGATACGGCCCAGAGTCATGAGCGCATCTTCTTCGTCGAAGTGATGGGCCGCGATGCCGGTTTCCTTGCCCAGAACAGTGCGATTGCCTGTGGTGCCGAGGCCGCCATCATCCCCGAGGACTCGACGGACGTTGACCAGCTGGCCCGGTTCATGGAACGCGGCATCCGCAAATCAAAGAAGAGCTGCATCGTCATTGTCTCCGAGAGTCCGAAATGCGGTGCGCTCTATTATGCCGACCGTGTCAGGAAGGAGTTTCCGGAGTTTGATGTGCGGGTGTCGATCTTAGGGCATCTCCAGCGCGGAGGACGTCCGACGGCCCGCGACCGCATCCTCGCCAGCCAGACAGGTGTGGGTGCCGTGGAGGCCATCATGCAGGGACAGCGCAACGTGATGATAGGAGTCAGGAACAATGAGGTGGTCTATGTGCCCCTTTCGGAGGCCATCCGGTCTGACAAGCCCATTGACCGGAAACTGATACAGGTGCTCGACGAACTGAGTATCTGACATGGCTGCAAAAGGTGAAAATATTTTAGAGAAAACCTGCATTAAATTTGTAGTTCCCGAATATAATTGATACTTTTGCAAAATACATCGAAATATCTAATAGCAATAATAATCATTAAACAGTAAAAAGTTTATGTCACAAATTAACGGACATATTTCCCAGATCATCGGCCCGGTGATTGACGTCTACTTTGACACAAAGGGCGAGGATCCTGAGAAAGTGCTCCCAAAGATCTATGAGGCTTTGAGGGTGAAGCGACAGGATGGTCGTGACTTAATCATCGAGGTGCAGCAGCATATCGGAGAGGATACGGTCAGATGTGTGGCCATGGACAATACGGACGGCTTACAGCGGGACCTCGAGGTCGTGCCGACTGGTAATCCGATCACGATGCCCGCCGGTGAGCAGATCAAAGGGCGTATGATGAACGTCATCGGCAGACCTATCGACGGCATGGAAGAACTCGACATGAAGGGCGCATATCCCATTCACAGGGAGGCCCCGAAGTTTGAAGAACTGTCGACCCATAAGGAAATGCTGGCCACTGGCATCAAGGTGATCGATCTCCTCGAGCCTTACATGAAAGGAGGAAAGATCGGTCTGTTCGGCGGAGCCGGTGTAGGCAAGACCGTGCTCATCATGGAGCTGATCAATAATATTGCCAAAGGGCATGACGGCTACTCTGTTTTCGCAGGTGTGGGAGAGCGTACCCGCGAGGGCAATGACCTCATCCGGGATATGCTCGAGTCGGGTGTAATCAAATATGGTGAGAAGTTCAGGAAGGCCATGGATGAAGGCAAGTGGGACCTCTC